>NZ_JBIAMS010000005.1:0-344251 GCF_042874195.1 Streptomyces sp. NPDC004134 | reverse complement strand
TCCTTCAGCCATCCCTGGATGACCGGGCGCCGGGTTCCGTGGTTGCCGGCGAGTGCTCGTTCCATCGCGGATGCTCCGGTGCCGTCCGGTCCGGCAGCGATGATGAGCATCAGCGCCGCCTTGCGCGCCGCGCCCTGCGCCGGCTCCGACGCGGCCCGGTACGACAGCGACAGCCCGCCGTCATCCGCGCCCGTCTCCCCCACAGCCCTGTGCGGTGCGCCGGCGTCGGAGGCATCGGGTTCGTCGGTGGTGGCGAAGGTGGCGTCGATCTCGGCGCGGAACCGCGCTGCCAACGTCTCTTCGTCCGCCGTGCCGCCGCCCGCGGCGGGCTTGCGGTAGGACAGGTTGAGCCCAGCGGGCCGCTCCTGCTCCACAGTGGCGCCCCGGCTCTCCGGCGTGGTGCGCCCGCCCGCGGGGGTGGTGTGCCAGAGCCATCCGGCGCGGTCGTCGTTCCAGCGGTCGGCGTAGTCCTCCCCGGCGGCGTCCGCGGATGCGGCGTCGAGGAGCGGGTGGCGGTCGCTGGTGGCGAGGGTGGTTTCGCGGGCCATGCTGGGGGCGGTCTTCCAGCCCTTGAACGGTGTGGGGGCGAAGCCGTCCGCGCCGGCGGCGCCGATGATGCCCGCGCCCTTGGCCTTCAACTGGGAGGCGTCGGCCTTGACCCTGGTGAACAGCTTCGCGGCGTTGTTGCCCGCCGACTCACCGGAGGTGAGCGCGACGCCGACCGGGGAGAACTTGCGGACCTCGGTGTTGCCCAGGGCGGAGGTGTTGCCGTCCACCGCGGTCAGCACCAGCCGCAGCCCCATGGCCCGGGTCGTGCGCATGATCTTCTTGACGTTGGCCTGCACGTCCTTCATCACCGGATCCCGGAACGACGGCGCGGACAGCAGTTCCGCACCCTCGTCCACCACGATCATGATCTGCGGAAGCTGCGCAGAGATGGGCAGGAGCGTGGTGTCCTGCGCGTCCATCAGGTCCTGATAGGCGTGCTGGCGTGCCGCGTTGATGGCCAGCGCTGCGCGCAGCATGCGCTGTGCTTCCTTGGGGGTGGAGGCCACCCAGTCCACCGCCGGCCGCGTCCCGGCCGGAGCCGCGGGCCGCCCCGCAGGCGGGTGCAGCTTGCCTGCGGCTTCGAGGGCGGGGCGGATCCACGGGCGGGCGCTGGCGCCGGCTTTGAAGTCGATGACCCAGGTCAGTACGTCGGTGCAGCGGGCGAACCCGGCCAGCACCACGTCTACGAAGGTGGACTTGCCGGATCCGGGCGGGCCCAGGATCAGCGCGCACGCCTCTCGCAGGAACACCTGCACCGGGTCGGAGTTGGGCAGCAGCCCCCAAGGGATCCCCGTCAGCAACGACAGCGGGGCGTAGTCGGCGGGGTAGGTGTAGGTGCGGTCGATGACGTTCTCCGTGGCGACGTCCAGCACCACACGGCCCTGCCGGTCGCCTTCCTCCACGTGGATGGCGCAGCCCAGCGGCAGCCGGGCGTCCGCGGCCAGGCCCTTGGCCTGGTTCTGGACCCGCGTCCACACCGCACCCCCGGCGGGCAGTTCGGCGGCGAGGCTGAAGCCGGCGCCAGTGGCCCACATCTCTACCGCGAACACGCTGACCTGCACCCCGCTGACGCGGTGGATGCGCTCTTCCCACTCGGTCGCGAGCGCGAGGCGGTCGGCGTTCAGCTCCCGGTACAGCTCCTTGGCCTCTGCCGACATGCGCTGTTCTTCGGCGGCTTCCTCGTGCACCGCCGCGTGGGAAGCCATGGCGCCGACGCCGACCCCGAGAGCGGCCAGGGATCCGGCCGCGGCCCACTGAAGCGGGCCCGTGGCCACGGCCCAGGTGGTCCAGCCGCCGGCCAGCAGCCAGGAGGCGCAGCGGGTGACCAGGGTGCGGCCGGTCAGCCTCCGCCGCACGCTCACCCCGATGCCGTGCCCGACGGCGCCCGCGGCGCCGATGGCCATGGGCCAGCCCGGCGGCATGCTCGTGGCCGCACCCAGCAGCGCGACCGCCCCGGCACCCGTGGTTGCCGAGATGGCGCCGCTGACGGGGCCGTGGGGTACGGACCAGTCCAGCGGCAGCCTGCCGCCCGGCTTGTCCTTACCCGAGCGCCGACGCCGCGGCGCCGGCTCCTTGTTGACGGGGTGTGCACCGGGGGCGGCGGGGTGGTTGCCGCGGGTGCTGGAGAGGTTCAGTCCGTGCTCACTCATCCGCATCTCCTTCACGCGGGAAGCAGCAAGGCCGAACCCGCATCGCGGCGGGTTCGGCCTTGCTGTGGCGGCGGCCGTCGTCGCTGCCGCCCGGGGGTTCAGTTGTCCTGGTTGTTGGTGGTGTCCCACATGGCTTCGCCGGTGCGGGGCTCCTCGTGGCGGCGGATGTCGTGCTCGTGAACCTGCTGGGCAGCCTGCGCGACCTCCTCGGCGGCGTCCACGGCACGCTGAAGGTGCCGGTAGACCTCCTCCAGCCCCTCGCCGACCACCTTGTGCAGCGGGAACTCCTCGTCGGACTTCTCCGCCAGGATCCGGAAGGTGTTGGACACCGAGGTCAGCGCCGCGGGCATCCCGGCCAGGGTGCTGATGACGTGCATCGCCCCGTCCGGCTGGTACGCGTTCGCCGCCTCTTCCATCTCCGACGCGGAGGCGTCGAAGAGGAACCCGGGGGTGTTGGTGTTGGCCATGTCGTCTCCCTTGGTCAGATCGGCCCAGTCCAGTGCGGTGTGGTTGCGCGGTGCCCGCGGCACCCGGTCCAGCAGCCGCCGCCCCTCGTCGTCGGGGTCGGCGTGCTGCTGGTCCTCGAAGTCCTCCCAGGCGGCGCGGTCACGTTCGTCGCGATCGGCACGGGCGCGGCCCATCAGCCGCCGCCACAGCCGCCGGCCCGGGTACATCAGCCCGGACCAGCCCAGACGGCGCCCGATCGGGGTGGTGAGCATCCCGAGCAGTCCGACCGGCGCGACCAGCGCCAGAGCCAGGGCGCCGCGCCCCCAGTACCGCAGGCGCGAGCGGCGCAGAGCCGAGCGCATCGCGCGGCGGGCGACCGCCCGGCGGCGGGCCTGCCGGGTACGTTCCACGCGTCCGGCCGCGGCGCGGTCGCGCTGCGCCCGCCACCCGGCACGCGCCCCCGCCCACGCGCCACGAATCCGACCCGGACGCCGGTGACCTGCCGCCTTGTTCGCGCGGTTCGAGGTCGGCGAGTGGAAGGCACGCCCGCCGTTGGTGCGGCGGGCGTCGGCCAGGCGGCGGCGGGCCGCCGTGTCCGAGCGACGCCGTGCACTGCGCGACGGGGCCGCGGAATGCCGGTCGCTGCGCGCGCCGCGCAGCGCGGACAGCGTTCCCCGCGAGCGGTCCGCCCGCGAGGTGCTGCCGGCGCGGTTCTTGCGGCCGGTGGACCACGGCGTACGCCGCCGCGAGCCACCCTGTCCGCCGGCAGTACGACGCCCCGCCCCCGTGAACGCGGAACGGTTCTTCGTCCCCGCTCCGGTGTTCCCACGGCCGGTCGTCGGCGCGGGCGCGGTGCGGCGGGTCTGCCGCGGCACGGTCGCGTCCCCGGCCCGCCCGCCGGTCCGGCGGGAGCGTCCGCCGCCCGCCCGGCCCCGTCCCGAACCCCACATGCCGCCGGCGGAGCTTGCCGACCGGCGGGGGTTCCTGCGGCTGGTGCCGCCTGCGGAGCTGTTGTTGGTGCGTCGGGGGCGCTGGCGGGTGTTGTGCTGGCGTATGTGTGCAGCGGCGACTGCGCCGGTCAGGGCTGCCCCACCCAGAGCAGCCGCCGCGGCGAACGGCCCGGCGGCCAGCACGCCGGCGGAGGCAAGTCCGACCATGGTGTTGCCGGTCGTGACCGCCAGCGGCACCGCCGGGATACCTCCGCGGGTGTGCGCCGCCGGCTCCCGGCCGGGCGTCGGCTGTCCGCGCTGCGGGGGCGGCGAAGTCGCGCCCGGGGCGGGCGCGATCGGGGTCGTCTGAGTCACGATGGTTCTCACTCCTTCACGGAGTCAAGGGCCCGGCCGCGTGCTGTGGAAGGTCGGCGGCCGGGCCCGGTCTCGGAATCGTGCAGGTCAGAGCCGGTTCGACTCCAGGGCGAAGAACATGACGTTCGCGCCCTCCAACTCCGGCTTCTGCCGGGCGATGTCGCTGCGGATGGCCTGGTACACGTCGCTGCGCGTAGCACCGGCCGGAGGGGTGTAGGTGCCGCCGTAGGTGCTGATCAGCCGTCCCGGAATCTCCAGCGTGATGACCCAGTGGTGAGAGCCCTGCGCCGGTTCGATTCGGGGGGTGGTCTGCTCGGTCTGGGTGGACACTGCTGATCCCCTTGTCTGGTTGAGAAGTGCAGGTGTGGTGCGGGTTTGGGTGGGCTCGCCGGGTCTGCTCGCCGGGTCTGCGCGGGTGCCGCTCGCCGGGGCTCGCCGGGTCTGCTTCACTGGTGTCGACTGCTTCCGGCAGTCGCAACGAGGGCCAGCCCACTTGCACTGGGCTGGCCCTCGTTGGTGTGTGCCGGACGCACGATCAGGCTTCGGATTCCTCGTGGGACATCAGCGATCCCCACGCCTTGCGCACCCGCTGCTCCCCGCCGACGAACCCCGCCTCCCGGAAGGAGGCAACGGCCTGGCGGTAGGACAGCGGCGGGTCATCGGCGTAACGCAGATGCCGCAGCACCACGAGCAGTTGGCCATCGCTCAGCGGCTCCCCGACCGGCGGGGAAGGAACGCCGGCCACAGCCGCGATCTCAGCCAGCGTCACGGGCGGCTCGGCCGGCGGCGTCACAGGCGTGACGGGCCCCGCCGGAGCCATCGCGAATCCGGCCGTGTCCTGCGTGCCTTCCTCCGTCACACCGGGCGTGACGGCTTCCGCGTCCGCGTCCTCGATGGCGCGGGGCTCGGGGGTGGTCGTCACGGCGGGCGTCACGGGTGTGACGGGGGCCGTGACGGGTGTGACGGGCAGGGCGAACATGCCCGCCAGAGCCGCGTCCGCACCGGAGGTCATCCGCTCGCGCTGTACCTCCACCAGGTTCTCGCCCAGCCGGGCGTCACCGGTGCCTACGCGCTTGGCGAGCTTCCACGACTCCCGATCCGACTTCTTGCGGGCCTTGGTGTCGGGGTGGTTGGCAGCGCGGGCGCGGTGGTAGGCGAGTTGCTGCACGACGGCCGCGGTGCGGCGCTGGGCTTCGGCGTCCACCCGGGTGCGGTAGACCACGATCCGGCGGGCCAGCAGCCCCATGCCCTCCGCGGACACGCACATGGCCATCGGGGTGACGGCGAACACGACCGCTTCCGTTCCGCTCGGTGCCGTCACGGCGCCGGTCAGGGAAGCCACCGCCGGCAGCGTCCACAGCCCGACCCGGACCGCCGCCGGGGACGACTGTCCCAGCATGGTCAGGCCGACCAGGACCAGCGCGAGAACGAGCGTGGCGCCCTCGCCTGCGGCGACCACGCCCAGCGCGGTCGCCGACCGGTGGAACACCGACGTGATGTTGCTGTAGGTGCCGACCGCACCCAACACACCGAACGCGACCATGGGCACCGCAGCGGCACCCAGCACGATCGTCTGACCCCTGCTCAGGGCCCTTTCAGGGGTGTTGCTCATCAGATCCTCCCTCGTGACTACAGCTCGAACAGGCGGTTCTGGTCCGGGTTGGGCGCCGACTTCCGCGCCCGTTCCGCGGTCCGGCGGGTGCCGTCGAAGCACGGCGGGCACCAGGCGCGCAGCTCGCACGGCGGAAGGGCCGTGGCGATGTGCGGAGGGGTGAGCGGGTCGGCGGGGGCGGCCATCAGCCGCACCGGACCCTTGTGCTTGCTCGCGTAGCGGTCGTGCTCACGCTGGCAGCGGCCATCACCCTTGGCGTGCGGCTGGCCGCATTCACCGGTGCAGTGGCAGCGTCCGCCGGCCGCAGCGATGACGGCGCGGAACAGGGCGGCGCCCACGATTGGGGCGCTCATGCCGCCTGCTCCTCTCCGGTGTCGCCGCGGCAGGACCAGCGGCGTCGAACAGGTCGCCCTGTCGCTCCGCCCACTCACCGGCCGTCACGCGGTCGATGGGAGCCCTCTCCAGCGGGATGAGGCTGCGGTGCAGGTACGGCGCTTCCTTGATGCCGCGTAGTTGCAGGGTGCGAAGCTGGCGGTCGAAGTCGACCGCATCCGCCCACTCCTGCGGGTGTTCATCGCGCAGCTCGCGCCACTGGCGGTTGCCGTGGAACGGGCACCCGATGCACGCGCTCTTGGGCGTCTGCCCCCAGCCGTGGGCGCGCAGGTAGCGCAGGCAGTCGGTACGGGTCCAGCCGGGTCGGCCATCGGCCGCGCCGTCGAGGTCCAGCAGCGGGAAGACGTTGCGCAGATACCGAACGTCGGCGTCCTTGGCCCGGGTGAACTCATCCCGGCTGATACCGATCGCCTGCTCCACGAACACCCCGGCCGGCACCGGCGTGGGGTGCGGATAGCCCAGCAGCGCCCGGATCTTCGCCTTGACCGGCTTGACCTTGTACTCGTCCGTGCACTGCCGACGCACCATCGCCGCGCCGGAGCCCTCCCGGTTACGGACGAACACCGGCATCCGCACGAACGCACCCGGCGTCAGCGAATCAGCGCGCAGGTTGCCGCTGATGCGCTCCCCGCCGCCGCGGGGCTTGTGACGCACCCGGTAGACCGGGATACCGGCCGGCTCGGCGACCTCCCGGCACAGGCGGTCGAGGTGGTCGTAGACCGACTTGGGTTCCCAGCCGACATCGGCGAAGATCGCCGCGTCCCACTTCGGTAACCGGCCCTCAGCGGCCAGCAGCAACAGCGCGGTGGACTGCACACCGGCACCCAGTGACAGCACCCGCAGACGAGGCGCGCTCACGCCGCAACTCCCCGCCACGCGGGCCGCGGGGAGGCGGGGCGAGCCAGCGGGACGACGTTGAACAGGTCCGGGCGGTTCTCGACAACCCGGGCCGCCAGGCGGATCAGGTCGTCGGGCAGGTCGCGGTACTCGGGGTCGGCGAGGATGTCGCGCGCCGCGTCCAGACGCGCCGCCCGCTCCTCGTCGCTCTCGCCCTCCACCCCGAGCCACAGCTCAACCGGGGTGCCCAGCGCCAGTTCCGCGAATTCCGCCTCCGTGACGGCTTGCTGACCGGCAACGATGTACTTCATCAGCTCTCTCCTGACGGTGGAACGGCCCGCTGCCACCCCACGAAGCCCGGGGGCGCGCGCCGTGATCGGTAGGGCTCTCGCTCGTGCACGAGCAGCCACGACCGCCGACAGCAGTGCCGCTGTCGGCGGTCGTGAAGGCTGGTGCTCAGCGCAGGGAGGGGTCCGCCTCCAGCAGGCGGCGGGCCAGCGCGAACCCCGCGGGGGTGAGCGCGTCACGCGACACCAGATCGGCCGCGTAAAGGCTCATCAGCGCATCGGCGTTACGGCTCGACACCCGCCGGTCCGGCCGGCGCGCGGCACGGACCAAGATGCGCTGCTGTGCGAAAGGAACGTCGAGCATGGTGAACTCCCCAGGTTGATTCCGGCTCCCCTCACCGCCCGCGCAGCGTCGGGCGGATCGGGCAGCCGGTCAGCCGTAGAGCGCTTTGGCGCCGGCTTCGCGCAGCGCGGTGTGTGCCTGGCGGGCCCGCAGCCCGGCCGCGTCCCGCTCGTCGTCCGGCACGTCGCCGATGTCCATCGCCGCGTTGACCGCTTCCTGCGCCGTGGCCAGCAGAGTGCGGCTGGTGGTGGTCATGTGCAGCACGTCCATCGCGCTGGTCACCGCCGACCGAGCGGCGTAACGGGCCTGCCGCGCCTCAGTCGTGTCGGGCTGTCCGTCGCGCCGGGCCGCGACCTTGAGCCACTGGTGTTCGCGGTGGGTCACGACCGCGGCGAGCAGCGCGGGAACGGCGTTGGCGAGCACCTGCCGGCGCCGCTCGGCCGCCGCGGTCCGTGCGTTGCGCGTGGCGGTGAGGTGCTGCATGAGCCCGGCGACGATCGCCCCGGCGAGCGTGCCCAGAACAGCGATGAGTGTGGTGGTCATGAACTTTCTCCTTGGGGTTCCGGCTCCCCTCAGCGCTGCTCGTACGAGTCGAGCAGCGGAGGCAGCCGACAGCGGCACCCGGCCGCTGAGCCGTGAGCGAGGGGGACCCTCGCGAAGGTGCTTCGGATCCCAGATCAGGCAATGCCGTCACCGCCCCGAAGGGCGGATCCGGGCAGGTCACCCGGCCCGACATGGGCGGTCGGGGTGATGACCCGCACCCATCGACCACCCTGTTCAGGTGGCTGGGTCGGCACGCTATGGAGGTCTCAAAGGGCCTGCGCTTCGGGTCGCACGACCCGAACAAGCAGAACATGTATTACATGTCCCTCATCGTGCATGGAGGGATACGCCCCGTCAAGCCCTGCGTCTGTTGGAGTTCTGCGGGCCCTGCCGCTCGATGTACCTACAGAGTGGCGCCCCGGACCCCGACGATCGACTTCGCACCTGTACGACTTGAGTCGTTCTTAGCTAGCGTGAAGTCGTATCAAGTCGTCCCACCTGGGTGGAGGTTGGAGTGGCGAACGAACGGTTACGCGGCGCCATAGTGGACTTGGGCCTGACCCTCGATGAGGTGGCCCAACGGCTCGGAGTCGCACCCAAGACCGTCGAACGATGGATCAACGATCCCGAACGCAAGCCGTACCGACGCTTCCAGTACGCCACAGCCTCGCTGCTGAAGTGTGAGGTGTCGTACCTGTGGCCCGACGAACGCACGTCGGCCGAGGTCACCGCGTCCGGAAACGCTGAGGTGGTCAGGCTCTATCCGCACCGCTCCGTCGTGATGCAGACCCTCTGGACGGACCTCTACTCCAAGTCGCGCCGCCAGTTCGACGTGCTGGTGTACTCGGGTTTCTGGCTCACCGAAGACGCCACGTTCCACCGCATCGTCAAGGAGAAGTCAGCCGAGGGGGTACCGATCCGCTTCCTGTTGGGTGAGCCCTCTTCGCCAGCCGTCGCCGTGCGCGGGGACGATGAGGGGATCGGTGCGGCGATGGCGGCGAAGATCCGGAACGCGCTGGTCAACTACTCTCCGCTGTTCGGTCTGCCTGGCGTTGAGTTCCGGCTGCACAGCACGACCCTGTACAACTCGATCTATCGCGCTGATGACGAGATGCTGGCGAACGGGCACATCTTCGGCGTCGGGGCTTACATGGCCCCCGTACTGCACCTGCGGCGCGTGCCCGGTGGTGAACTCTTCGACGCCTACGCTGAGAGTGTGGAGCGAGTCTGGGAGACCGGCCGGCCGATCTCCTCGCCCACCGACTGGGAAGGCACGCACTGATGGGCCGTATCGATCACTTCCGCGACCCGAACGCCCCCAAGGCCAACTCCGTTGTGCCCTCGGTCACGGCGATTGTCCGGGACGACTCGGGACGACTTCTGCTCATCCACAAGACGGACAACGACCTGTGGGCGGTGCCTGGCGGCGGCCACGACATCGGCGAGCGCATCGCCGACACCGCGGTTCGCGAGGTCAAGGAAGAGACCGGGATCGACGTCGAAGTAGACAGCATCGTCGGGCTCTACACCGACCCTGAGCATGTGCTCGCGTACGACGACGGAGAGGTGCGGCAGCAGTTCTCCATCTGCTTCCGAGCCCGGCCGGTCGGCGGTTCCCTGCGTACGAGCAGCGAGTCAAAGGAAGTCCGCTGGGTTGACCCCGCGGACCTTGAGGGGCTGGACATTCACCCGTCGATGATGATGCGCATCAGGCACGGTCTCGACGACTCGCGGCGCGATCCCTATATCGGCTGACCCTCGGCAGAGACCTGTGCCAACCGGGCTGCAACCCGCTTCGTCGCCGCGTGGATCTCGGGGGCGGCGCGCTGAATGAAACGCCCGACGATCGTGTCAGGGCCGTACCGCCGCACGATCTCGTCCAGCCGTTCCTCCGATGTAGTTGGCGTCCCGTCCGGCGTCGTGGTCATGTCGCAGTACACCAGGGCGTCGACTAGCTCCGGATGCTCCAGCTCGAACTCTCCCTCTAGCTCCTGCCTCAGTCCGCGCTCCTCGGCTTCCAGCAGAGCACAGGAGTGGTGAGCGACGAGACGGACAACTCGCCCATCCGCTTGTTCGTGATCCCGGAGAAAACGCGCGCCGTCCAGCGGGTGGAAGCCGGTAGTGGCCGCGGCTGGCGAGTAGCCAATGTCATGGAGCACCGCGGCTGCTTCCAGCAGCTCCGCGTCACGCCCAAGAATCGGACCCAAGGAGCGGGCGCGCTCGGCGACCCCGAGCGAATGAGCCCACCGACGCGGGAGGGGATCAGATAGCAGCGCTTCGGAGAGCGAGTACGCCCACCCGGTCAATCCCACGGCGGCCATGGCTACCGCCGACCCATGGGGGCAGGCGGGACGGCAAGTACGGTTCGGCCCTTGCCATGGGCTGTGGCGAGCAGGCCCTTCCCCTCCATCTGGGCGAGCACGCGACGGACGGCAGTACGGGAAGCGCCGAACCGCGCACAGAGACTCGCTTCGGACGGGTACCGATCGCCCGCCGACAGTGAGTCGTCTGTGATCACGTCAGCCATTCGCTCGGAGAGAGACCGTGATGCCCCGCCCTGGGCGACACGCCAGCCAATCCCCGGCGCCGACTCCACGACACCATCAGCTTCCAGGGCCTTGAGCGCGCGACGGATCGTGTTGCGGCCGACGCCGTGTGTCTGCATCAGGGCCGCTTCGGACGGAAGGGTGTCGATGTCCTCCCCCTCTTCAATCTCGGTCCGCAGTGCGTCTGCGATGACGAGGTAGGTTCCGCGCGGACTGGCCTCCGGCACTTCCGCTCCTTCGCGTCGACTCCATCGCTCAACGCCAAGGATCCCACGTCCGAGTGACACGGTGCGAGGCCGCGGCTGAGCAGCACGCAGTCTGGCCGAGGTGCGGAAAAACAACTGCGTAGCCACAGCGTGACAGCGCCGTCAGAGGGTCGTCTTGGTAGCGTTTGGAGCGAAGATCGTATTACCTTCCGGTACGTGACGCGATGACCTCAGGGCCCGAGTAGCGTCCCCTCTGCGCTCCTGATCTACGGGGCGCGACTAGAACGTGAACCCCAAGGAGCTCCGTGAAGGGCATCAGGAACCTCGCTTGCGCGATCACGGTTTGTGTTGGCGTGGGGATCGCTCAGTGGATGTACGGCGTAACCGACGTGGTGGGCAACTACACGGCCATGTAGATCCACCTCGGCTGCACGACGCGACCGGCTCCCGGAGCTCTCGGGGGCTGGTCCTCTGCTGCGCAGCCTCGCCAGGCCGGCCGCGCCGTGCGCCAGCGCGTAGGCGGTGTCCGTGTATATACGGCACCAACGTGATCGGCGGCGAGCGTGGCGCGATCAGCAGTGTGGATCAGCGCCACCGCTATGCACTGAGGCTGATTGTTGAAGGGATCTATGCGCGCCGCAAAGCAATCACGTTACTAGGGGCGTTGGCTTGATCCCTCTTGACCTGTTCCCGCTGGACTGCCGGGGCCGGACGCTGCCCTCCAAGGACATCTCCCAACAAGTCCTCGGCCCACCCCGTCATCGAGCAAAGCAGTTCAGCCGTGGGCATAGTTTCGAGCCCACGTTCGGCCATTGCGGAAATGAGGCGCGGCCGTTCCGGATCCTGGTCAGACCAACCAGGCTCTTGGACCCTCCATGTCACGCCGGTATTTGGATCCCTCCGCGATGACAATTGCTTATAAAGACCAGTTACACGATGGTCTTCGATCAGCCCGTTCCATTGGCCATGCTTTATTAGGGCGGCCAACGACATTTGCCACCGCCGCTTCAAGGGCATGAGAGTCGACAATGTAACTGCCGCTGGCCACTCTTCCTTCAGCGACCGTGACGGGAAAAGGAATTCGTTGGCAAACCGATTGGCCTCCTCTTCGTTAACCTCCCCTACAGAACTGCGATGTAGCAGAAGATGCCCTAGCTCATGTGCCACTGACCAGCGAGTCCGCTCCCATGAATTAACGGGTTTAACGACCACAAGTGGTTGCTCATGAAAATCACCCCCCCAGACGCTGAATGCGTCGTGCCGCGCATCTGGGGTGCCCACATCCGCAACAATCACGGGAACCCCTGCACGTTCAACGGTGTGAATTACATGAGAAATAGGTTCACCCTCAGGTAGGTCCAAAGCTGCACGAGTAAGACCTGCGGCTTTTTCGGGTGAAACTCCAGGGTGCAACCTATCTGGGATTCTCAACGGAGGTCGAGTTGCATGCTTGGCCAATGCCCACAGCAATTCGTACAACATCTCCGCGAAACTCGTCAGGGCGTCAACTTCCGACATTCTTATTGATTTCTTCGCCCGAAACAAGAGAGAGCCTCTATGAATCGATGTGCCAGGCTCCAACTCGAAGAATCGAGCCGGAAAGCGTAGTGACAAAGAAAGTGCTCGCGCCTGGTGTCTCGACATCGAATAAGTCCCTGAGCGCTCCATGGCGGACCACGTCGATGGGGACATGCCCAAAAGTTCAGCGAGGGGTTTGATGGGACTGCGGCGAATCGTCCTGGCCTGTCGAACGCGAGCCCCGTATACCTCAAGCGTGTCAACCACAGCAGACCATCTCCAAACGTCGCATCGGGGCTAGACGCTGGGCGGCGCATCGTTCACCCCTCCAGCCCCGCGCTTCGGCCGACGCGGAGCAACCAAGTTGCCGAAGTCGTCGTCTCCCACCGAGACGTGCTGTTTCACAGTATCGCGCGGCAGCGAGGCCAACTGCGGAATCTCAGTCCTGGCGCACACAACCAATGGCGAGCGCTGGAGGTCCTTCTCGTCTGCCAACACGACAACGAGACAGTCCCCAAGTAGGTCACTTGGGTCGATCGACCACACAAGGAACGGGACGCACCCCTCATCCAGCTCGCCCGCCGCATTGTCATACAGTCTCGGCTGGTGAACAACGGGCGGCTTGGGCTGAAACGGTTGATACGCGGCGTTTCCCATAATCTTGCGCACACGTAGCGTCGTGCCGCTTGAGCGCTCCTGCACCTGCACGGACCTGTTCGGTCCTGCATGAAACCGAAACCGTCCGGATGCAGCCGCCGGGTTACCCACGGAGAGCAGCACCCTGTCCCGCACATCCATTGAGATGACGGCACCCTGCATGGGTTGAGGGTGTGGCCGCTTCTTGCGTTCCAAGTTCGAAGCGTTGGCCAAGGAGTCCTCCAGGACCTCACGCAGTTGCGCAAGGTCCACGGCGTTGCGCTCCACGAACGCATCGGACCACATCTGTGGGTTCATGGCAGAAATTTCAGCAGCCAACCCACACTCGCGTCAAGTCGAGTTGACGATTGTGTAGTTGGTAGCTTTATATGAAGTTCTCTGATGGTTCGTCACAATCGTCCAAGAGTGACCCGGGCCTTGGGCCAGGGCTGCTCGCGCGGCTGGCCATGTACGGCTTGGGCCACAGCCACAGCAGTAACAGGTGACGATGCAGCGGCCGTCCCGTTCTCCGCTGGGCCGGCTGAACCTTCCCGATCTGTCCAATCAGGTCCCGCTGTTCGTCGGTCACCGCTCCGCCCACGTGGCTCCGGCAGCATTCCAGCAGGCCCCGCTGACCCCCGGCCTACAGCGGCCGCCCTTGGTCAGCGCCAACCCGGTCTCACTTGTGGTCTCGATCACTTCGTAGTCCGGGTTGGTGCACCACCGTCCGTGCGCTTCCGGCACCCCAGGAGACCGGCCGTGACAGCGGGGGCGCGGACGTCCACGGACGCCTGCGAAACAAGATCGGACAACTCGTAATGTGTGGATTTGCAAAGTGCCCCATCGTGACTCACGAGCCCACGATGGCCCAAAATGAGGCATTCTCCCCAGATTTGATCCAATATAGCACGGTTTATCTGCACAGGGTTTAGAGACGCAGTACACACTTATATGATCACGTCATGACCCAGGATGAGTCATTGTTCCCCGAAGAGTCCATCCTGCCGCGCCCATCAGACGCGTCCGATGATCCAAATTTGGAGTCGGTGCAGTCTTGGTTCATTGCACAGAAAGATTATTCGGAGCGCTTTGGCCAGGTACTTCGTAAATCAATCGACGAGGTTCTGGATGGCCAGCGAACCGGCCGGTACAACCTGTACGAGAATGAGGGTGTTGGACGGGTAGAGAAGACCGAAAGAACGTATCTCGGAACGAAAGTTGAAATCGTTGCGCGAGCGGAATTCGATCTCGGATTCGGTCCGTCGATGGACTACATGATTGCCGGCCAGCAAGTCGACGCAAAGTGGACTATGGGAGATAGCTGGTCGATACCGAGGGAAGCGCAGGGTCATATCTGCTTGCTGATGCAAGCAGACGACGTGGCGGGATCCTTTGATGTTGGTTTGCTGCGAATCACGGACGATGTTCTGAGGCCAGGTTCGAATCTCGACCAGAAGCGGGGTGTCTCAAAGAGTGGCAGGAAGAAGATTCGTTGGATCGTGAAGGGCGGCAAACTGCCTGTAAATTTCCTCCTGAACCTGGAGAAGGAAGCGCCAGAGAAGGTCCGGGCCATCTTCGGGGCCTCCGCCAACTACAGGGGCGGCGGCAATGGCGGACAACTTCGGGTGAACGAGCTGTTTCGACAAGTACCGGGGCAACTCGTTGACAGGACCACGGTGGTGACAGTTGCCACTCAGCATGACGGACCCAAGCGCGCACGCGATGCGCGCCTGCACCTCCGGCCTGAGGGCCTGGTGGTGTTGGGACATCTGAAACCAGCGCCTCAAATCGCCAGCGACCTCGGACTGCCCACCCCCCGTAACGGATCCTGGGTCTCCGCTCGGCTGGCCCGTGTCACGGATGACGATCCTCGCCGAGCCACAGTGATCAACGGCAGTAGGTACGGCCTCTGGAGAGGGGGAGATGCGTCGGTAGCAGCGCCGATCATCCATGCCACAGATGAGTAGCGCGCTCGACGTGCCCGTTGATTGTCCGAGGCACGCGATAGCCTGTGGGACCACTGTGGAGCGGTGCCAGGCAAGAAGCCCCTGGCCGCCTGTGACAGCGGCAACCTCACATTGACGCGACCTGGAGATCGAGTGCATCCCGTCCAGATTGTGGATCTGTTCGCCGGCCCGGGCGGACTTGACGTCGCAGCCGAGAAGCTCGGAGTCCCTACGGTGGGACTGGAGTGGGACCCGGCGGCCTGTGCCACACGTCGTGCCGCTCGCCTGGTGACCAAGGAGGATGACGTCCGGCAGTACGGGCCAGCGCACTTCCCCGACGCTGACGTGCTGGCCGGTGGCCCACCGTGCCAGACGTTCACCGTCGCTGGCGCGGGAGCGGGGCGCAAGGCCCTGGACGACGTCCTGGAGTTCGCCAAGCGCATGGTCGCCCGGGAAGATCGCGAGCAGATCAGGGATGATCTCGCGGATATCGAGGACGAGCGGACCGGGTTGGTGTTGGAGCCACTGCGGTGGGCACTCGAAGCGATCGATGACCACGGCCGCCCGTACCGCGCGATCGTCCTTGAGCAGGTTCCGGAAGTGCTACCCGTCTGGGAAGCCTATGCCGTGGCACTGGAGAGTGAGGGTTACTCCGTGGACTGTGGACTCCTGCGCACGGAGGCGTACGGAGTCCCACAGACCCGCAAAAGGGCCGTTCTCATCGCACGCATGGGAAGTGCCCCCGTGAACCTTCCAGCCCCAACGCACCGAACCTACAGGAAGGGAGTTGCGCGCCAAGCCGGCGACCCTGACTTGTCCCCTTGGACGACCATGGCCGATGTGCTTCACCGAGGGTCGGAGTTCGTGGTCATCTCCAACTACGGCACCGGTGGCAACCCCAAGGCACGGGGCCGTCGCACATCTTCGGAGCCATCAGCCACGGTCACCGGGAAAATCTCTCGCAACCGGGTCGTTTCCTTGGATGGCATCGAACTTGAGCGCTTCTCTTTTTCGGAGGCAGGTCGGCTGCAGACCTTCCCCTGGGACTATCCGTGGTCAGGCCGCGATGTCGGGCAGCAAATCGGGAACGCCGTCCCCCCTCGCCTGGCCATGCACATCCTCAGTGCAGCCTTCGGTTGGGAACCCCCATCGGAAGCCATCCTAAAAAGGCTCGAAACCTGGGGATCAGAAAGGCACGCAAATTTGTCGGCCACCGAGGAACTGTTCTATCTGAACAGCTAGGCTCGGGTGCGCGAAACCATCCGCAGAATTAATCACGCGAACGAGCCGTGCCTCAGGGAGGGATAGTGACGGCAGCCACAGGCGCCAACGAGCCACCTACAGAGGCTCTGTCGATATTTAGGAACACCGTCGGGGAGTACTTGGAGGCCGTTAACCAGGTTCCGGCGGATTCTCTGACTCAAGATGCGTGGTTGGATGCCGCAGCACAACTGGGCCTGTTGTCTGGGGAGGTTCGGCGTGCCACTTCTGGGGTGAACAGGGCCTTCGGTCTTACATCCGCTCGGGACGCCATCTTGCAGTACCTGCAAAACCACGTCGGCACATCCGTACCTGCCGATGCACTCGCTGGCGTCTCTGGGATCGCAGAGTGGCCGAGACGGGTCCGTGAGCTCCGGGTGGAGCACGGCTGGCCGATCGAGTCCGCTGTCAACTGTGACGACTTGCCCCACGACCACTACCGACTAGCCGCCGCTGAGCCTGACACCGACTTGGCCGAACGTTGGCGTCTCGCCAAGGACACCCGGAACCTCAAGAAGCTAGGGGGCGGAAGTACGTCAGGGAAGGATCGTCTGCTCCACTATCTCAAAGCAATCTCTCCTCGTCCGGCTGACAAGGAGCAGTTGGCGTACGTTGCCAAGATTCAGGAGTGGCCTCGCCGGATGCGCGAGTTGGAGGAAGAAGGCTGGCAGATCGTCTCGAACGTCGACGATCCGTCTCTTCCTGCCGGCTCATACCGGCTCCCCACCCTGGACAAGCGTCCACCGCGCGTACGCGAAGCAATCAAGCTCCGCTACCAGATCCTCGACAGGGACGACAGAACATGTCAGGACTGCGGCGCCACTCCTGCGCAGGGCATCGCGCTTCAAGTCCACCACAAATTGCCAGTGCATCAAGGCGGCAACAATGACCCACAGAATCTCGTCACGCTTTGCTCAAACTGCCACGCAGGCCGCCATGCACTAATGGGCGAGTCACCGCGAGACGAATTGCTCAACCCGGATCAAGAGATCGACCTCTCGGAAGAATAGATACCTAGAGATGGCAACTTCGTCCGAACGGATCGAGAAGGGCGCAGAGCGCAGTTCGGGCTGGCCCTCTGTGTGAGTGTCAGTATGCGCCTGTAAGGTCGACTTCGCGTCGTCGTCCGTTCTCATACCGAGGGGTACAGTCATGGGCGGAAGGTTGAAAGTTGGTCAGGTATACCGCTACTCGAGCAGCAAAGACCCCAAGCCGCCGACACTCGATGGTTACCCCAACTTCCACCACGTGACTCATTCCGAGGGTCTGAAACGTGCACTCCTGGAGGCTGGCATCAACGGCATGGCCAGGGTCAAGGTTCCGGGTGGCGGGGTACGTAGACCAGCGATCCTGATCCGATCAAGCCCTTGGAAAGCGGGCACGGAGCAGACACCCTGGCACGACGTGTTCGACATGGACAACGGACACGTCCGCTACTTTGGCGACCACAAGGCAGGATTGAGCGTCACTCCCGGTACCACCACCGGCAACGCGGCCTTGCTCGACGCCTTTACAACCCATCAGGGACCGACGCCAGAGGAACGCGCTACGGCAGCTCCGCTGCTTCTCTTCCGCGCTGTCTCGCGCAATGGGCAACCCAAGGGCCACGTGGAGTTCTGTGGAATAGGCATTATTGAACGAGCCGAACGATTGGTCCAGTGGGGAGGTCGCGACCACACGACGTTCGTCAACTACGTCTACGACCTCGCACTCATCGACTTGACTGCCGAGGACGACGCAGTGACCTGGGACTGGATCCACGCCCGCAGGGACCTGGACCTCACTCATCGTCAAACCCTCGAGCTCGCACCTCGGGCGTGGCGGGAGTGGGTCAAGCATGGAAGCTCGGTGCTACCCAGACTGCGCCGGCGTGTGGCTCGCGCCCGCGTAGTGAAGGTGCGCGACCAACGCCCCCAGGCGGGTAGCAGTGCAGCCACAGACCTCGACCTGATCTACCGGCACTTCGACGGGCGCAAGCACGACTTCGAGGCGTTGGCCGCAGCCGTTGCTGCAAAGGTACTGGGCCGAGGTCATCAGCGGTATGTGGAGGGGTGGTTGACGCGGCGCTCAGGAGACGGAGGCGCAGACTTCGTCGGGCGCCTCGACCTCGGCGGTGGTCTAGCAGGGACTGGCCTCGTGGTACTGGGGCAAGCCAAGTGCGTCAAACCTGGCACCCTTATCACCGCCGAGCAGATCGCCCGAGTGGTGGCACGGCTGCGCCGGGGTTGGATCGGCATCTACGTGACGACCGGAGCCTACTCGGAGCCAGCACAGACGGAGATGGTCGAGGACCAGTACCCGATCGTCCTCGTCAACGGCATGGGTCTCGCCCGAGAAGTCCGTGCCACAGCCCGCGACAACCACGGTGGGGACCTCTTGGCCTGCGTCAAGCACATCGTGGACAGCAAAGAGACCGCGGTCACCAACCGACGTCCCGAGGAGATCCTTCTCCAATAGCATGCCCTCTCTCAGGGAACATGGTGCCCACGAAGTATCGAGCACGGTCGTCGTTGTCTTGGTCCTTGTCCAGTCCGCTGCGGGACGATGTCGTTCACCGTCGTACGCGCGCCCCGTCTGACCTGGCCTCTTGAACCTCCACGGACGCCCCCGGACGGCCATACGGACAGTTGGAAAGCGTGCGTGCCGCGATGTCCAGCCCTCTCGCACCCGCAGGGTGGTCTTCCGGAGTGCTCGTACTGAAAGCCTGCGGCCATCCTCTGGCCAAGATGGCTCAGGAGGGGTGATAACGAGACCCGTAGACGCAGGTCAGCAAGCATCGCAGTACGTGAACCCTGGCGGTCTTGAAAACCGGCGTGGCGTCCTGCGTCACCGTGGGTTCGAATCCCACACTCTCCGCCGAGAACCCCCATCCCCGCAGGTCAGAAGCGGCACCGTCGTGGCACGGGCGACCGCGCACCCGACGCCGCGCAGCAGGGCGCCATCAGCCCCGCGCACATCAGCGGCGCCGCCCCACCGGGTCCGGCCCCTCGGGGAGCGGCGTGACGACGTCGGCCTTGAGGACGGCGTACTCGGTGTAGCCGCCGTCCATGACGATGCCCGTGATCCGCTTCGCGGGGCAGGGGATCTGCTCGCCGCGTACGCAGTAGTCGCAGTGCCGGCACGAGTCCCCGAGGAACCTGGCGTGGGCCGGTTCAACCGGCTCGTGACGCCCCTGCCGGCCCGCTCTCCGCGGTCAGTTCGGCGATCAGTGCCCGCACGCGCTTCTCGATCTCGTCGCGGATGGGCCGCACCCCCGCCACGTCCTGCCCCGCCGGGTCCGGGAGTTGCCAGTCGACGTAGCGCGTGCCCGGGAGGACCGGGCAGGCGTCGCCGCAGCCCATGGTGATGACCACGTCCGCCGCCTGGACCGCCTCCGGTGTGAGGCGCTTCGGGGTGGCCGTGGAGAGGTCGATGCCGACCTCGGCCATCGCCGCCACCGCCGCCGGATTGACCGCGGCCGCCGGGGCGGAGCCGGCGGAGTGGGCTGCGATGCGGTGGGCGGTGTGGTGGGTGAGGTAGGCGGCGGCCATCTGGGAGCGGCCGGCGTTGTGGACGCAGACGAAGAGGACCGTGGGGTACGTGGGGGAGGTCATCGGCGCGGGCTCCGGGGGTTCAGGGGGCTCAGATGGTGGGGGAGTCGGGCGCGGGGCGGGCCAGGAGGGCGGCGAGGCGGTCCGTCGTTTCGGGGATAAGGCGGTAGTACACCCACGTCCCGCGGCGTTCGCCGGCGATCAGCCCCGCTTCCCGTAGCAGCTTGAGGTGGTGGGAGATCGTCGGCTGGGAGAGGTCGAAGGCCGGCGTCAGGTTGCAGACGCAGACCTCGCCGCCCTCCTCGCTCGCGATCATCGACAGCAGCCGCAGCCGCACCGGGTCCCCCAGCGCCTTGAACGCCTTCGCCAGGTTGGTGGCCTTCTCTTCGGAGAGCGGCGCGGCCGTCAGCTCCGGGCAGCAGGTGCCGGTGTTCCCGTCGAGCAGCACCAGCTCTTGTTTCGACATTTCTCTATGTTGACACTCTTCGAATCACCTGGCAATACTACATCGACAGATATCGATACAGCTCACCACGGGAGGCACCCATGCCCCGCGCCCAGCTCGCCCTCCGCGTCGCCGACCTCGACGGCTCCGTCGCCTTCTACGCCAGGCTCTTCGGCACCGAACCCGCCAAGCGCCGCCCCGGCTACGCCAACTTCGCCATCGCCGAGCCCCCGCTCAAGCTCGTCCTCATCGAAGGCGAGCCCGGCGAGGACACCCGGCTCGACCATCTCGGCATCGAGGTCGAGACCGCCGGGCAGGTCACCGCCGCGACCTCCCGGCTACGGGACGCGGGCCTGGCCGCGTTCGAGGAGAGCGACACCTCCTGCTGCTACGCCCTCCAGGACAAGGTCTGGGTGCACGGGCCCGGCCGTGAGCCCTGGGAGGTGTACGTCGTCAAGGGCGACGCCGAACGGCTCGCCAAGGACGCCGGCTCCGGCTCCGGCGTCGGCCCCGATTCCGGCTGCGATGCCGGCCCCGACACCGGCTCCCGCGGCGCCGGCTCCTGCTGCGGGAGTTGAGACCCGCTACAGCGGCAGGTCCCGGGTGAACACCACCATCGCCCGCCCCTCCCCGTCGTAGTCCTCCGCCACCCGCGCCGAGAAGCCCAGCCCGCGGTGGAACGCCTGCGATCCCGTGTTGGCCACCGACGTGATCGCCTTCAGCCGCTCCGCCCCCTGCCGCGCCGCCGCCGCCGCGAACGCGCCGTACAGCCGCCGCCCCAGTCCCGTGCCGCGGGCGTCGTCGCGGGTGGCGATCAGGTGGACGTATCCCGTACGGGACGGGGTGACGAAGCCGAAGACGTAGCCGCGGATGCCGTCCGCGGCGCGGGCGACCAGGCAGGTGTCGCCGAACTCCTGCACCATCGCCAGCAGATGCAGCGCGCGCATGTCGCGCTCGCCCCAGTAGCGGGGGTGTTCTGCGAGCACCCGGTGGAAGTCCGCCACGCCCGCCGGCTCGATGTGCGTCCCGTCAGTGCCCATGCGTGTCGCTCCTCGCAGCCGCGGTCACGGCGTGGTGTCCGCCAGGGCCTCGGTGATCTGGCGGGTCGTGTTCCGGGCGACGAGCGGGTTCGTCGCCGCGTACGCGGTGTACGCGCTGAGCGCCGTCGTCAGCGCCCACCCCCGCCCCCGTGCCCACGCCGCGTCGTCCGCGCCCAGCGCCTCGCGGAACGCCGCGCGCGGGCCGGCGTCGAACAGGGTCCAGGCGATGACCAGGTCGCAGGCCGGGTCGCCGACGCCCAGGCCGCCGAAGTCGAGGACGGCGCTCAACTGGCCCGCGCGGGTCAGGAGGTTGCCGTTGTGCATGTCGCCGTGGAACCACACCGGCGGCCCGTCCCGGTCCCCCGCCTCGACGGCCGCCTCCCACACCGCCGTCAGCGCGCGGGCGTCGAACGCCCCGGCCGCGCCCACCGCCGCGATCGCCGCCCTCGTCGTACGGTCGCGGTCCCGCAGCGGCACCGCGGGGGAGAGCAGCCCGTACGACGCGTCGGAAGGCAGCGCAAGGCCCTGCAACGCGCCCAGGAACGCCGCCACGTCCGCCGCCGCCTCCACCGGGTCCGCCAGGCCGTCGGGGGTCGCCGTCCGGCCGTCGAGCCAGCGGGACACCGACCAGTGCCACGGGTAGCCGAACGCCGGCTCGCCGACCTCCAGCGGCGCGGGCACGGCCAGCGGCAGGTGCGGGGCGAGGCGGGGCAGCCAGAGGAGTTCCTTCTCGGCCTGGCCCGCGGCCCAGTCGCCGCGCGGGAGGCGTACGGACATGGCGTCGCCGAGCCGGAAGATCACGTGGTCCGAGCCGCCGGGGTGCAGGGGGCGCAGCGGTAGATGCGCCCAGCGCGGGAACTGCGCCGCCAACAGGCGCCCGGCCAGCGCCTCGTCGACGGCGGGGGTGCCGTCGGCGCTGTCCGCGGCTGCGGCTGCTCCGCCGGCGACGGCGCCTGTGACGGCTCCGGTGGCTGCGGTGGCGCCGGCGGTGGTCTCGGACGGCAAACGAACTCTCCTCCCGGCCTGCGGTCCGCCTCATCCCATCCCCCGGACGCCCGCGCTGTCGAACGGTTTTCTGCCGCGCCCCGCCGCCGGCCGCGCCCGCGCCGCGCGCCCGCCGGCGGGCCGTCCCGCGGCCGGACGGAGCGGCGCGCCGGGCGTGGCGCGGGTTCATGTCCCGGGCGGCGGGCGGGGGTTCCGATGACAGGGGAGTACGGGCAGGTCAGCGCGTCGGCGACGGAGATGCCGGCGATCGCGGCGGGGCGGCGGGCGGCGGTGGCGGGAGGGGATCCGGTGAATACGCGTGACTCGAAAATCGAACACGTGTCAGAATAACTGCGTGACCCACACCTTCCCCGAAGACCTCGTCCAGACCCAGCGCGACTGGTACGCGGTGTACCGCAGGCTTGCCGAAGAGCCCCGGCACAGCGCCAGCGAAACGGCGGTCCTGCGGCGGCGATTGCTGCGGCTGTCGGTGCGGGTGTCCACGCATCCGTACTGGCAGACGACGGGCGGCCGGCTGCCGGCGGCCCGGATGGCGCTGAAGGAGGCCGCGTGGGCGGAGGTGCGCGCCGAGGCCGCCGCCCGCAAGGGCTGACCGGCGAGTCCGGCGGCCGGCCGGGCCGGTGAGCGGCCGGGCCGGTGCGGGGAGGTTCAGGCCGGGGCAGTGACGGGCCCCGGGCCGAGCCGGTCCGGGCCGGGTGAGGGGCGGGGCCGACGAGGGACGGCCCCGAACACCCGGCCCGGACCCCCACCCCGCGGGCACGACGCCCTGCGGCTACGACGCTGCGGCGTACGCCGCACCGCAGGCACGAAGCACCGCAGGCACGAAGCACCGCAGGCACGAAGCACGGCGAGGTACCACGCACCGCGCACGCGCCCGCCGTCGCCCGTGACCGCCGACGGCCCCGTCCCGGCAGCCCGCGCACGGCCCCGGCAACTCTCCGCCCCGTACCGCCGAAGCCCCCGGCCCCTCCCCCCGCACACGCAACGGCGGCCGGGCACCCGCTCGGGGGTGACCGGCCGCCGGGGTGCGGCACTGGTGGGTCAGTCGTCGCCCTCGCGTTCGCCGAGGGTGAGCTGCGTCGTCTTCTGGTCGCCGCCGCGCTCGTAGGTGATCTCCACCTTGTCGCCCGGCTCGTGCGCCCACAGTTGGGCGATGAGCGTGGGTCCGCTGTCGACGATCGTGTCGTCCAGCTTCGTGATCACGTCGCCCGGCTGCAGCCCCGCGTCGGCCGCGGGCCCGCCCGGCGTCACCGGGTCGCCCGTCGAGTCGCTGCCCGACTCGCTGACCTTCGCGCCCTTGCCCTGGTAAGAGTTGTCGACGGAGACGCCGATGATCGCGTACACCGGCTCGCCGGTCTCGATGAGGTTCTGCGCGACCCGGTCCGCCTGGTTGATGGGGATCGCGAAGCCGAGGCCGATGCTGCCGCCCTGGCCGCCGCCGAACGGGCTGCCGCTGTCCGCCGGGCGGATCGCGGAGTTGATGCCGATGACGTTGCCGTCGTGATCGAGCAGCGGGCCGCCGGAGTTGCCGGGGTTGATGGAGGCGTCGGTCTGCAGGGCGTTCATGTACGACTCCTGCTGGCCGCTCGCGTCGCCGGAGGCCACCGGGCGGTTCTTGGCGCTCACGATGCCGGTGGTGACCGTGCCCGACAGGCCGAACGGCGAGCCGATGGCGATGGTCTGGTCACCGACGTCGACCTTGTCGGAGTCGCCGAGCGGCAGCGGCGTCAGCTTGGCGCCGGAGGCGTCGGTGAGCTTGATGACCGCGACGTCGTAGCCGCTGGCCTGGCCGACGACCTCGGCGTCGTACGTCTTGCCGTTGGAGAACGTCGCCGTCAGTGACCCGCTGCCCTCGGCGCCCGCCACGACGTGGTTGTTCGTGAGGATGTGGCCCTGCTTGTCGTAGACGAAGCCGGTGCCGGTGGCCGCGCCCTCCTCGCCGGAGGCGCCGTCACCGCCGCCGCCGCTGGCCTCGATGGTCACGACGCTGGGCAGCGCGTTGCCGGCGATGCCGGCGACCGAGCCGGGCGGGTTCTCGATCTTCTGGCCGTCCTGCGTGCCGGACACGGTCGTGGACGTGCTGCCGGAGTCGTCGCCCTCGGCCGCCCAGTACCCGATGCCGCCGCCGATGCCGCCGCCGAGCAGCGCGGCGACGAGGGTGGCCATGACCACCGTGCCCACGCGCCGGCCGCCGTTCCCCGCGGGCCTGGGGGCCTGGTCCCAGCCGGTGCCGCCGGGCGGCGGGGCGCTGCCCCAGCCGGGCTGGATGGGGGGCGGCGAGGCCGCCGGGCCGGGGCCCGCCGGTGCGGCGCCCGCCGGGGAGGTGTCCGCCGACAGCGGGGGCGGGGGCCACTGCGGGCCGGCGCCGCCGGGGGGACCGGCGGCGCCGCTGGGCCCGGCCTGACCTCCGGGAGGACCGGTGTGGCCGCCGGAGCCCGTACCGCCCGCGGCGCCGACCGCGGCGAACTGCTCCGTACGCGCCCCACCGTGCCCCCCGGCACCCGGGCCACCCGGAGGGCCGGCAGCGTCCGAACCACCCGGCCTCTCCGGTCCCGTCGGCCAGGCGCCGCCGGCTCCGCCGCTCGCGCGCTCAGGAGACTCGACCGGAGACCTCGCTCCCGCGTCCGGCGGCGGGAAATCCGGCCGCCGGGGCGTCGCGCCGTCGTTCTCGGTACTCACAGCTCTCTCCTTCACGTTTCACGCCAGGTGCCAGTTGCGCCTACCCGCCCAACCAGGGTCGCGCACCGCTTGTCAGCGGACGGTAAACCGCACCTAGTCTTTGGCTGACATCCTTTACTTCGGACATTCCCGGCGCATCCCCTGGGCGGCAGACGAGGGCCGGGCCACCCGGCGCGCCGGGTGGCACGATGAGCCGGTGAGCCAAGCACCAGCGGATCGGCCATACGGGCGTACGGAGCCGGGTCCGCCCGCCGTCGTCGCGCACCGGGGTGCGTCCGAGGAGGCGCCGGAGCACACGCTCGCCGCGTACCGCAGGGCCATCGAGGAAGGCGCCGACGCCCTGGAGTGCGACGTGCGGCTCACCGCCGACGGCCATCTCGTCTGTGTCCACGACAGGCGCGTCAACCGTACCTCCGACGGGCGCGGCGCCGTCTCCGCTTTGGAGCTCGCCGACCTCGCCGCCCTCGACTTCGGCTCCTGGAAGGCCCGCGAGGCCCGCCGCGACGAGATCGGCCGGCGCCAGCGCGAGACGCCGGAGGAGCCCGACTGGGAACGCACCTCGGTACTCACCCTGGAACGCCTGCTGGAGCTGGTGACCGACGCCGGCCGCCGGGTGGAGCTCGCCATCGAGACCAAGCACCCCACCCGCTGGGCCGGCCAGGTGGAAGAGAAACTGGTCGAGCTGCTGCGCCGCTTCGGCCTCGCCGGCCCGGCGGCCCCGCCCGCCAAGGGCGCCGCGCCCCTCACCGCGGCCGGCCGCCACGAGGCCGGCGGCGAGCCCTCCCTCGTCCGGGTGATGAGCTTCTCCGCCCGCTCCCTGCACCGCGTCCACGCCGCCGCGCCCGCCGTCCCCACCGTCTTCCTCATGCAGTTCCTCCTCCCCCGCTTCCGCGACGGCCGGCTGCCCCGCGGCGTCACCATCGCGGGACCGAGCGTGCGCATCGTCCGCGGCAACCCCGGCTACGTCGCCCGCCTCCACCGCGCCGGCCACCGCGTCCACGTCTGGACCGTCGACGAACCCGACGACGTCGCCATGTGCGCCCGCCTCGGCGTCGAGGCCGTCATCACCAACCGCCCCCGCCAGGTCCGGGCGCAACTGGACCGCATCGGCTACGACACACCGCCGACCGGCGATGAGTGACTACGCGTAGTACGGCGGCGCGCGCACTGCGTTCGGTTACGTAACGAGTCCGTCAACGGTCGCCGGTTGGCCGGTTTCCGATCCACCCCGCGGGGGCATTGACTCCCTGTTGCGGGGCGAGGAGATCGCTGGGGGTGGTGATGTTCGTGGTGGCACAGCAGGCGCCGGCTTCGTCCATGGCCGTTCCCCACGGCCCGGACGGGGTGGGGCTCGCACGCCGCCGGCTGCGCGCGGACCTGCGCGCCCGGGGCACCGCGGAGACGACCGTGGACGACGCCGTGCTCGTCCTGTCCGAGCTGCTCAGCAACGCGTGCAGGCACGCCAGACCGCTGGCCACGGAGGCGGCGACCGCCGACGCGGAAGTGCTCGTACGCGGCCGGACGGACCCCCGCCCCGCCGCCGGGCGCGGCCAGGACCCGGCGCCCGGCGCGGACGCCGCGCCCGCCGCCGCCCAGGCCGCGGAGGAGCCGCCCGCCGCCCCCGGCCCCGGTACCGCGGACACGCGCGTACGGGCCGACTGGCACATCGATCCGGACGGCCGCGTCACCGTCGCCGTCACGGACGGTGGCGGACCCACCCGACCACTTCCCGCCACACCCTCGGTCACCGCCAAGGGCGGCCGCGGGCTGGCCATCATCTCCTCCCTGGCCTGCGACTGGGGCGTGCGCTACGACGCGGGCCCCCTCGGCGAGGTCACCGTCTGGGCCTCCCTGCCCGGCCACTGACCGGGCGCAGGACCCGCCCGGATCCTGCCCCGAACCCGGGCCGGACCCGGGCCGGACCCGGGCCGGACCCGCGAAGATCCCGCACCGGACCCCGCCCGTGCCCCGCACCGGACCCGCCCGGATCCCGCGCCGGACGCGTCCCGATCCCGCCCCGGACACGCCCAGATCCCGCCCAGCATCCCGCGCCGACGCCGCACCGGCCCCCGCGCCGCTCCCCGGGCCGTCCCCGGGCGGTGCGCCCGGCGGCCCCGCGCTGGGACTAGGCTCCGGCGGTACGTGACACCGTCCGCGCCCCGAACGGAGCATTCCAGCCATGGCGAAGAAGCGCCGCCCCCGTACGAAGGCATCCCAGCCCGCCGCCGTGCCCGACGGCGACATCCCCGTCGTCGGCGCCCGCGAGCCCTGCCCGTGCGGCTCCGGCCGGCGGTACAAGGCATGCCACGGCCGCGCCGCCGCGCAGGCCGTCACCGAGCTGGTCCGCCGCCCCTTCGAGGGACTGCCCGGCGAATGCGACTGGGTGGCGCTGCGCGAACTCGTCCCCGCCGGCACCGCCGAACTCACCCTCGCCGCCGGCCTCCCCGACGACGTGCCGTCGCTCACCCTCGCCACCGTGCTGCCCATGGCCTGGCCCGCGCTGCGCCGCGACGACGGCACGGTGCTCCTCGGGCTGCAGAACGACACCGCCTCCGGCGACATCAGCCGCGACCTCGCCGACGTCCTCACCCGCGCGCTGACCGCCACCCCCGGCAACCCCGTCGAACCCGCCGCGCTCACCGGCACCGGCGAAGGCCCGCGGCTCCAGGACCTCCTCGACACCTCCGCGGCCCTGCGGCCCGTGGTGCACGACGGGTTCGAGTTCTGGCTGGACGACGCCGCGTCGGCCTCCGGCGAGGTCGCCGCCTCCCTGGAGCGCGCCAACGCCGCCGCCATCCCCACCGCCCGCCTCGACGGCGTCGAGGCCGCGTACTGGTGCGAGGCGCCGGAGAAGAACCACCTGCGCTGGGTCATGCCCCACCCCGAGGAGAAGCTCCTCGACGCCCTCGCCCGGCTGCACGCCGCCGGCCACTCCCCGCTCGCGGAGGACACCCGCCTCGTCGGCTCGTTCCGCGCGCACGGGCTCGTGGTGCCGGTGTGGGACCTGCCGTCGTCGATGGCCGCGGAGGACTGCGAGAAGCCCGCCGCCGAGTTCGGCGAGCGGCTCGCGGAGGCGCTGGCCGCCACCGAGCCCCTGACGGCCACGGAACGCAAGGCCCGCGGCGGACTCGCCAACCGCCAGGTGACGCTGAGCTGATCACCTGCATACCGTGCGGTATGACGTGTCCATCATTTGACGGGAATTACGACGTTCGAATTTGCGAAACGCCAAAGTGTTGTTACCGTCGCTTGTAGCCCGGTCGCTGGTGCATCCCCCGTCGCCAGCGGCCGGGTCTTTACATGCCCGGACACCGGACGGCCCACCGGCATTTCCCACCGTGCCGCGAAGCCCTGAAGGCGGGGGAAGAGCGCCATTTCGGCGGCGCGGGGCAGGCTGACGGTGCGTACGGACCGCCTCGCGGCGTGCCTGCCCGTACGCACCGCTCCACCACTCGTGCACCCCGCCGGGCCCCGCGGCCCGGCGCCTGTTCAGCCGACGAACCTGCCGCCGCCCGGAGCCGCGGCCACCGCCGCCACCAGTACGTCGACCACCGACGCCACCGGCGGCAGCCACGGCGCACCGCCGTCCGGCGCCGGCCGCGGCGCCCGCTCCCAGCGGACCCGGCCCGCGCCCGTCTGCGACGGCGGCAGCGCCAGATAGCCGCCCTCGCCGTGGAAGCCGAGCGCCGCCGGCACCCAGCCGTGCTCGCCTAGCAGCTCGCCCAGCTCCTCGTAGCCGTAGCCGGCCACCAGCAGCGCCCAGCGCTCCGGCGTGGCCACCACCGGGCCCGTACGCACACCGAGCCGGTCAAGCCGCGCCAGCGCCCGCGCCGCGGTCACCGCGGGCAGGCTCACCGCGCTCGGCGCGCGGCCGCCGGTGGCGAGCAGCACCGGCGCGTCCGGCTGCCGCTCCCACCACCAGCGCACCATGCGCGGATCCGTCGTGGCGGCGAGCACGCCGGGGTCGTAGGGATGTGCGCCGGGTACGGCGCACTCCGCGTAGGGGCACGCGCAGCCGCGGTCACGCGGCTGCGCGGTCGTCTCCTGTGTCCTGTCCTGCGTCCGGTCCCGGCGGCTGCGCCGCTGCGGTTCCAGGCCCGCTCCGGGTACGACGGGCCACTGCCACTGCGAAGCGAACGTCAGCGCCGCGTCCGGCAGCGCCCGCTGCTCGTTACGCCTGCGCCGCTTTCCGGGATATTCGCGCATAAGCGCTCATCCTTCCGTGGCACCAGGGTCTGCTGGCCGATTCACCTTGCGAGGGTCATACAGTCACTGCGGTCTCGGTGCGGTGTCTGTGCTGCATCGGTGCGCTACATCGGTGCGTCGGTGCGTGCGTCGGTCGTGCGATGGCGCGCCACGCGTCGGCGGGGCCCGGGCTCTGTTCAGTAGGACGCACTGCCGCCTGGGCGGGTTCCTGCCGTTGCCGGCTTGTGTGGGGACCTCCGTGTCGAAATCCAGTCGACCGCAGTTGAACAGAGCACCCATCGGTTTTCAGCCAAACACAGATGCCCCGCGGACACCACCATGCCCGGGCCGACAACACTGGACATCGCATCACCAGTCCGTGTAAATGTGGATCTATTGCGAGTGGTACAGCATGAGATGGGGGTCTGCAATGCTGTTGAGCGCGATGCCTGTGCCGGTCAGGCCCGTACGGACGGGCCGCGCCGGAGCGCGGGCCGCGGGTGCGGAACCCCTGCGCGAAAGCCGCCGACGGTGAGCACCCCACCGTTCCCGAATGTGGCCGGAATTGAGCTGCAGCGGCTGCTACGGCCCGCCATCGCGCACCCCGCCGAGTCCCCCGCGGCCTCCTACGACCGCCTCTCCGCCTGGGCCGGCGACCTCACCGCACTCCACGAACTCACCGGACGACTCGCCCGCACCACGGAGTTGGAACAGGCGCTCCACGAGATCCTCCGCGCCGGCGCGGAACTCCTCGGCGCGCGCCGGGGATTCGCCGTCCTGCAACCCGCCGACGGCCGCGGCCCCGACGCCCGCGTCGGATACGGCATCGGCGCCGCGGAACTCGGCGCCATGGAGACCGTGCCACGCGCGTCCACGTCGTACGGCCGCATCCTCGACGCCCCCGCCGCCACCCGCCCCACCGACGTCTGCCGCCCCGACCTCGCCGCCGAACCCGACCTCCACCCCCGCCACCGCGATGTCGCCATGCGCCTCGGCTACGGGGCGGGCTACGCCGTACCGCTCGCGGCCACGGGCGCCGGGGCAGGGGCGGCGGGGGCCGGGACGGGAGCCGTGCGGGCTCCGGGCCCGGCCGCGCCGGAGGGCGACGGGGGTCCCGCGGGCGGCGCGGCGGCGGGACAGGGACGCCCGGGGCCGGGACAACCGGACCAGGGCGGTATGGCACAACCGGGCCAGACGGGAACCGGACAGCGCACACCTCCGGGAGCGGCGCATCCGGGAACGGCGCAACCGGAGGCGGGACATCCGGGCGCGGGGCATCCAGGCGCGGAGTACCCGGGAGCGGGGCACCCGAATGCCGGGCACGCCGGCTACGGGGCGCAGGGACCCGCGGCGCCCGGACCCGCGCAGACGGACCACAACGGGCAGCCCGACCACGGGCCCGCGGGCCCCCGGCCACCGGCCCCCGGACACCCCGCACCGGGTCTGCCGCACCCGCACCCCGGACAGCCGTACGCCGGGCAGTCGCCCACCGGGCAGCCGCATGCCGGGCAGCCGTACACCGGGCAGTCGCTGCCGGGACAGTCCGGGGGCACCCCCGGACCCGTACACCCCGAGACACCGGGACCCGAACCAGCCGGCCCACCCGCCTACCGCACCGGCGCCCGCCCCGCCCCCGCGGCCGCCGCGCCCCCCGCCCTCCTCGGCGCCGTCGAGTGGCTCTACGACGGACCCGCCCGCCCCACCGACCGGCAGCGCCGCATCGCCGGCCTCTACACCCGCCACGCCGGCGACCACCTCGCCCGGCTCCTCGACCTCGCCCGCGCCCGCACCGCCGCCGACGGCGTCCGCGCCGCCCTGCTCCCCGCCCGCCTCCCCCGCGTCCCCGGCGCCCGCGTCGCCGTCCGGCACCGCACCGGACCCCTCGGCGGCGGCGACTTCTACGACGTCCTCCCCCTCCCCGACGGCGCCCTCGGCCTCGCCGTCGGCTCCGCGGGCGGCGGCGGACCCGCCGCCGTCGCCGCCATGGGCCAGTTGCGGGCCGGGCTGCGCGCGTACGCCGTCATGGAAGGCGAAGACCCCGTCGCCGTCCTCTCCGACCTCGAACTCCTCATGCGGCTCACCGAACCCGGCCGCCGCGCCACCGCCCTCTTCGCCTACGCACCGCCCGGCCGCGGCAGCATCGTCGTCGCCGGCGCCGGACACTGCCCGCCACTCGTCACCGGCCCCTGGCGCACCGAGTACGCCGAGACCACTCTGTCCGCGCCGCTCGGCATGCTCACCTGCTGGGAAGCGCCCAGCGTCACCATCGACCCGGCGCCAGGAGAAACCGTCCTGCTCTACACCGACGGCCTCCTCCACCGCACCGGCCGGCCCACCGACCAGGCCATGACCCGCCTCCACCACGCCGCCGCCACCGCCCCCGCACCCGTACGCGACGACCCCGAAGCGCTCACCGACCACGTCCTCGCCCGGCTGCTGCCCGCCGGCCCGCACGACGGGGCCGACCATCCCGAGGACGTCGTCCTGCTCGCCGTACAGCTCACCGGCTGACCGCCTGCCGCCTGCCGGGGCGCGGGGCGGCCGCCCGGCGGACGGCGGCTCGGGCCGCGTCGTTCGAAACGTCACTGCTCGCGGGGTCTTCGCGGCGCGCCCCCGGCCGTACGCTGGGAGCGGCCGACGCATCGCAGAGGAGGAAGCCGTGACCCAGGAGCAGCCGCAGACCCGGACGCCCGAGACCGCGGAGACCGCGGAGACCGCGGTACCCGCGGAGACCGCGGAGACCGCGCCCGGAGCGACCGCGGGAGGCGCCGAGGGCGCGGAAGGCACCGAGGCCGAGGGCGCCGAGGAGAAGCCCGTCAAGCAGCGCAAGAACGGCCTCTACGGGGCCCTCTCCGACGAACTCGCCGAGAACATGAAGTCCGGCTGGGCCGACACCGAGCGCCACGACCTCCAGCCCCTCCCCCAGGCCCCGTACGCCGCGGAGCGCCGCGCCGCGCTCTCCGCGCGCTTCCCCGGCGAACGCCTCGTCATCCCCGCCGGCAACCTCAAGGTCCGGGCCAACGACACCGAATACCCCTTCCGGCCCTCCTCCGACTACGCCTACCTCACCGGCGACCAGACCGAAGACGGCGTGCTCGTCCTGGAGCCCGTCACCACCGGCGACGGCACCCCGGGACACGAGGCGACCGCGTACCTGCTGCCGCGCTCCGACCGCACCAACGGCGAGTTCTGGCTCTCCGGCCAGGGCGAACTGTGGGTCGGCCGGCGCAACAGCCTCACCGAGAACGAGAAGCTGCTCGGCCTCCCTGTCAAGGACGTCCGCACGCTGACCGAGCACCTGGCGGAGGCCGCCGGCCCCGTACGGCTGCTGCGCGGCTACGACGCCGCCGTCGACAAGGCGCTCGACGACAAGGTCACCGGCGAGCGGGACGAGGAGTTCCGCGTCTTCCTCTCCGAGATGCGGCTCGTCAAGGACGAGTTCGAGATCGCGGAGCTGGAGTACGCCTGCGAGTCGACCGCGCGCGGCTTCGAGGACGTCGTGAAGATCCTCGACCGGGCCGAGGCCACCAGCGAGCGCTACATCGAGGGCACGTTCTTCCTCCGCGCGCGCGTCGAGGGCAACGACGTCGGCTACAGCTCCATCTGCGCCTCAGGACCGCACGCCACGACGCTGCACTGGGTACGCAACGACGGCGCCGTCCGCTCCGGCGAACTGCTCCTGCTCGACGCCGGCGTCGAGACCCGCAACCTCTACACCGCCGACGTCACCCGCACCCTCCCCATCGACGGCACCTACACGCCGCTGCAGCGGCGGATCTACGACGCCGTGTACGAGGCGCAGGAGGCGGGCATCGCCGCCGTCCGGCCGGGGGCGGCGTACCGCGACTTCCACGACGCGTCGCAGCGGGTGCTGGCGGCGAAGCTCATCGAGTGGGGGCTGCTCCAGGTCGAGGACGTGGACAAGGTGCTGGAGCTGGGGCTCCAGCGGCGCTGGACGCTGCACGGCACGGGGCACATGCTCGGCATCGACGTCCACGACTGCGCCGCGGCCCGCACCGAGGAGTACGTGGGCGGCACGCTGCGGGCGGGGATGTGCCTGACGGTGGAGCCGGGGCTGTACTTCCAGGCGGACGACCTGACGGTGCCGGAGGAGTACCGGGGGATCGGCGTGCGGATCGAGGACGACATCCTGGTGACGGAGGACGGCTGCCGGAACCTGTCGGACGGGCTGCCGCGGCAGGCGGACGAGGTCGAGGCGTGGATGGCGCGCGTGCGGGCCTGATCCGCGGGACGGAACGGAGCACCGGCCGGCGCGTACGGGCGGACACCGGCCGGTGCACTGGAGAAGACGCAGCCGGGGCGCGGAAGGTTTGCACGAATTCGGCGCCCCGCCCGGCTGGTTGATGCGTGACGATTATCGATTGACGGATGACAGATTTTGAAATCTGTCAGCCGTCAATCGTTGAACCGTGGGCCGTTACCCCTGAGCCGTCACAGGCAACGGTCCTTCAGCCATCGGTCCTCAGGCCATCCGGTCGTCAGTCGCCGTCCGCCGTCGGTCCGCTCAGCGGCAGCCGTACGGTGAACAGCGCCCCGCCGCCCGCCGCCTCGCCGACGCCGATCGTCCCCCCGTGGCGTACGACCACGTCCCGGACGATCGCCAGGCCCAGGCCCGCGCCGCCCTCGTCGCGGCTGCGGGCGTCGTCGAGGCGGACGAACCGCTCGAAGATCCGCTCCCGGTCCGCCGGCGGCACACCCGCGCCGTCGTCCGCGACCTCCAGCACCGCCCACGCACCCTCGCGGCGCACGGTGACGTCGACCCGGCCGGCGGCGTGCCGTACCGCGTTGTCCAGCAGGTTGCCGAGGACGCGCTCCAGTTGGCTGCGTGAGCCGGCCACCGTCGCGTCCGCCGGTTCCCCGGCCACGACCGCCACCCCGCGCCGCGGACCGGTGCCTTCCCGGCCCTCCGCGGCGCGGCGTTCCACAGTCTCCCGCACCAGCGCGCCCAGCGCGACCGGCTTGCCCAAAGGCTCCTCCCCGGCGTCCAGCCGGGCCAGCAGCAGCAGGTCCGCGGCGAGGTGCTGGAGCCGTACGGTGTCCGCCACCGCGCCGTCCAGGTCGAGCAGTTCGGGGTGGGCGGCGGCGACCTCCAGTTGGGTGCGGAGCGAGGCGATGGGGCTGCGCAGCTCGTGGGAGGCGTCGGCGACGAAGCGGCGCTGGCGTTCGACGGACTTCTCCAGCGCGGTCAGGGTCTCGTTGGTGGTACGGGCCAGCCGGGCGACCTCGTCGTGGGTGGCGGGTTCCGGCACCCGGCGGGAGAGGTCCGTGGAGGCGGTGATCGCGGCCATCTCTCCGCGGATGCCCTCGACCGGCCGCAGCGCGCGCCGCGTGACGAGCCAGGTCACCCCGGCCACGACGGCGAGCAGCGGTACCAGTCCGGCGAGCATGGCGCGGCCGACGGTGCCGACGGCGTTCTGTTCGGTGTCGAGGGGGACGCCGGCCCAGACGGTGTAGGTCTGGCCGTCGGGGGAGGTGACCTTGAGTCCGGCGAAGCGGTAGTCGGCTCTTTCGCCGTCGAGTACGGCGGTGCCGGTGCGGTTCTCCGGTTCGTCCTCGACCTCGCCGCGGCGCGGCGCCGGGTCGTCGTCGCCGGAGCTGCCGGAGTCGTCGCCGGAGTCGTCGGCCGAGTCGGATGAGTCGGATGAGTCGTCGGCCGAGTCGTCCGCGGCGTCGTCCGCTTCGTCCTCGGCGTCGTCGTCCGCGTCGTCGTCGCGGTCCCCGCCGTTGTCGTCCCCGGAGTCCCCGGAGTCCCCGGAGTCGTCCGAGTCCCCCGTCGGGCTCGGCGTCGGTGTCGGCGAAGGGCTCGGCGGCGGGCTCTCCGCGCGGCTTGCGGCCGGCGGCTTGGTCGGGCCGTCACCGGCGCCGGTGATGCTGCCGAGCTCCTCGCTGGTGAGCACGAGCCGGTCCCTGTCGTTGCGTACGACCGTGGGGTTGTCGTCGGGCAGGTCGAGGTCGGCGAGCGGGATGCCGTTGCTCAGTTCCGTCGCGATGCGGCGGGCGTTGACCTCGGCGCGCAGTTCGGCCTGGTCGTGCAGGTTGGAGCGGAGTACGAGCAGGACGGCGACCCCGGCGGCGACGAGCGCCAGGGCGACGACGGCCGTCGCACCGACCGCGGCCTTGGCGCGTACGGAGGAGAAGGGGCTACGCACGGGCGCTGCCGCCGGACGCGTCGGGGTCGGCGAGGCGGTAGCCGGCGCCGCGTACGGTCTGGATGGTGCGGGCGCCGAGTTTGCGGCGCAGGGCGCTGACGTAGACCTCGACGATGTTGGGGTCGCCGTCGTAGGCGAAGTCCCAGGCGTGGTCGAGGATCTCGGACTTGGCGACGACCTCCCCGGCGCGCTGGGCGAGCACTTCGAGGACCGCGAACTCCTTGGTCGTCAGCGTCACCTCGGTGTCGGCGACGTGGACCCGGCGCGCGGCGGGGTCGACGGCGAGGGCGCCGACGCGCAGGACGGGGGCGGCGGTGCGGCCGCGGCGGCGCAGGAGGGCGCGGACGCGGGCGAGGAGGACGACGTAGCTGAAGGGCTTGGTGAGGTAGTCGTCGGCGCCGGTGTCGAGGCCCTCGGCTTCGTCGTATTCGCCGTCCTTGGCGGTGAGCATGAGGATGGGGGTCTCGTCGCCCGCGGCGCGGAGGGCGGCGCAGACGCGGTAGCCGTTGAGGCCGGGGAGCATGATGTCGAGGACGATGAGGTCGTAGTCGGTCTCGGTGGCCCGGTGCAGGCCCTCGACGCCGTCGTGGACGACGTCCACGGCGAAGCCCTCGGCGGCGAGCCCGCGGGCGAGGGAGGTGGCGAGGCGTCGCTCGTCCTCGACGATCAGCAGTCGCATGCCCCTAAGGGTCGCAAACCGAACCTGAAGAACCCTTCAGGTGCCTTCAGGATGCCTTCAGGGTCGCTCAGGCAGCTTGGTCTCTGTCAGCAGACAGCGGCACGAGCCGTCGACAGCAGGAGGAACCCTCATGAAGCGCAACATCGTCATCGCCGCCGTCGCGTCGGCCGCTCTGATCACCGGCGGCACGGTGACCGCGGTCGCGGCCTCGAACGGCGGCGACAGTGGGGCGGACGCGGCCTCGGTGCCGGCGGACGTGCAGGTGGGCGACGACAACGGCAAGGATGACGGCCGGGACGACGACGGCAGGGACGACCGGGACGACGACGGCCAGGACGACGACCGGGCCGAGGCGGAGGCGCTCGCCGCGGCGAAGGTGAGCGTGGACGACGCGATCGCGGCGGCGCTGCAGGAGCACGCGGGGACGGTGGGTTCCGCCGAGTTCGACGCCGCGGACGACGACGGCAAGAGCGAGGCCAGCAAGTGGGAGATCGAGGTCCTCGGCGAGGACGGCAAGTGGTACGAGGTGAACGTCGACGCGGCCAGCGGTGACATCGTCGCGGACCGCGGGGACGACAACGGTCAGTCGGACGACGACGACAGTGACGACGGCAAGGACGACGACAGCGACGACCAGAGCGACGACTCCGGTGACGACGGCTCCGACGACGACGGCGACGACCGCTCGGACGGCTGAGCCACCGGCTGAGCTACGGGCCGGCCCACCGGCTGGTCCGTACGCCCCGCTCCTTCCCTGATCCATCCTCCCGGCCCCCGGCGGGTGCCGCTCCGTGATACTCCCCAGTTCACACGGAGGCGGTCCCGCCGGGGCTTTCCCTGTCCGCGGGTATGTCCCCTTCCGTACCGCGCTCGCCGCACCGCACCCCCGCCGCACGGCACACCCCGCCGCACCGCACCCCCGTCGCACGGCACCCCGCCGCACCGCACCCCCGTCGCACGGCACCCCGCCGCACCGCACTCCGCGCATGACGAAGGCCGGCCCCGGAGCCCCGTGCCCCCGGTGCCGGCCCCGTCCCGCCACCCGGCTATCCCTTGCCGGTGGCGCGTCCGTACTGCAGCAGGGCCCAGCTCACGCTGCCGAAGGAGAGCACCATGACGACGGAGCGGACGTTGTTCCAGCGCACCCACCTGTCCTCCACCCGCTCGCGCAGCCCGGCCAGGTCCTTGATCTGGTCGACGGCGCCGGCGGCGTCGAGTTCGTTGTTCATCGGCACGTTGATGGCGAAGGTGATGGCGAGCATGGCGACGTAGAGGACGAGGGCGGCGATGAGCCACGGCAGCGGCTTGGACCGCTGGTCGCCGTCGGCGCCGAGGAGCAGTCCGCCGGCGAGCAGGAGGAGGACGAAGGCGCCGCCGAAGGTGAGGGCGAACCAGCCGTTCATCATGGCGCGGTTCATCTGCTGGAAGCTCTCGACGAAGGTGCGGTCGGAGGCGCGGGCGAGGCCGGGCATCACCGAGTACGACCAGACGTAGAAGAGGCCGGCGCTCAGTCCCGTGGTGAGGACGGCCGCGAACAGCGCGGCGGTGCGGAAGTCAGACATTCCAGGCTCCTCTTCCGGCCGCTTCGCGCACGAAGTCGGTGAAGTCGCGGGGGGCGCGTCCCAGGGCCTTCCGGACGCCGTCGGTGAGGTGGGCGTTGCGGCCGTCGAGTATGCGGGTGAAGAGTTCGGCGAAGATCTCGACGACGTCGGCCGGGAGGTGTCCGGCGGCGGATTTCCGGAACTGTTCGGGGGTGACGGGCACGTAGCGCACGTCGCGGCCGGTGGCCTTGCCGATCTCGGCGGCGGCGTCGCCGAAGGTGAGGAGGCGGGGGCCGCTCAGTTCGTACGTGGTCCCACTGTGCCCGTCTTCGGTGAGGGCCGCGACCACGACGTCGGCGATGTCGCGGGTGTCGAGGAAGGGCTCGGGGACGTCGGCGGCGGGGAGGACGAGTTCGCCGGAGAGTACGGGTTCGAGGAGGAAGTCCTCGTCGAAGTTCTGCATGAACCAGGCGCAGCGGACGATGGTCCACTGGGCGCCGGATTCCTTGACGGCGTCCTCGCTGGGGTGGCATTCGGGTTCGCCGCGGCCGGAGAGGAGGACGAGGCGCTGGACGCCGGCGCGTACGGCCGTCTCGGTGAAGGCGCGGATGGCGGGGGCGGCGGCGGGGTCGGCGAGGTCGGGGGCGTAGGTGAGGTAGGCGGTGCGGACGCCGCGGAGTGCGGGGGTCCAGGTGTCGGGGGCGTGCCAGTCGAAGGGGGTGTCGCTTCGGCGGGAGACGGCGCGTACGGCGTGGCCGCGGGCGGTGAGGGTCTCGGTGACGTGGCGGCCGGTCTTGCCGGTGCCGCCGATGACGAGGTGGATGTCGTTCTGGTCGTTGTTTGTCATAGGGCCAGTGAACCGGCGGGCGGCTGGACGCTCCATGGCTGAAAGGCTCGCCGGCATACGTGAGCGTCTACGCTGGCGGGTATGGATTCGATTGCCGGTCTTCTGGACAGTCCGCGGGCGCACGGCGCGTTGATGATCCGTGCGCTGCTGGAGCCGCCGTGGTCGGTGCGGGTGGTGGACCGGGCGCCGTTGTCGATCGTGGCGCTGGCGAGCGGTTCGGCGTGGGTGTCGTATGACGACGCGGAGCCGGTGCGGGTGGGGGAGGGTGAGATCGCGATCATGCGTGGCCCTGATCCGTATGTCTTCTCGGACGATCCGGCGACGGAGCCGCAGGCGCTGATCCACGCGGGCGGGCGCTGTGAGACGCCGGACGGGCGGAGTCTGGCGGACGAGCTGGATGCGGATGTGCGGACGTGGGCGCACGGTGGCGGCGGTTCGGCGCGGATGCTCATCGGGTCGTACGAGAACACGGGCGAGATCGGTGCGCGGCTGCTGGACGCGCTGCCGCGGCTGGTGGTGGTGACGAAGGACATGTGCGACTGCCCGGTGCTGCCGGTGCTGGAGGAGGAGATCGGGCGGAACGGGCCCGCGCAGCGGGTGGTGCTGGACCGGCTGCTGGATCTGCTGGTGGTGGCGGCGCTGCGGGCGTGGTTCGCGCGGCCGGAGGCGCGGGCGCCTGGCTGGTACCGGGCGCAGGGGGATCCGGTGGTGGGGCGGGCGCTGAAGTTGCTGCACAACAATCCGGCGCATCCGTGGACGGTGGCGGAGCTGGCGGTGCGGGCGGGGGTGTCGCGGGCGGCGCTGGCGCGGCGGTTCGCGGAGCTGGTGGGGGAGCCGCCGATGACGTATCTGACGGGGTGGCGGCTGGCGTTGGCGGCGGATCTGCTGCGGGAGCCGGAGGCGACGGTGGGTGCGGTGGCGCGGCGGGTGGGGTATGGGAGCCCGTTTGCGCTGAGTACGGCGTTCAAGCGGGTGCACGGGGTGAGTCCGCAGGAGCACCGGCTGGCGGCGGCGGGGGCGTAGTACGGGCGGTATGCCCGGGGCGTGCGGGGAGGTACGGCGGGGCGTTCGGGGAGGTGGGCCGGGGCGTTCGGGACAGCCGTCCGGCCGCGCATGATGAGCAGGGGCGCGCGCCGCGTGCGAGTGTCGGAACATGACCGTCCGCACGGCTTCCCGGCGCCTGCACTGGTCGGTCGTCGTGCCGCCGGCTGCCGCCGTGGTGCTGGCCTTCACGTGGCAGCGTCCGCTCTCGGGCGTCCTGAACGGCGTCGTCTCCTTCTTCCTCATCGCCGCGGTGCTGGCCGCCGTGCATCACGCGGAGGTGGTGGCGGAGCGGATCGGGCAGCCGTACGGGGCGCTGGTGCTGGCGGTGGCGGTGACGGTCATCGAGGTGGCGCTGATCGTCACGATGATGGTCGACGGGGGCGAGAAGTCGAGCGCGCTGGCCCGGGACACGGTGTTCGCCGCGGTGATGATCACGTGCAACGGGATCGTGGGCCTCAGTCTGCTGCTGGTCGCGCTGCGCCGCGGGGAGGCGTTCTTCAGCGCGGAGGGTACGGGGACGCAGTTGGCGACGGTGACGACGCTGGCGGGGCTGAGTCTGGTACTGCCGAAGTTCACGACGAGCGAGCCGGGCCCGGTGTTCGCGACGGGGCAGTTGGCGTTCGCCGCGCTGGCGTCGATCGCGCTGTACGGGGTCTTCGTGGCGACGCAGACGGTGCGGCACCGGGAGAAGTTCCTGCCGGTGACGCCGGGCGGCGAGGTGATCGACGACATGGACGACCCGGCGCACCGGCCGTCGAAGCGTACGGCGCGGTGGGGTCTGGGGCTGCTGCTGCTGGCGCTGGTGTGTGTGGTGGGGCTGGCGAAGGGGGTGTCGCCCGCGATCGAGGACGGGCTGGACGCGGCGGGGCTGCCGCGTTCCGCGGTGGGTGCGGCGATCGCGCTGCTGGTGCTGCTGCCGGAGTCGATCGCGGCGGTGCGGGAGGCGGGCCGGGACCGGGTGCAGACGAGTCTGAACCTGGCGTACGGGTCGGCGATCGCGAGCATCGGGCTGACGATCCCGACGGTGGCGATCGCGTCGATCTGGCTGGAGGGGCCGCTGAAGCTGGGTCTGGGGAGCAGTCAGTTGGTGCTGCTGACGATGACGGTGGTGGTGGGGACGCTGACGGTGACGCACGGGCGGGCGACGTTGCAGCAGGGCGGGGTGCATCTGGCGCTGTTCGCGGCGTATCTGGTGCTGGCGGTGATGCCGTGAGTGGGGTACGGCTCGTTCGGGTGTATCCGCGGTGCGGGGGCGGGGGGTGTCGCGGAGGCTGGGGGCATGCGTCTGGACGACGGGGACGGCCTGGGGGGCAGCGGGGCGGCTGACGGCGGGGTGCCCGGGGGCGGTTCGGCGGACGGGGGGCCGGCGGGCGGGGAGAGTTTCCGGCGTCAGGTGAAGGATGCGGTGACGCCGCGGTCGGCGGTGCTGTTGCTGGGGGTGCTGGCGTTGGGGGTGCTGTTCATCACCTCGTACGCGGGTGCGTTCCACGCGCCGAAGCCCAAGGACGTGCCGGTCGGGGTGGTCGCCCCGGCGCAGGTGCGGGGGAAGGTGGTCGACGGGCTGAACGGGCTGCCGGGCTCGCCGCTGTCGGCGCGGGCGGCGGCGTCGCGGGCGGCGGCGGTGGACCGGATCAGGGACCGCAGGCTGGACGGCGCGCTGGTCGTGGCCCCGCGGGGGTCGACGGACCTGCTGCTGGTCGCGAGCGGCGGCGGGCAGTCGCTGTCGGACGCGGTACGGAAGGTCGTGACGGCGGCGGAGCGGGCGGAGGGCCGGTCCGTACGGACGGTGGACGTGGCGCCGGCGGACCCGCAGGACGCGCGGGGGCTGTCGTCGTTCTACCTGGTGGTGGGGTGGTCGGTCGGCGGGTATCTGTGCGCGGCGATCCTCGCGGTCAGCTACGGGTCGCGCCCGGCGGACCAGCGGCGGGCGGTGATCCGGCTGGGGGTGCTGGCACTGCATTCGATCGCGCTGGGGGTGCTGGGTGCGGTGGTGATCGGTCCGGTGCTGGGGGCGCTGCCGGGCAGCGTGCTGGGTCTTGCGGCGCTGGGGGCGCTGGTGGTGGCCGCGGCGGGGGCGACGACGTTCGCGTTCCAGGGGATGCTGGGCATTCTCGGCATCGGGATGACGGTGCTGGTGATCGTCATCGCGGGCAACCCGAGCGCGGGCGGGGCGTATCCGTATCCGCTGCTGCCGCCGTTCTGGCGGGAGATCGGTCCTGCGCTGATCCCGGGGGCGGGGACGTGGACGGCGCGCTCGATCGCGTACTTCGACGGGCGGGCGGTGACGGGGCCGCTGCTGGTGCTCGCGGCGTGGGCGGTGGGCGGGGCGGTGCTGACGCTGGTGTTCGCCCGTATCCACAAGTCGGACGCCCGCCGCCTGGTCTGAGGGGCGGGCCGGGCCGACTCGGCCGACCCGCACCTGCCCTGCCTGCCTGCCTGCCTGCCTGCCTGCCTGCCTGCCTGCCTGCCTGCCGCGACACGTACGTTGCCTTGCCCTGCCGTGACACGTACCTGCCGCCGGCCGGTGACCCCGTCCCGCGGCTCAGTGGTGGAAGCCCGGCTGGTGCGGCGCCGGGGTCCCCGCCCCGTCCTTCAGCCGGCCCAGCGCCTCGCGTACGTCCGCCGCCAGCAGCTCGATCTTGTCGTGGCTGATCCCGTGCCTGATCAGCACCCGCTGGATGACCGTCTCCTGCCGCCGCGGCGGCAGCGGGTACGACGGCACCTGCCAGCCGCGCAGCCGCAGTTGCTCCGTCACGTCGTACAGCGTGAAGCCCGCGGCCGCCGGGTCCGTCAGCGTCCACGACACCGCCGGCAGCGCGCCGCGCCCGTCGTACAGCAGCGTGAACGGGCCCATGCCGGCGATCTGCTCGCCCAGCCACTCGGCGCTGCCGGCCGCCGCGCGGTAGATGCGGCGGTAGCCCGCGCGGCCCAGCCGCAGCAGGTTGTAGTACTGCGCGACGACCTCGCCGCCGGGCCGGGAGAAGTTCAGCGCGAACGTCGGCATGTCGCCGCCGAGGTAGCTGACGCGGAAGATCAGGTCCTCGGGCAGCAGATCGGCGGTGCGCCAGATCGCCCAGCCGACGCCCAGGGGCGCCATGCCGTACTTGTGTCCCGAGGAGTTGATGGACGCCACCCGCTCCACCCGGAAGTCCCACTCCAGCTCGGGGCGGAGGAACGGGGCGACGAAGCCGCCGCTGGCGGCGTCCACGTGCACGGGCACGTCCAGGCCCGTGTCGGCCTGGATCGCGTCGAGTTCGGCGGCGATCTCCTTGACCGGCTCGTAGTCGCACGTGTAGGTGACACCGAGGATGGCGACGACGCCGATGGTGTTCTCGTCGACGTACTCGCGCAGTTGGTGCGGGCGCAGCCCGGTGGCGTCCGGCTCCAGCGGCACCTGGCGCAGCTCGACGTCGAAGTACCGGGCGAACTTCTCCCAGCACACCTGCACGGGGCCGCACACCAGGTTCGGCCGGTCGGCGGGCTTGCCCTCGGCCTCGCGGCGCCGGCGCCAGCGCCACTTGAGCGCCAGGCCGCCGAGCATCGCGGCCTCGCTGGAGCCGGTGGTCGAGCAGCCCATGGTCGTCTCGCCGTGCGGGGAATGCCACAGGTCGGCGAGGATGTGCACGCAGCGGTTCTCGATGTCCGCGGTCTGCGGGTACTCGTCCTTGTCGACCATGTTCTTGCCGATGCACTCGTCCATGAGGCTGTGCACCTCGTCCTCGGCCCAGGTGGTGCAGAACGTCGCCAGGTTCTGCGCCGCGTTGCCGTCGAGGGCCAGCTCGTCGCGGATGAGCGCTTTGACGGCGCGCGGGTCGGACACCTCCTCGGGCATGAAGTACTTGGGCAGCGCGTGCTCGCTGATGGGCATCGCGTAGACGTCGTCGTACGGTCCGGCGACGCCGCGGTCGGTCTGGTGCAGGGCCACGGTGCGGATCCTCTCGCCTCGGCGCACCCATCGTGGGCACCCCGGGCGGCGGGGCACGGACCGACACGCCGCCCGCGGCCCGCGGGGGGCCGGGTGCGGCATCCGGCTCAGCCCGTACGCGCCTGCCGCAGCCCGGCGAGGGCCGCGAGCGGGAACGCGGGCACATGGTGCCCGTCGCGCCCGGTCATCGGCTCGGCGGCGGTCAGCACGTTGAGCACGGCCTCCTCGACTGCTTCGACGACGGCCGTGTGGAAGGGGTCGACGCGGCCCCAGGGTATGAAGCGCAGCGTCTCGTACGGAGCGTCCTCACCGGCGTCCCCTTCCGCGGCGGGGCGGGGCGGGAACGTGCTGGTGAGGGCGCCCGGGTTGGCGGTGGAGAAGGCGAGGAAGAGATCGCCGGAGAAGTGGCTGCCGGTGGTGCCCGTACGGGCCAGGCCCAGCGGCACCCGCCGGGCGAGGGCCTTGCACTGGCCGGGCAGCAGCGGCGCGTCGGTCGCGACGACGACGATGACGGACCCGGCCCCGGGCGGCACGGGCCGCTCGGGATCCACGGGGCTCGGGGACCGCACGGGGCCGACGGAGTCCGCGGGACTCACGGGCCTTGCGGAGTCCACGGGGCTCGCGGAGTCCACGGGGCTCACGGAGTCCACGGGATCCTCCGGATCCCCGGGCCCCTCCCCGCTCTCGTACGAACCGTCCCCCCGCCCCGTACCGGCATCCGGCCCGCCGCCCGCGCCCGTACCGGCCGCACCCCCACTGCCGCCGCTACCGCTACCGCCCCCGTCCCCGCGTGCCGCCTCCGACAGCTCCCGCCCCAGCGGCGCCCCCGCCACCACCAGTTCCCGTCGCGCCCCGAAGTTGGCCTGCACGAAGACCCCGACCGTGTACCTCTCCGCCCCGTACCGCACCACGCGCGACGCCGTGCCCGAGCCGCCCTTGTACCCGTAGCACCGCATGCCCGTGCCGCCCCCGACGCCGCCCTCCGCGACCGGCCCGCCCGCCGCCGCGTCGATCGCCGCGCCCGCGTGCGCCGGGGTGACGTGCGCCCCGTGGATGTCGTGCAGGTATCCGTCCCACGTCTCGGTTACCACAGGCAGCAGCCACTCCGGCGCCATGTCCCTGCGGTGCGTACGCACCCACTCGACCACGCCGCGGTGCACCGGCCCGACCGCGTACGTGTTGGTGAGGAGCACCGGCACCGCCAGCGAGCCGCTCTCCTCCAGCCACGCCGTGCCGGTCATCTCGCCGTTGCCGTTGAGCGAGTGCCACCCGGCCGCGCACGGCGTGCCGACGCCGTCGCGCCCGCGCGGCAGCAGTGCCGTGACCCCGGTCCGTACGTCGTCGCCCCCGGTCAGCGTCACGTACCCGACCTGGACGCCCGGGACGTCCGTGATCGCGTTCCACTCCCCCGGCTCGCCGGTCAGCGGGATGCCGAAATCCCGTGCCCGCCCGCGCTCTTCGCTCATGGGCACCAGTCTCACACCGGGGACTGACATCGCGGCGACGCGAACGCGGACGGGCAGCGGGACCGGCTCTGCCGGGGTGCGTCAGCGGCCCCAGGGGACCGTCTCGCCGGCCGGCGGGGTCTTGTCCGGGACGGGCTGGTCGAAGGTGAAGTTCGTGGTCTGCGAATCGCCGTCGCCCTTCGAGGTCGCGCGCACCGGGAACGGCTTGCCCTGGGTGGAGACCGACAGGGTCATGTCCACCCCCTTGTGCTTGCTGGTGACGTCGATGACGGGCTTGCCGTCGGCGGTCGTCTCGCTGCCCTTCTTCAGGGTGCCCATGGAGGTGGCGTCCTTGAGGGTGTCGCGGAACTCGTTGATGCTGCAGATCCTGGCGAGATCGGAAAGGCCCTGGTCCTGGGCGGTGCCCTGGAGGAACTTGCCCTCCAGCTTCTGCACGTCCTTCGACTGGCCGGAAGGGAGGTTGTTCCGCAGCCAGGCGGCGTTGGCCTTGACCCATATCTTGTCGCCGTGCCGGATGACCTCCAGGCTGCCGCCGTCGGCGGCGAAGCCGACGGTGCCGACGCAGTTGTTGTCGCGGTCGGCGCTGACGTCGAGGCTGGTCACGTCCGTACGGCCGAGGCCGGACCCCGTCCTCTCCGTGGTGACGTGCAGGGACCTGGCGTCGTTGAACGACGACACGGCGCGGTTGGCTATGTCCGTGGCGCTCTTCTTGGCGACGCCGTTGTCGTCCTGTGCGTGGGCGGTTCCTGCGGTACCGACCAGAGCGGTCGCGCAAAGCGTGGCGCCGAGGGCGCCGAGGGTCGCTTTCCGAGTACGGGGCATCGGAGTTCCTTCCAGGAGGGAACAGCAACGCCAGAATCGTACATTCAGGGCAAAGCGGTCGCACGGCCGGGGCAGCCGCCGATGGTACGCCCCCTGCGGACCCACCCCCGGACACGCCTGGAACCACGCCGATCCGCGGGGGCGCGCGGGGGGAGCCGCCGGGGCGTACGCCGGGGTGAACGGGGCGCACCGTTCTTTCAGAAGGGTGTCCGGAGGTAGAACGGAGTAATGAGCCGCGCCCTGGCCCCCACCGTGACAGCCGTGACAGCCGTGGTGACCCTGTTATCAGGCTGTACGGAGACGTCGCACCGCTGCGACGACCGCCCCGAGCCCTCCGACGTCGGCGGTCTGCGGCGCCCCGTCGAGATCCGCCCCGGCGGCGGGTCCCCCGCCCTGACCACGGCCGCCGCCGCGCGCGCCGTACCGGCGGCGGGCCGCGGCGCGGACGGCACCGACCGGCTCCTCGTCCGCCTGCAGCGCGAGACCCTCCTCATGGCCGACGACCTCCGCCCCGTCCGCCCGGGCCGCTGCACCGGCGCCCTCCCCGTCCGCGCCGGAGCCACCACCCGCTGCACCGTCTTCTACGCGGACGTGGAGGTGCCCTGGAAGGTGAAGCGCACCGGCACCACCCCCGACTCCCGCCCCCGCTACGACACCGCCCCCGTCACCGGCGTCCACACCGCCCAGGCCGTCTACGCGGCGTACGCCCGCCACGTGGCCCGCAGCGACGCCGACGGCCCCCTGGCCCCCCGCGACCCGCGCTGCGACCGCCTCCCGGACGTCTTCACCGCACCACCGGGCGAGGACACGGGCTACTTCTGCCAGGACGTCCTGTGGTCATGCCGCAGCGGCGACTTCGACTTCACCTGGAACGACCTCCCCGTCCGCACGGACGACCACGGCAAGGTGACCTTCGAATAGCCCCCGGGCCGCCCCGGCGGCGTCACGCCGCCTGCAGAGGAGCGTCCTCGCGCCATTTGAGGATCTTGTCGAAGCTCACCACCGCGCCGCGGCCCGGGCGGTCGCGGATGTCGACGTGGTCGCTCAGCTCCGCGATCAGGAAGAGGCCGCGGCCGCCCTCCGCGCCCGTGTCGGTCAGGGGCGGGGGCGTGGCGGGGGAGTCGGGATGTGGGGTGGGGGTGGCGAAGCCGGGGCCGGAGTCGATGACCTCGATGTGGCAGCGGTCGCCGTCGAAGTGGGCGGTGACGCGGTAGTCCTCGCCGGGGGCCGCGCCGCCGTGTTCGACGGCGTTGGCACACGCTTCGGTGAGGGCGAGGGAGAGGTCGAAGGCGACGTCCGGGTCCACCCCGGCCGTCTCCATCGCGCCGACCAGCAGGCGGCGGGCGAGCGGGACGCTGGCCGCCTCCCGGCGCAGTCGCAGGGACCACCACATGCTCATGCGTTCAGCCTCCTGGCCGCCACCCCGACATACGGTACGTATAACCCTTGTGTCGGCACCGTAAGCACGCGAGTTGCGTGAGAACCCTCATTCGGCGGAGGGGTTTCTTCCGCCTTTCGGGGTGGGAGATGAACTGGCCCGGATCCGGTCGATCGGCGCCCCGGCGGGGTCCGTACGGCCGTGCGGTGAGATGATGGCGCCCGCCATGGCTGCCTCTCACGCTCCCGCCAGTGCGGAGCTGCGCCTTCTGCGGGCCGCGGTGTTCACCGCGGTCTGCGTCGTGCTGTCCGCGGGCGGGCACGTGCTGGCCTCGAACGAGACGGTGCCGCTGTGGACGCTCGGCGTCGCCGCGGCGCTGGTGTTCGCGGTGGCCGTGCCACTGGCCGGGCGGGAGCGGTCGCTGCCCGGGATCGCGGGGCTGCTGGCGGTGGGGCAGATCGGGCTGCACGGGGTCTTCGGGCTCGGTCAGCACTGCGCCGTCGGCGCCGTCGCGGCGGGAGGCCACGGCGGTGCGCACGCGGGCGGCTCCGGTGGCGAGGGCGGCAGCACCGCCGTCGACCTCGCCCGGCGGCTGCTGTGCAACGACGCCGCGATGGACCTCACCGAGGGCCGCGCCCGGGAGATCGTCACCAACGCCGGGCTCGACCCGGACGCCGGCGCCGGTACGGGCGCCGCCCACGCCGCGCACGGCGGCGGGATCGGTGACGGCCTCGGCGCCGCGTTCGACCTGTCCACGTACTCCCTGCCGATGGTCCTCGGCCACCTCCTCGCCGCCCTCACCGCAGGGTGGCTGCTGCGCCGCGGCGACGCCGCGCTGACGACCCTGCTGCACCTCGCCACCGGCGCCGGCCTCGCCCCGCTGCGCGCCGCCGTGCGCTACCGGCGGGCCCTCGACGCCGGGTTCGACGGCGCGGGCCGGCCGGCCGTGCGCCCCGGGGCGGCGACCGCGTACGACGAGCGGAGCGCCCGTACCGTACGCGAACTGCAGCACACCGTCGTACGCCGCGGGCCCCCGGCCTTCGCCCTCGCGGCCTGACGCGACGGCACCCCTTCCGGCTTACGGCCCACGCGCCGCACGCCCCATACGACACGGGCGAACGCGGGCGCAAGGCTTCGGGTGAGCGGGTGGTCGCGCCGCTGCCGCACGCGCGCCAACCCCCAATCCATCCACACCCACCGGAGTGTGTCAGTCATGAAGTCATCCCGTATGCGGCGAATGTCCGTCAGCACGGCCGTCGCCGCCGGTGCCGTCCTGTTCCTCGCCGGGCCGGCCGCCGCGCACGTCAGCATCGACCCCGGCGAGGCGGAGCAGGGCGGGTACGCCACCGTCAACTTCAAGGTGCCCAACGAGCGCGACGACGCCTCCACGATCAAGCTGGAGGTCACCCTGCCGACCGACCACCCGCTGACGTCCGTCATGCCGGAGCCCGTGCCCGGCTGGGACGTGAAGGTGGAGCAGGCCAAGCTCGACACCCCGATCGAGTCGCACGGCGAGAAGATCACCGAGGCGGTCAGCAAGGTCACGTGGTCCGGCGGGAAGGTCGAGCCGGGGACGTTCCAGCGGTTCCCGGTCTCCATGGGCGCGCTGCCCGAGGACGCCGACCAGTTGGTGTTCAAGGCGGTCCAGACGTACGACAACGACGAGGTCGTCCGCTGGATCGAGGTCCCGGAGGAGGGCGGCGAGGAGCCGGAGAGCCCGGCGCCCGTGCTGGCCCTGACGCCCGCGGAGGACGGCGGCCACGGCGGAGGGGGCGACTCCGACGACGACGCCGGGAACGGCGACGACGCCGAACAGGCCGCCGCCGAGGACGAGGGCGAGGGCACCGGCGACAGCGCCGCCGACGACGACGGCTCCTCCGACACCATGGCCCGCACGCTGGGCATCGTCGGCATCGCGCTCGGCGTCGCCGGCGTCGCGTTCGGCGTGCAGTCGCGGCGCCGCGGCGCGGGCGGCGGCAGCGCGGGCGGCTCCTCCTCGGCGCAGTAGGCGCGGCACCCGCACCCGGCACGTATACGCAAGGGGTGGCCCGGCCGGCAGCACCGGGCGGGCCACCCGCGAGCCCTCAAGGAAGCACGGCATGCGCACAACCCGTACGACCACCGTCTACGCCGCCGCGGCCCTCGCCGCCGCCGCGGCCCTCACCCTCACCGCCTGCGGCTCCGACTCCGGCGACGACAGCGCCAAACCCGCCGTGGAGATCTCCGGCGGCAGCAGCAAACCCGGTGTCGTCCTCGACACCCCCAAGGAGAAACCGGACCTCGTCCTGACCGACACGGAGGGCGAGGAGTACGACCTCGTCGCCGAGACGGCGGGCAAGCCCACCCTCCTCTTCTTCGGCTACACCAACTGCCCCGACGTCTGCCCGACGACGATGAGCGACATCGCCATCGCCAAGCAGAAGCTGCCCCGCGCCGAGCAGGACGAGCTGCAGGTCGTCATGGTCAGCACCGACCCGAAGCGCGACACCCCGAAGCGCATGGGCGAGTGGCTCGACGCACAGGACAAGGACTTCATCGGCCTGACCGGGGACTTCGCCGCGGTCGAGGACGCCGCGCGGAGCATCGGCGTGCACCTGGAGAAGCCGGTGAAGGAGAAGGACGGCAGCATCACCGTCAGCCACGGCGCGGAGGTGCTGGCGTACTCGCCGAAGGACGACAAGGCGCACGTGCTGTATCTGGCCGGGGTGACGGCGGAGCAGTACGCGAAGGACATGCCGAAGCTGGTGAAGGGGCAGAACCCGTGAGCCGCGGGCGACGGGTGTCAGCAGTCACTGCCGCCGCCCTGTCCCTCGCCCTCGGCCTCGGCCTGGGCGCATGTTCCGGTGACGACTCCGGTACGGGGACGAAGGGGCAGTCCGGCGACGGCTCCGGCACCGGCTCCGGCTCGGGGCCGGGCTCCGGACCCGGCTCCGGGCCCCGGCTGCGCGCCGAGGCCGGCTTCGTACCGCAGCCGGTGATGAAGGACCTCGCCGCCGGCTATCTGACCGTACGCAACGACGGCGCGGCCGACGACCGGCTCACCGCCGTCAGCACCGACCTCGCCGACGACGTCACCATGCACACCACCGAGGGCGAGCGGATGCGCGCCGTCGACGGCTTCGACGTGCCCGCGGGCGGCGAGCTGACCCTCGCCCGCGGCGGCGACCATCTGATGCTGGAGAAGCTGGATCGCAAACCGGAGGTTGGCGAGAAGGTGTCCTTCGTGCTGCACTTCGCCGAGTCGGAGCCGATCGAGGTCGAGGTGCCGGTGCAGCCGACGACGTACCGCCCCGCGGAGTGAGAGGCGTGTCATGACCCCAACCGGACAGCTCCACCGAGCCCTTCGCGCATCGATCCGCCGGCGGTCGATGCACCGCAGGGGCGCGCATCGCAGGCGTGCGCTCGGGGCGTTGTGCGCCGCCGTCGCCGCCGTGGTGTGCGTCCTCGTGCCCGGCGCCACCCCGGCCGCCGCGCACGCCGCGCTCACCGGCACCGACCCCGCCGAGGGCTCGGTCGTCCAGGAGGCGCCGCAGGCCGTCACGCTCGACTTCTCCGAGGGCGTCCAGTTGGCCGACGACGCCATCCGCGTCCTCGACCCCGACGGCAACGACGTCACCAAGGGCGGTGCCGCCCACGTCGACGGCAACGCCAAGACGGCGACGACCGCGCTGCGCCCCGGGCTGCCGGACGGCACGTTCACCGTGGTCTGGAAGACCGTGTCCGCCGACAGCCACCCGATCTCCGGCGCCTTCACGTTCTCCGTGGGCAAGCCGTCGAAGACGACGGTGGCGGTGTCCGAGGCGGGCGAGGACAACGGCAGCGCCAAGGCGCTGTACGACACCGGGCGCTACGTGGCGTACGCGGGCTTCGTGCTGCTCGTCGGCGGCGCCGTGTTCGCGGGCGTGTGCGGCGGGCGCAACCGGGTCGTGCGCCGGGTGGCGACCGGCGGCTGGGCGCTGCTGTTCGCCGCCACCGTGGCGCTGCTGCTGCTGCGCGGGCCGTACACGGGCGCGGACTTCGGGCTCGACTCGCTGCGCGACGTGCTGGAGACCCGGCCGGGCACCGCGCTGCTGTCGCGGCTGCTGCTGCTGGGCGCGGCGGCGGTGGTGCTGGCGGTGCTGTTCGGGGTGTACGGGCGGGAGACCGCGCCGGACGCGAAGGGCGCGGAGGCGGAGGCGGAAGCGGGCGCGGGGACCGGTGCGGGTACGGGCCCGGACGCCGCCGAGCCGGCCACCGAGCCGGCCGAGCCCGCCGACTCGTCTGCCGCGCGGTCCGCGGCCGCGGGGGACGACGCCGCGCGCAGCCGCGACCTGGCCATCGGCCTCGGGCTCGGCGGCGGCGTGGTCGCCGTCGGCCTCGCCGCGACGTGGGGCATGGCCGAGCACGCCTCCACCGGCATCCAGCCGTGGCTGGCCGTGCCGATGACGATGCTGCACCTGCTGGCCGTCGCCGTCTGGCTCGGCGGCCTCACCTCGCTGGCGCTGAGCCTGCGGCTCGGGCCGCGGGTCCCGTCGTACGTCATACGCCGCTTCTCGCGGCTGGCGCTGACGTCGGTGTCGGTGCTCGCCGCGACGGGGCTCTACCAGGCGTGGCGCGGGCTGGGGAGCTGGGGCGCGCTGACGGACACGTCGTACGGGCAGTTGCTGCTGGTGAAGCTGGGGCTGGTCGCGGTGCTGATCACCGCGGGCTGGACGTCGCGGCGCTGGACGCAGCGGCTGGCCGGTTCGGGCCTCGCGGCGCGCGCGGAAGAGGCGGGCGAGCCGGCGGAGGCGCAGCTCGTGCACGCCGGCGCCACCGCGGACGCGGGCGGTACGGGCAGTACCGGCACGGCGGCGGCCGCCTCCGGCGGCGCTCCGGACGGCGTGACGGTGCCGGCGCAGGGCTCCGGTGCGGGTTCCGGCTCCGGCTCCATACCGGACGACGACCCCTCCGGCGACGACCCCTCCGACGACGGGCCCGACGAGGACGCCGAGTCCGGCGGCGGGGCCGAGCCCCGCGCCGGCGACGACCCCGGCCGTGCCGAGCAGCTCGCCCGTCAGCGGGCCGCCGTCGACGCGACCCGCGCGCGCAAGGAGCGCGACTCCGACCCCGTGCGCCGGGGCCTGCGCCAGTCGGTCCTTGTCGAGACCGTTCTCGCCGTCGTACTGCTCTCCGTCGTGACGCTCCTGACGGGGACCCAGCCCGGCAGGGCCGAGACCGAGCAGGCCGCGGCCGAGTCCGCGCAGCGGCAGCCGGCCGGGCCGGTCAAGGTGAAGATCCCGTACGACACGGGCGGCCAGGGCGGCGCCGGGACCGCGGAGATCACCGTGGACCCGGGGCGTACCGGCGACAACCAACTGCACATCTACCTCACGGACGCCAACAACCAGCTCCTCAACGTCCCCGAGGTACGGCTCTCCTTCACCCTGGAGGAGAAGAACGTCGGCCCGCTCGACGTCACGCCCACCCCCGTCGAGAACGGGCACTGGGCCGCCACCGGCGTGCAGCTCCCGATGCCCGGGGAGTGGACCCTCCGGATGACCGTGCGCACCTCGCCCATCGACCAGGTGACAGAAGAGAAGAAGTTGACGATCCCGTGAGTTCGACACGTTCCGCCCGTACCGCACCGGAGACAGAGACGGCAGCAGCCCCCCGGCACCCGGTCTCCCGCCGCCGCCTCGTCGGCGCGGCGGGGGCCGCCGGGGCGGCGGGGCTCCTCGCCGGCGGCGCCTCCGGCGCGGCCGCCGCCGAGGCGCTGCGGGACGCGCCCCCCACACCGCTGACGTCGATCGGCGCGACGGGGGTGCCGTTCCACGGCACGCACCAGGCGGGCATCACCACCCCGCTGCAGGCCGCGGGCCACTTCGCCGCCTTCGACCTGGCCCCGGGCGCGGGGCGCAAGGAGGCCGCCGCGCTGCTCAAGCGGTGGTCGGCGACGGCCCGAGAGCTGAGCGAGGGCAAGGGAGCGGCGGCCGGCACCGGCAGCGCGCTCGACGCCGGGCCCGCGGCGCTCACCGTGACGTTCGGCTTCGGGCGCACGTTCTTCGACCGCACGGGACTGGCCGCCCGGCGCCCGGACGGGCTCGCCCCGCTGCCGCCGTTCTCCGCCGACGCGCTGGACGCGCGGCGCAGCGACGGCGACCTGTGGCTGCAGATCGGCGCGGACGACGCGCTGGTGGCGTTCGACGCGCTGCGCACGCTCCAGCGCCGGGCGGGCGACGCGGCGGTGCTGCGCTGGCAGATGAGCGGCTTCAACCGCACCCCGGGCGCCACCGACAGGCCCCGTACGGCACGCAACCTGATGGGGCAGGTCGACGGCACCAACAACCCGAAGCCCGAGGACCCGGACTTCGGCAAGCACGTCTTCGTGCCCGCGTCCGCCGGCGGCGCGCAGGAGTGGCTGGCGGGCGGCTCGTACGCCGTGTTCCGCCGGATCCGGATGCTGCTCGACACCTGGGACCACCTGTCGCCGGAGCGGCAGGAGCGCGTCATCGGGCGCCGCAGGTCGGACGGTGCCCCGCTGTCGGGCGGGGAAGAGACGACGCCGGTGGACATGAACAAGCAACTCGCGGACGGCTCCCTTGCCATCGCGGGGGACGCGCATGTACGGGTGGCGGCGCCGGAGTCGAACGGCGGGGCGACGATGCTGCGCCGCTCGTTCTCGTACCACGACGGCTATCTGGACACCAGGGACGGACCGGTGCCCGATGCCGGGCTGCTGTTCGTCGCCTGGCAGGCGGATCCGCTGAAGGGGTTCGTGCCGGTGCAGCGCAAGCTGGACCGGGGCGACGGGCTTTCGCGCTTCCTGCGGCACGAGGCGAGCGGGCTGTTCGCGGTGCCGGGCGGGGCGGCGGAGGGCGAGTACGTGGGACAGCGGCTGCTGGAGGGCTGAGCGCAGGCGGTCGGGTGCGTACGGCTGGGGCAGCCCCCCTTCGTACGGGACAGGGCCGCCCCGCCCGTACGGAGCGGGGCCCGCCCCCCTTCGTCGGGACGGGCGCCGGGCTCCCGTACCGGGGCCGGTCCATGATCGTCCGTTCCCCGGACCGGCACCCCCCGCACCGTGGCCGTGGGTATCGTGGCCGTCTCGCCGACCGCCCACGAGGAGCCGCCCCCATGTCCGCCAGCCGCTTCACCTATCTCGGCCCCGAGGGCACCTTCACCGAGGCCGCGCTGCGCACCCTCCCGGAGGCGGCGACGCGCGAGCTGGTGCCGATGGTCTCGGTGCCGGCGGTGCTGGACTCGGTGCGCAGCGGGGGTGCCGCGGGCGCGCTGGTGCCGATCGAGAACTCCGTGGAGGGCGGCGTGACCGCCACGCTCGACGAGCTGGCGCTCGGCGAGCCGCTGATGATCTACCGCGAGGTGCTGCTGCCGATCGCGTTCGCGCTGCTGGTGCGGCCGGGGACGAAGCTGGCGGACATCAAGACCGTCACCGGGCACCCGGTGGCGCAGCCGCAGGTGCGGCGCTGGCTGGCGGGGCATCTGCCGGACGCGGTGTGGGAGTCGTCGGCGTCGAACGCGGACGGCGCGCGCCAGGTGCAGGAGGGCCGGGTGGACGGGGCGTTCGCGGGCGAGTTCGCGGCGTCGGTGTACGGGCTGGAGCCGCTGGTCTCCGACATCCACGACGCGGAGAACGCGGAGACCCGGTTCGTCCTCGTCGGCCGCCCGGCGCGGCCGGCGGCGCCGACGGGCGCGGACAAGACCTCGGTCGTGATCTGGCTCGGCGACGACCACCCGGGCGCGCTGATGGAGCTGCTCCAGGAGTACGCGGTGCGCGGCGTCAACCTGCTGCGCATCGAGTCGCGGCCGACGGGCGAGGGCATCGGGCGGTACTGCTTCTCGGTCGACTGCGAGGGGCACATCACCGACCGCCGGGTGGGCGAGGCGATGATGGGGCTGAAGCGGGTCTGCCCGCGGGTGCGGTTCCTCGGTTCGTACCCCCGCGCGGGGCTGGCACCGGCGGACGTGCAGCCGCTGCGGGCGGGGACGTCGGACACGGCCTTCGTGGAGGCGTCGGACTGGCTGACGCGGTGTCTGGACGGCCGGGCCTGACCTGGGGTCTGTGCACAGTTCGCAGAGTTATCCACAGGCTGTCCGCGTCGGCTGTGTATAACTCCGCAGCCCGAACGGGCAATGTCGACAAATCTGTCTAGTGACTGATTTCCGGCGTCCAACTGCTCAGATGGTTACTCGTCACGGCAATTCCCTTGATCCACTCTAAGGCGGTAGGCAATTCCGCTCCAAAGGGTGTGTAGCCGGGGGCGTATCGGGGAATTCCTGCGCCAGCACCGGGCCGGCGGAACGATCTTCCCCGACTTCCACAGGCCGCCTCCCCCGCCTGTGGATAACTTTGGGGATCCGCGGCCACCTGTGGAAAAGGATTCCCCAACTGCCGTGCGCACCGCGGACGTACGTCGACTTTATGTCCTGATTGCACCATCCCGCACCTTTTCTCCACACGGCGGGAAGCGTGCTCCGCGAAACCGGCTATTCACAGCAAAGCGCCGAGAAATCCACAGGGGTGGAAATCGGCGTCGAGCCGGTCCGCGTACCCCGGTAACCTGGCTCGCGTGATTGACCTTCGCCTGCTCCGTGAGGACCCCGACCGAGTGCGTGCGTCGCAGCGCGCCCGTGGAGAGGACGTCGGCCTCGTCGACGCGCTGCTCTCCGCCGACGAGCGGCGCAGGTCGTCCAGCTCGCGCTTCGACGAGCTGCGGGCCGAGCAGAAGCAGCTCGGCAAGCTGATCCCGCGCGCGCAGGGCGAGGAGAAGCAGGAGCTGCTGCGGCGCACCGGCGAGCTGTCCGCCGCCGTCAAGGCCGCCGACGCCGCGCAGGACGAGGCCGCCGCCGAGACGCAGGCCCTGCTGCTGCGCCTGGCGAACGTGGTGCATCCCGAGGTGCCCGTGGGCGGCGAGGACGACTTCACGCTGCTGGAGACCGTCGGCACCCCGCGCGACTTCGCCGCCGAGGGCTTCGAGCCGCGCGACCACCTGGAGCTGGGTCGCATCCTCGGCGCCATCGACACCGAGCGCGCCGCGAAGGTCTCCGGCTCGCGGTTCTACTACCTGACGGGCGTCGGCGCCCTGCTGGAGCTGGCGCTGGTCAATGCGGCCATCGCCCAGGCCACCGCCGCCGGCTTCACCCCGATGCTCACGCCCGCGCTGGTCAAGCCGCGCGCCATGGAGGGCACGGGCTTCCTCGGCCAGGCCGCCGAGGACGTGTACTACCTGGAGCGCGACGACTTCTACCTCGTCGGCACCTCGGAGGTCACGCTCGCGGCGTACCACATGGACGAGATCATCGAGGCCGACCGGCTGCCCCTGCGCTACGCGGGGTTCTCGCCCTGCTTCCGCCGCGAGGCGGGCTCGCACGGCAAGGACACCCGCGGCATCATCCGGGTGCACCAGTTCGACAAGGTCGAGATGTTCTCGTACGTGGCCCCGGAGGACGCGGAGGCGGAGCACGCGCGGCTGCTGGACTGGGAGAAGCAGTGGCTGTCGGCGCTCGGCCTGGCGTACCGGGTGATCGACGTGGCCTCGGGCGACCTGGGCGCGTCGGCGGCGCGGAAGTACGACTGCGAGGCGTGGATCCCGACGCAGGGCAAGTACCGGGAGCTGACGTCGACGTCGAACTGCGGGGAGTTCCAGGCGCGGCGGCTGTCGGTACGGATGCGCGACGGCCAGGGCCAGAAGAAGGCGGCCCGCCCGCTGGCGACGCTGAACGGGACGCTGTGCGCGGTGCCGCGCACGATCGTGGCGATCCTGGAGACCCACCAGCAGCCGGACGGCTCGGTGGCGGTGCCGGAGGTGCTGCGGCCGTACCTGGGCGGGCGCGAGCTGCTGGAGCCGGTCGCGAAATGAGCGGCGGGGGCGGGGTGCGCAGGACACAGGCACCGGGCGGCGGGGCGCGTACGGCACGGGCGTGCGGCGGGGGCCGGGCGGCATGAGCGGCGCGCTTCCGTACCGGCTCATCGCGACCGACCTCGACGGCACGCTGCTGCGCAGCGACGAGACGGTCTCGCCGCGCACGCGCGCGGCGATCGACGCGGCGTGCGCGCGGGGCGCGGCGCACATCGTCGTCACCGGCAGGGCCGTGGCCTGGACCCGGCACATACTGGACGAGCTGGGCTACGAGGGCCTGGCGGTCTGCGGCCAGGGCGCGCAGGTGTACGACGCGGGCGCGCACCGGCTGCTGACCTCCGTGACCCTCGACCGGCGCCTCGCCGCCGATGCGGTGGCGAAGCTGGAGGCCGAGGTGGGCAAGGTCGCGGTGGCCGCCAGCGCGGACGGGCTCGCGGGCGAGGTGCTCTTCGGCCCCGGCTTCCGCGCGGTGGCCCGGGAGGACCTGCCGGTCCGCCGGGTGGCGGAGCGCGCCGAGCTGTGGGCCCAGCCGATCGGCAAGCTCTACATCCAGCACCCGGAGCTGGACGACGACGCGCTGACGGCCGCGGCCCGCGACACGGTCGGCGGCCTCGTCGAGGTCGTCCTGGCCGGCGCCGACACCGTCGAGGTGCTGCCCCTCGGGCTGAACAAGGCCACGGGCCTGTCGCTCGCGGCCCGCCGCCTGGGGGTCAAGGGCGCGGAGACGATCGCCTTCGGGGACATGCCCAACGACATACCGATGTTCCGCTGGGCCGGCCACGGGGTCGCGATGGCGGGGGCGCACCCGGAGCTGCTCGCGGTGGCGGACGAGGTGACGGGGTCGAACGACGAGGACGGCATCGCGACGGTGCTGGACCGGCTGTTCGGCTAGGCGCGCACCCGCGGGGGCCGCGCCCCTGAGGGCCTCCCGTCGGCCGCGGCGCGGCGGTCAGCGGATGATCATGATGAGCGCCGCCGTGGTCCCGACGGTGACGATGATCGTGCGCATCAGGGTCGGGGTGAGCTTGCGGCCCAGGTGGGCGCCGAGGAAGCCGCCGGCCGTGGAGCCGATGGCGATGATGCCGGCCGCCGTCCAGTCCACGTCGGTGACGATGATGAAGACGATCGACGCGACCGCGTTGACGAGTGCGGCGAGGACGTTCTTGACGGCGTTGAGGCGCTGCAGGTCGTCGCGGACGAAGGTGCCGAACAGGCCCATGAGGATGACGCCCTGGGCGGCCCCGAAGTAGCCGCCGTAGACGCCCGTACCGAGGACGCCGATCCACATCGGGGTGCCGCCGTCCTTGTCGTCGTCCTCGCTGCGCTCGGCGAGGCGGCGGGCGAGGATCGGCTGGAGGAGGACCAGCGCGCAGGCCGTCAGGATCAGCACGGGGACCACGGCCTGGAACGCTTCCGCGGGCAGTTGCAGGAGCAGCAGCGCGCCGGCTAGGCCCCCGACGAGGGAGGCGGTGCCGAAGCGCAGTATGCGGCGGCGCTGGCCGCGCAGCTCGCGGCGGTAGCCGTAGACGGCGCCGGCGACGCCGGGGACGAGGCCGACGGTGTTGGAGACGTTCGCGAGGACCGGCGGGTAGCCGAGGGCGAGGAGCGTGGGGAAGGTGATCAGGGTGCCGGAGCCGACGACCGCGTTCATGCCGCCGGCGACGAGTCCGGCGCCGGCGAGCGCGGCGGCTTCGAGCGGTTCCACGGCGGCGTCCTCGTTCCGTTGGGCCGGTTCCGGCGGGGCGGTCCCGGCGGGTGCGGGGCGGTCCCCGTTCTGCATGGTGCGTACAGCGAAGATCGTGGTCATCGTGGGCGCGGCGGCACCTCCAAGTCAATCCTCGGGTGTTCTTGCACGTCCCCAAGGGTTAGCTTGACGCGCATGACTCTGGACGACCTGCGGGTGTTCGTCGCCGTGTGCCGGGCGGGGAGCCTGAGCGCGGTGGCGCGGGAGCTGGGCTGTACGCAGTCGGCCGTCAGCCAGCACGTCAAGCGGCTGGAGCGGGAGGTCGGCCTGAGCCTCATGGAGCGGCATCCGCGCGGCGTGGTGCCCACGCACGCCGGGGAGCTGCTGCGCGGCGCCGCCGCCGAGGGCATCGGCGGCGTGGACCACGCGCTGCGGCGGCTGCGCGACCTGGCGCGCGGGGACGGCGGCTCGGTGCGGGTGACGACGGGGGCGACGACCGTACGGCACTTCATGTCGGCGGCGGTCGTCGCGTTCCGCGAGCGGTATCCGCAGGTCAGCCTGGAGTTCCAGACGGAGAACTCCAGCCGCGGCTGCGTCGCCGCGCTGGCCGCGGGCGGCGCCGACCTGGCGTGGATCACGATCGCCGCGCCGGTACGGGGCGTGGAGCTGCGGCGCGCGGCGGAGCTGCGGTGGGTGCTGGCCGTACGGGAAGGGGATCCGCTGGCGGAGCGGTCGGCGGTGGGGGCGGCGGACCTGGCGGCGGTGCGGCTCATCGGGCTGCCGGGGAACTCGAGTTCGCGGGCGCATCTGGAGGCGTGGTTCGCGGAGTCGGGGGTGCGGCTGCCGGCGTTCGACACGTCGGTCGCGGACTGGGACACGGCGATCCTGCTGGCGGAGCTGGGGCTCGGCTACGCCGTCGTACCGGAGCTGCCGGGGTGGCGGGACGGGCGGCATCCGGGGGTGCGGCTGGTGCCCGTACCGGAGCTGCCGCCGCTGTGGGCGGGGTGGGCGGTACGGCGGTGGGCGGCGCTGTCGCCGCTGGCGCGGGCGTTCGCGGACATGGTGGCGGCGGGGGTGGACGCTGAAGGGGCCGTCATTATGGACTCGTGATCTCGGTCCTCTTTGGCTCTGCCCGGCAGGCCATCGGTGGGTGAGGCTGGGTGGCGTTCCGCCGTAGCCGAATCGCACCGCCGGAGGCCCTCCGTGAGCATCGCCTTCCTGCTGACCACGCTCGTCGTGGTCGTCACGCCGGGCACCGGCGTGGTGTACACCCTCGCCGCCGGGCTGTCCCACGGCCGGCGGGCGAGCGTGGTCGCCGCGTTCGCCTGCACGCTCGGTACCGTCCCGCACGTCGTCGCGACGGTCACCGGGCTGGCGGCGCTGCTGCATGCCAGCGCGGTGGCGTTCGAGGTGGTGAAGTACCTGGGCGTCGCGTACCTGCTGTACATGGCGTGGTCGACGCTGCGCGACAAGGAGGCCCTGGTCGTCGAGGACGCCGCGGCGGCCGGGCCGCAGCCGGTGGGGCGGGTGATCGTCTCGGGCGTGCTGCTCAACGTGCTCAACCCGAAGCTGACGATGTTCTTCGTGGCGTTCCTGCCGCAGTTCGTGCCGGCGGGCCAGGAGGGGTCGGTGGCGGCGATGCTGCGGCTGAGCGCGGTGTTCATGGGATTGACGTTTGCGGTGTTCGTGGCGTACGGGCTGTGCGCGGCGGCCGTACGGGGGCATGTGCTGGGGCGGCCGCGGGTGATGGCGGGGATCCGCCGGGTGTTCGCGGTGTCGTTCGTGGGGCTGGGCGCGAAGCTGGCGGTGGCGTGACGATGCGGTTCGGGCATGCAGAGGAGCTGCGGGCGGAGTTTCCGGAGCTGGCGGCGGGGGTGCTGTACGGGGAGTTCGGGGGTGCTCCCGGGGCCGCGCCGGGCGGCGGTGGTCCCGGGCCGGGCGGGGGCGCGGAGCTGGAGGCGCGCGTCGGGGCGTACACGGACGTCGCGCGGGAGCGGCTGGCGGCGGGCACGGAGGGGGAGTTCCCCGAGGTACGGGCCTGGCGGCGGACGTACACGCGGCTGGGGCTGCGGCCGACGCAGTACCGGTGCGCGTCGGAGTCGCTGCTGCGGCGGCTGCGGCGGGAGGGGTCGCTGCCGCGCATTCACCCGGTGGTGGACCTGTGCAACGCGGTCTCCGTGGCGTATGCGATCCCCGTCGCGGTGCTGGACGTCGACCGGATCGCGGAGCCGTGGCTGGAGGTGCGCCGGGCGCGGGGCGACGAGACGTACACGACGTTCGGCGGCGGGAGCGAGCATCCGGCGGCGGGGGAGGTGACGTTCGCCGACTCGGCGGGGCGGGCGCACGCGCGGCGCTGGACGAACCGGCAGAGCGGGTATTCGGCGGTCGGCGAGGCGACGCGCCGGGTACTGGTGGTGGCGGAGGCCATGCACGAGACGGCCGCGGCGGATGTGGCGGAGCTGACGGCGGCGGTCCAGGGGGAGCTGGAGCGGCTGTGGGGCGTGGCACCGAAGGCGGCGCTGCTGACGGCGGCGGAGCCGGAGTTCGTGTTCGGGGAGTGAGGCGCGGGGTGGGGCCACGCGGTGCGTACGGCGGGGCGCCGGCGGAGGAACCCGGTCCGGGCTGGGGCAACGGGCTTCGGAGGGTCGTTGTCAGTGGGCCGTGCCACGATGGCTCCATGAACGGGGTGGAGAAGACGGCCTCCGAGAGGTCCAAAGCGTACGGGTCGGATTTCCTGCAGCTCGATGTCGGGGACGCACCGGCGGGCGGGATGGCGGACTGGCTGGCGTGGCGGCTGCGGGAGGCGATCGCGGACGGCCGGCTGGCGGTGGGCGGCCGGCTGCCGCCGACGCGGGTGCTGGCGGCGGAGCTGCGGGTGTCGCGCGGGGTGGTCACGGAGGCGTACCGGCGGCTGACGGAGGACGGGCACGTCGAGGGGCGGCGGCGCGGGGGCACGGTGGTGGTCGCGGCCCCGGTGGACGCGGGTCCCGGGCCGCGGGCGGCCGGGCCGGAGCAGCCGGCCGTGTTCTTTCCCGCGGCGCCCGGGCCCGAGGCGTTCGAGATCCTCCGTGCCGCCCCGGCGTCGATCGACCTCACCCCCGGGCTGCCGGACCTCGCCGCCTTCCCGCGCGCCGCGTGGCTGCGCGCGGAGCGGGCCGTGCTCGCCGAGCTGTCCGCCGCCGACCTGGGCTACGGCGACCCGCACGGCGCTCCCGCGCTGCGCCGGGCGGTCTCCGGCTGGCTCGCCCGGAACCGCGGCATCCGCGCCGACCCCGACGACATCGTCGTCGTCGCCGGCACCGCCCAGGCGCTCACCCTGCTGCACCCGGTGCTGCGCGCCGACGGAATGGGGGCGGTGGCGGTGGAGGACCCCGGTTCGCTCGGCACGCGCCAGCATCTGGAGAACGGCGGGCTGGACATCCTCCCGGTGCCGGTCGACGCCGACGGCATACGTGTCGACGCGCTGCGCGCCGGCGGCGCGCGTGCGGTGCTGCTCACCCCGGCGCACCAGTTCCCGACCGGGGCGGTGCTCAGCGGCGAGCGGCGCCGCGAGCTGCTGCGCTGGGCGGAGGACGGCGGCGGGCTCGTGCTGGAGGACGACTACGACGCCGAGCACCGCTACGACCGGCCGCCGGTGCCCGCGCTGCGGGCGATGCTCGCGGAGCGCGTCTGCTATATGGGCAGCGTCTCGAAGCTGCTGGCGCCGGCGCTGCGGGTGGGCTGGGTGGTGCCGCCGCCGGGGTACCGGGACGCGCTGGTGAACGCCAAGCGCTTCACCGACCTGGGCAACGCGGTGCTGCCGCAGCTCGTGCTGGCGCGGCTGATGGAGTCGGGGGAGCTGGAGCGGCACCTGCGGCTGCTCCGCGGTCGGCACCGGCGGCGGCGGGACGCGATGATCGCGGCGATCGCGGAGCACCTGCCGGGCGCGGTGGTCCACGGGGCGGCGGCGGGGCTGCATCTGACGGTGACGTTCGACGGGGCGGGCGGCTCCGGTTCGTACGGGGGGCGTGGGACGGGTGGGCGACGCGGGCTGGACGGCGGGCGCGGGCCGGGCGGGGAGGCGGCGGCCGATGCGGGGTCGGCGGGGTCGGCGGGGGTGACGGGGGTGACGGGGATGGCCGATGCGGGGTTGGCGGGGGTGACCGATACGGAGTTGGCGGCGGCGGCGCTCAGTTGCGGCGTCAAGGTGCAGCCCCTGTCCTGGCACCGCCTCCGGCCCGGCCCGCCCGGCCTCGTCCTCGGCTACGCGGCGAGCCACCCCGACGCCGTGACCGAGGGGGTGCGACTGCTGGGCCGGGCACTGCGGGGGAAGTAGCGGGCGGGAGTAACGGCGGGGATAGCGTGCGGAGATGGGTGGTGAGAGCACGGAACGGACGGGCGGCAGGGTCGTGGCCGCCGGGGACGGGGCGCGGCTGTGGGCCGTGCGGCAGGGGGACGGCGCGGTGCCGGTGGTGCTCTGCCACGGCGGGCCGGGGCTGTGGGACACCCTCGGGGACGTAGCGGAGCTGCTGGCCGGGGCGGCGGCCTCGTACCGGTGGGACCAGCGCGGGTGCGGGCGGTCGGAGGGCCGGGACGGGCCGTTCACGATGGCGCGTGCGATCGCCGATCTCGACGCCGTGCGAGCGCACTTCGGGCTGGCGCGGCCCGTGTTCCTCGGGCACTCGTGGGGCGCGAGCCTCGCCCTGCGGTACGCGCTGGCGCACCCGGAGCGGGTGAGCGGGCTCGTCTACGTGTCGGGCACCGGCATCGACCCGCAGGAGACCTGGCGCCCCGGGTTCCTCGGGAACTTCGACGCCGCGCTCAGTGCGCAGGGGCCGGTGCTGCGGGAGTTGTGGGCGCGGGCGGCGCGGGGCGGCGGCCGGGGTACGGCGGCGGAGCGCCAGGCGTGCGTGCTGCAGTGGTCGGCGGACTTCGTACCGCCGGCGGGTCCGCGGGCGGTGGCGGAGGCGGAGCGGATGGCGGCGCCCTTCCTCGGGGTGAACGCCGAGGCGAACGCGGCGCTGGTCGCCGAGGAGGGGAAGGAGCTGGGGTCGGCCGGACTGCGCGGGGCCTGTGCGGAGTTGGAGGTGCCGGTGCTGGTCGTGGACGGGGAGTCGGACATCCGGCCGCGGACGGCGGTGGATTCGCTGGTGGCGGCGTTGCCGCGGGTGGAGCGGGTAGTGCTGGCCGGGGCGGGACACCTGCCGTGGTCGGAGGCGCCCGCGGAGTTCGGGGAGGCGGTGAGGGGGTTCCTGGAAGGAGTGCGGGGGTGACGGCCTGGTTCGTACAAGCCGTCGCCGGCCGGATCGGCCGGGCCCAAGGGCTCGTGCGGGCAGTCCGGCGGGCGCGTACGACAGGCCCGCCAGGCTCGTACGGCCGGACCCTGTGCTCGGACCCGGGTCGGCGGGTCTCGTAGGCGCCGGGCACGCGGGCGGGGTTGGCAGCGTGCGGGGGGTGGACCCGGCTCATGCGTCCCGGCGGTGCAGCACCGCCGCGCCCAGTGCCAGCGCCACCGCCGACCACGCCGCCATTACGCCGAGCCCCGCCCACGGCCCGATGGGCAACTCCCCCGTGTCCACCGTCGACTGCACCGCGAGACCCGCCGACGCCGGCCCGTAGCGCTGGAACCGCTCGGCCCACTCCGGATCCGACAGCATCCCCGCGACCAGCGGCGACGCGTACAGCACCCCCAGGCACGCCGCGACCGCACCCGCCGTGTCGCGCAGCGCCGCGCCCAGGCCCAGTGCCAGCAGCGCGACCAGCACCAGGTACAGCGCCGTCCCGAAGCCGGCCCGCAGCACCGGCCCCGCCCCCAGGTCGTACGCGGTGAAGCCCGCCGGCACCAGCGCCCGCCCCGCGAGCAGCGCGCCCAGCACCCCCGCGCCGCCCGCGACCAGCACCGCGGCACCGACCACCGCGGACTTCGCCGCGAGTACCCGCAGCCGGCCGGGGACGGCGGTCAGCGTCGTACGGATCGTGCCCGTGCCGTACTCCGCCGTGAACGCCAGCGACGCGAGCACCGCCACCGCCGCCTGCCCGGCCCACACGCCCACCAGGCTGGTCTTGACGACGTCCTCGCGGCAGCCCGCCGGCGGACAGTGCGCCGTCGACAGCCCGCTGACCGCGCCCGCCCCGACCGCCGCGGTGACGGCGGCGACGGCGAGGAGGAGCCACCAGGTGCTGGAGACGGTACGCAGCTTGGTCCACTCCGCCCGCGCCGCGTACCCCGCGTCCCGTACGCCCCCGAACGCCACCCGGGCCCCGGGCACATGCCACCGCCCCCGCTGCCCCGGGTCGCCGTCACGCATCGCGCCGCCGCAGCCGCCACGCCGCCAGCGCCAGCGCCACCGCCGCCCACACCGCCAGCACCGCGAGCCCCGCCCACGGCCCCTGCGGCATGCACCCGTCCTCCGGCAGGCACACCGTCTCCACCTGCGCGTACCGCGGCGTCGTGCTCTGCACCCCGAACCCCGCCACCGGCGTCACCCGGAACAGCCACTCCACCGCCCCCAGCGGCAGTCCCCCGCCCAGCACCAGCGGCAGCACGAACAGCACCACCACGATCGTCACCGCCGCCGCCGTGTGCCGCAGCAGCGCCCCGAGCCCCAGCGCGAACAGCGCCACCAGCGCCAGCAGCAGCCCCGTGCCCACCACCGCCCGCAGCGCGGGCCCGTCGGTCAGCGACACCTCCGGGAACTGCGGCGGCCGGTGCCCGCCCGCCCGCAACGCCCGCTGCCCCACCAGGAACGACACCACCGCGCTCGCCAGCCCCGCCGCGAACGCCACCGCCGCCAGCACCGTGCCCTTCGCCGCCAGCACCCGCCCGCGGCGCGGCCCGGCGGTGAACGTCGTACGGATCATGCCCCGCTTGTACTCGGCGGTGATGAACAGCACGCCCAGCGCCGCGAAGGCGATCAGCCCGACCTGCGCCCCCGCCAGGCTCATCCACGTCAGGTCCCCGGCGGGCGGGAGCGGGCCGATGTCGCCGGAGCCGGTGACGGTGAAGGTGCCGCCGGCGCGCTCGGTGCCGCCGGCCGGGCCGTTCGCCGCCGCCGGACCGGACGCCGGCCCCACGGCCTCGTCCCGCCAGTCCGTACGCGCATCCCCGCCGCCCGCGCCGCCGTCCGAGCCGGCCGAGCCTGCCGAACGGTCCGAACCGGCCGAACCGGCCGAACCGCCGCCTTCGAGGCGTACGTTGTCGAACACCCCCGTCGCCGCGCTCGGCCCCGCCCCGATGCTCAGCGACCCGAACGACCGCTCCACCCGCACCGTCTCCGGCGCCGCCACGAACAGCCCCGCCCGCGCCGTGTCCGGCAGCCCGGCGGCGGCCACGCTGCCGACCTCGCGCCAGCGTTCGCCATCGGCGGACTCGTAGCCGGTCAGCCGGTCGCCCTCGCGCACCAGCCGCAGCCAGACCGGGGCGTCCCCGGCCACGGCACGGCCGGCGACGTCGTGCTCGAACCCGTACTGCAGCCGCACCCCGTGCCCGGCCGTGCGCATCAGGGCCACATACGGACTCCCCGGCTCCGTACCCGCCTTCACGATCACACCGGCCTTCGCCCAGGGCGCGTCCGTGCCCTCGCCCAGCGTCAGGTCCGTCACCCGCGCGGTCACGCTGCCGTCACCGGCCAGCGGCCGGTGCACGAAGCGGAACGAGTCCGCGACCCGGGCCGCCGCCGCTTCCGTACCGGAGCCGCCGCCGTCGTCGGCCGTGGCCGTCTCGCTGCCGCCCGCCGACACCAGCGACACAAGCACCGTCACGACCACACCCGCAAGCAGCGTGAGCAGCCACCGGTCGACACTGCGCAGTTTCGTGAACTCGGCGCGCAACAACTGCCAGAAGCCGGCACGAGCGGGCGGCAGCTTCGAGCGGTACGGGGCCACACCCCCGGCATCCGCCCGCGCCCCCGAGCCGCCCCCGGCACCCGTGCCGACCCCCGAATCGGCACCCGTCCCCGTACCGGAACCCACACCCGCGCCCGTACCCGTACTCACTGCGGACCCTCCCCCTCCGGCCCGGCGGCGAACTCCGCCTCGCCGCGCGTCAGCTCCATGTACGCCTCCTCCAGCGACGCCCGGTGCGCCGCCAGTTCCGAGAACGGCACCGCCCCCGCGCCCAGCAGCTCCGCCACCCGCTCCGCCGGCAGTCCCGACACCGTCAGCGACTCCCGGCCCGTCGCCGCCACCGTCGCCCCCGCCGCCGCCAGCACCGTCATCGCCCGCTCCCGCGCCCCCGTACGCAGCGCGACCCGGCTGCCGGACGCCGCGGCCAGCACCTCGGCCACCGGCATGTCCGCGACGAGCCGGCCGCGGCCGATGACCACGAGATGGTCGGCGGTGTCCTGAAGTTCGCTCATCAGATGGCTGGAGACGAGCACCGCCCGGCCCTCCGCCGCCAGCTTGCGCAGGAAGCCGCGTATCCAGCGGATGCCCTCCGGATCAAGGCCGTTGACCGGCTCGTCGAAGAGCAGCACCGGCGGGTCGCCGAGGAGCGCGGCGGCGATGCCGAGGCGCTGGCGCATCCCCAGCGAGTAGCCGCCGGCCCGCCGCCGCCCCGCCGACGCCAGACCCACCTGCTCCAGCAACTCGTCGACGCGCCGCGGCGGCAGTCCGTGCGAGTGCGCCAGCCACAGCAGGTGGTCGCGCCCGCGCCGGCTGGGGTGTACGGCCGCCGCGTCCAGCGCGGCGCCGACGTGCTGCAGCGGGCGGCGCAGCGCCGCGTACGGGCGGCCGCCGACCAGCGCGCTGCCCGCGTTCGGGGCGTCGAGGCCCAGGACGATGCGCATGGTGGTGGACTTCCCGGCCCCGTTGGGGCCGACGAACCCGGTGACCTGACCGGGCACGACCGTGAACGACAGGCCGTCCACGGCGGCGACGGGTCCGAAGCGCTTGCGCAACTCCCGGACCTCGATGGTTGCTTCTGACGCTGCCATGGTGAGGAGGCTACGAACCGGGCGGGGGGCCGGTCGTCACGCGGGGGAGGAGTCTTGCGGGCGGCGGGGTAGCTCGTGTGGGGGACGCGATCGTCCAGGGCGGGAGGGACGCCGGAGGGGGCGTACGCAGGGACAATGGCGGGGTGACGGGAGCACGGGGGGAGCGGGCGGGGGGCAGGGGCGTGCGCCGCCTCGCCTCCTCCCCCGACGGGCCCGTCGCCGCCGCCGCGCTCCTCGCCCTCCTCGCCGCCGTCGACACCGTCCTGCGCGCCGGCGCCGGCGACCGCCTCACCGCCGCCCTGCTCCTCGCCTTCGGCGCCACCGCGCCCCTCGCGCTGCTACGCACCCACCCCACCCCCGCCGCCGTCCTCGCCACCGCCGCGAACGCCCCGCTCACCGTCCTCCTCGGCGCCCCCGTCGCGGCCGGCGTCGTCGCGCAGGCGCTTCTCCTGCACCGCCTCGCCCGCCACGGCACCCGCCGCGCCCGCACCCTCGCCGTCCTCCTCGTGCTGCCGCTCGCCGGCTACGCGATCGGCGACCCCGGCGCCTCCGAAGGCGGCCGGCTCGACGCCGCCGCCCGGCTGCTCGCCGTAGCCGCCGCCGTCCTCCTCGCCGCCGCCACCGGCACCGGCCTCGCCCGCCGCGCCCGCAGCACGGCCGCCGCCCACAGCGCCACCGAACGCGCCATCGCGCACACCCTCTACGAACACGCCGCCCGCGGCGAACGCGCCCGCATCGCCCGCGAACTCCACGACGTCGTCGCCCACCACATCTCGATGATCTCCGTGCAGGCGGAGACCGCCCGCCTCACCACCCCCGGCCTTCCCGACGAAGGCGCCCGCCGGTTCCGCGACATCGGCGACACCGCCCGCACCGCCCTCACCGAGATGCGCCGCCTCCTCGGCGTACTGCGCGAAGACGCCGGCGCCGCCCCCGCGGAACGCCGCCCCCCGCCCGGCCTCGCCCAGCTCAACGAACTCCTCGACGGCGCCCGCGACACCGCGGGCGCCGCCGTCCGGCTCATCGTCAGCGGCGCCGTACGCCCCCTCGGCACCGGCATCGAACTCACCGCGTACCGCATCGTGCAGGAAGCCCTCACCAACGCCCGCCGGCACGCCCCCGGCGCCGCCGTCGACGTCGAACTCCACTACACCGACGCCGCGCTGCGCCTGCGCATCCGCGACAACGGCCCCGGCCCGCGGCCGGGCCACAGCCCCGACCCCGGCACCGGCCCCGGCACCGGCTCCGCGGACGGCGGGCACGGGCTGCTCGGCATGCGCGAACGCGCCGCCGCCGTCGGCGGCCGGCTCCGCAGCGGCCCCGCCGCGGGCGGCGGCTTCCTCCTCGAAGCGACGCTCCCCGCACAGACCCCCGCGAGCAGGGAGGTAACCGCCGCATGACCGGCTCCGCGGACACGGACACCGTGCGCGTCGTCGTCGCCGACGACCACGAAGTCGTACGCGCCGGCTTCGCCGGACTCCTCGCCACCCAGCCGGACTTCGACGTCGTCGGCACCGCGCACGACGGCGCCGACGCGGTCCGCGTCTGCCGCGCCCGGCGGCCCGACGTCGTCCTCATGGACGTCCGCATGCCCGGCGTCGACGGCATCGAGGCCACCGCCCGCCTCACGGCGGAACCCCCGCACCCCAAGGTGCTGATCCTCACCACCTTCGACCTCGACGAGTACGTCTACGACGCCCTCGCCGCCGGCGCCAGCGGCTTCCTGCTCAAGGACGTCACGGCGGAGCGGCTGTTCGACGCGGTGCGCGTGGTCGCGGCCGGCGAGGCGCTGCTCGCGCCGGGGGTCACGCGGCGGCTGATCGCCGAGTTCGCGCGGCTGCGCGCGGCGCGGCCGGAACGGGACGGGGCGGCGGCGCCGCTGGCCGCGCTGACGCCGCGCGAGACGGAGGTGCTGCGGCTCCTCGCCGAGGGCCTGTCCAACCCCGAACTCGCCGCGCGCCTGCACGTCGGCGAGGAGACGGTGAAGACGCACGTCAGCCGGCTGCTGGCGAAGCTGGGGCTGCGGGACCGTACGCAGGCGGTGGTCATGGCGTACGAAACGGGCCTCGTCGTCCCCGGCACCCGCTGACACCCGCGGCCGCGGCCGTGGGCTCCGGCCGCCCGGCTCTTGCCGGCGCGGCTCGGCTAGCCTCGTGACCATGCCCGGAGCCATCGAACTCGTGATATTCGACTGCGACGGAGTCCTCGTCGACTCCGAGCGCATCGCCGCCGCCGCGCAGGTCACCGTGGGGGCGGAACTCGGCTGGCCGCTCACCGAAGCCGACGCCGTAGAACTCTTCATGGGCAAGTCCCAGGAATCCGTCGGCGCCATGGTCGTCGAACGCCTCGGGCCGGGCACCGACGAGACCTGGCGCACCCGCTACTACGAGGAGTTCTTCGCCGGGCTCGACCGCCTCGAAGCCGTACCCGGCGTCGTCGGCGCACTCGACGCCATCGCCGCCGCCGGCCTGCCCACCTGCGTCGCGTCGAGCGGCGGGCACGAGCGGATGCGCCGCACCCTCGGCCGCACCGGGCTGTACGACCGCTTCGCCGGACGCATCTACTCCGCCACCGACGTCGGCGGCCGCGGCAAACCCGCGCCCGACCTCTTCCTGCACGCGGCCCGGGAGATGGGCTACGCGCCGCGGGCGTGCGCGGTGGTGGAGGACAGCCGCTACGGCGTACAGGCGGCGCGCGCCGCGGGCATGCGCGCGTACGGCTTCACCGGCGGGCTGTCCCCGGCCGACTGGCTGGCGGGGCCGGACACGGTGCTCTTCGACGACATGCGCAAACTGCCGGACCTGCTGGAGACGGCGGGCACGACAGGCACGACAGGCGCGGCGGGCACGGCGAGCACGCGGGAGTGACGGCTACGCCTCCTGCCCCTTGCCCCACTCGGACGCCAGCACCGACCACACCTCGGTGTCCTGCCGCACCCCGCGGTAGGGGTGCTTCGCGCGGAGCACGGCGTCGCGGCTCATGCCGAGGCGCTGGGCGACCTTGATGCTCGGGGTGTTCTCCGCGGACACGAGCCACTCCACCCGCTCCACGCCGCGCTCGTGCACCGCCCAGTCGATGATCACGCGGGCGGCGCGCGTCACCAGCCCGCGGCCGGCCGCCGCGGGCTCCAGCCAGCAACCCGCCTCGCAGGTGCGCTGCTGCGCGTCGAAGACACGGAAGAGGACGCCGCCGACGAGGAGGCCGTCGAGCCAGATCCCGTAGAGGCGGCCGGAGTCGGAAGCGGCCTTGTCGGCGTACGACCGGAGCCAGGCGCGGGCGGAGTCGAGATCGGCGGCGGCATCGGGGAGTCCGACGTGGCGGCCGATGAACTCGCGACCGCGGTCGATGTGGGCGAGGAACTCCTCGGCCTGCCACGGCTCCAGCGGACGCAGCTCGGCGCCGTCGTCACCCAGGGGTATCGCGAACATCGGTCCTCCAGTGGCTGTGCTCCGTACGGTGATCCTCGCACGGGCCACCGACAGGCCGCGCAGGTCATCCGCCCGCCACAGGCTCTGCCCGCGCCACCTCCCCCGCCCGCGTCGCCTCCTCCTGCCCCGCCTCGGCGAGGGCGGCGACACACGCCCGTACGGCCGGACTCTCCCCCCGGGACCGCCACGCGGCCTGCACCGTACGCCGCACCGCCGGCCGCACCGGCAGGAACCGCACCCCGGGCGGGCACGGCCGCTGCGCCATCTCCGGTACGAGCGACACGCACAACCCGCCCCGCACGAGGGCAAGCAGCGTGGCGTACTCCGTCACCTGGTACCGCACCTCCGGCTCCAGACCCACCTCGCGCAACGCCTGCGTCAGCCCCTCGTACGGCTCGGTGCCGACCGGACAACTCGCCCACACCGCCGCCCCGGTCGGATGGGCGAGACCGCCCAGCTCGGCGAGGCCGACGCGCTCGCGGCCGGCCAGCGGATGCGCGTCCGGCACCGCCAACTGCACGTCCTCGACCACCAGCGTCCGCACCGCCAGCCCCTGCGGCAACCGGATCGGCCGGCTGCTCCAGCTCTCGATGAGCAGCAGATCCAGCTCCCCGCCGACCAGCCGCGGCACCAGCTCGACGACCTCGCCGTCGACGACGGTGGGGGCCAGCCGCGGATGGGAGGCGGTGAGGGCGGTCAGCACCTCGGGCAGCAGGGCGCGCAGCGAACTGCCGACACCGCCGAGGCGCAGCGGCCCGAGGATCTCGTCCTGCAGATCGGCGAGATCCGCCTCGGCCTCGGCGACCTGCGCACACACCCGGGCCGCATGCGCGGCGAGCACCTGGCCGGCGTGGGTGAGGCGGACACTGCGCCCGTACGGCTCCAGCAGCCGGTGCCCGGACTCGCGTTCCAGCTTGGCGAGCTGCTGCGAGACGCCGGAGGCGGTGACGTGCAGCGACTCGGCGGCACGGGCGATGGTGCCGTGGACGGCGACGGCGTCGAGGGCGCGGAGGCGCTCCAGGCTGAACACAAAGCGATGCTAATGCTTGCGGCTAACGAATCATCGCTTTTTCTTGGGAGACCGGGCAGGCAGAGTGAGGAGCATGCGAGTCGACGGGGAGAGCCAGGACAGCAACGGCGACATACCGTTCGAAAGCCGGCGGGCCGGCAACTCCGCCACCCGGAACCGCGAGTGGAGCCGCGACCGGGGCCCTACCGGGGGCCTCGCCCAGGACTACGCCCCGGGCCTGCTGTCCCGGCTGGCCACCCCGGCCACGATGGTCATCGGCGGCTCGGCGTGCATCTCCCTGTCGGCGATCTTCGTGAAGCTCTCCGACGTGAACGCCGGCACCGCCGCCTTCCTGCGCTGCCTCCTGGCACTGCTGCTGCTCGCCCCGCTGGCGGCCGTCGAACTCCGCCGCCTCGGCCCCCGGGCCCGGCGCCCGGTGCTGACGGACCTGGCGGCAGGGCTGCTGCTCGGCGTCGACTTCGTGTTCTGGGCGGCGAGCATCAGGGATGTCGGGGCGTCCATCGCGACCGTGCTGCTCAACATCCAGGTGCTCGTCTTCCCGCTGCTGGCACGGCTGCTGACCCGCACGCCGTTGCCGCGCGGCTTCTGGCTCACGGCGCCGGTACTGCTCGCCGGGGTCGCGCTCGCGGGCGGCGCGATCGGCAACCCGGAACCGGGCAGCAGCCCCGTCACCGGCATCCTCTACGGCACCGCCGCCGGCGTCGCCTTCGCCGGCTACCTCTTCCTCACCCGCCTCGCCGGCACCCACCCCCGCACAAGTCCCCGCCGAGGCCCAGCCCCCGACTCGCCCACCCACTCCTCTCCCCGCCCGCACATCGCCGTGCCGGTGTGCACCGCGACGTTCTCCGCCGCCGTCGCCTCCGGCGTCCTCGGCGCGCTGTGGACCGGTATCGATCCGATGCCCGAGCCCGCCGCCCTCGGCTGGCTGGCCGCGCTGGCCGCGCTCGGCCAGGTCCTCGCCCTGCTCCTCATCACCCCCGCTCTGCCCCGGCTCGCCCCGGCCACCGGGGCGGCGCTGCTCCTGCTCCAGCCGGTGCTCGCCATCGCCACCGCCGTCGCGTTCCTCGGCGAACGGCCCACGGCGACGCAGTACGCCGGCTCCCTACTGGTGATCGCCACCGTCTGGTACGCCACCCGCGGCGCCGCCGGCCGCGGCGCAGAATCTCCCGCGCTCCGCGGCGAAGGCCGCGGCTAGGCTGCGCCCCATGCCGCCGTATGACGACGCCCTGCTCCCCGCCACCGCCCGCGCTCTGCACCACCGGCTCGCGGTCGCGCAGAGCGCGGGGCGTACGCCTTCGCTCGTCGCGGCCGTCGTACGCGACGGGGAGACCGTCTGGTCCGGCGCCCGCTCGATGATCGACGGGCACGAGCCGACCACCGAGACCCAGTACCGCATCGGCTCGATCACCAAGACGTTCGTCGCCGTGCTGGTGCTCCGGCTGCGCGACGAGGGCCTTCTCGACCTCGGCGATCCGCTGGGCAAGCACGTCCCCGGCACTCAGGCCCCCGCGGCGACCATCGCTCAACTCCTCTCCCACGGTTCCGGTGTCGGCGCCGAACCCCGCGGTCCCTGGTGGGAGCGGACCCCGGGCACGCTGCGCCCCGATCTCGGTGAACTCTTCGACGGCGACCCCACCCGCCACCCGGCGGGCCGCCGGTACCACTACTCCAACCCCGGCTTCGCGTACCTCGGCGCGGTCGTCGAGGCACTGCGCGGCGCACCGTGGGGCGACGTGCTGCGGCGCGAGTTGCTGGAGCCGCTGGGGCTGCGGCGTACGACGCTGCTGCCCGAGGCCCCGCACGCCGGCGGGTTCGCCGTCCATCCGTGGGCCGACGTCATGCAGCCCGAGCCGCTGCACGACACCGGCCGGATGGGCCCCGCGGGCCAGTTGTGGTCCACGGTCGGCGACCTGGCCCGGTTCGCGACCTTCCTCCTGCGCGGCGACGAGCGGGTGCTCTGCGCCGGCACGCTGGCGGAGATGCGCACCCCCGCCATTGCCCCCGAGGCCGCGTCGTGGGACAGCGGGTACGGGCTGGGCATGCAGCTCATCCGCCGCGACGGCACCATGCTCGCCGGCCACACCGGCTCCATGCCCGGCTTCCTCGCCTGCCTCCTCTCCGATGTCGACGAGGACGTGAGCGCGGTCGCCCTCACGAACGTCACCTCCGGTGTGTCCATCTCCGGCCTGGCGGCCGATCTGATCGGCACCGTGGTGCGGCACGAGCCGCGCATCCCCGAGCCGTGGCGCCCGCTGGCCGCGGACGCGGTGGATCCGGAACTGCTCGCTCTCACGGGCCCGTGGTACTGGGGCGCGAACCCGCATGTGCTGCGGCTGAAGGAGGACCGGTGGCTGGACCTGAGTCCGCTGACCGGGAACGGCTACGCCTCCCGGCTACGCCCGGAGGGAGACGGCACGTGGACGGCGGTCGACGGCTACTGCGCCGGTGAGACGCTGCGCGTGGAGCGTTCGGCGACCGGCGAGGTGTCGCATCTCGACCTGGGCACCTTCGTCTTCACCCGCGAACCGTACGACCCGGACGCCCCCGTCCCCGGCGGCACCCGCGGCTGGACGTAACCCCTATGCGGCCAACTCCTTCTCCAGCGGCGTGCGGAACCTCGGCGTTATCCGGGCGTCGCCCACCCAGGCCGCCAGTCGTTCGGCCTCCGCGGCCACCGCGCGTTCCGCGTCGCCGCCCACGTCCGTGAGCATCCGCCACACCACCTCTCCGTCCTGTCGTTGCGCCCAGCCGCCGACGACTTCGCCGTTCCACCACACCGTCGGTCCCACGTTTCCACTGCCGTCGAACAGAGCCTTGCGGTGGCCGGCGTCGAGGTGCCAGTCGCGTTCCTTCCAGCCCATCGGTGTCGGGTCGAGCCCCGGGAGCAGCGCCGCCCACGGCTCCGGCTGCGCGACCGGCTCGGTGTCGTCCGGCAGCACGTACCCCGCGCCCTCGTCCAGCTCCACCGCCACGGCGCCGGTCGCGGCCAGGGCCTTGCGCGCGGCGGTCTTCGTCCAGCCGGTCCACCACACGAGGTCCGCTTCGGTGGCCGGCCCGTACGCGTACAGCCAGCGTCTGGTCAGCTCCGCCTGCGCTCCGGCGACGTCCATGCCGGCGAAGTCCTCGCCGGGCGCCCATCGGAACTGGCTCGACGTCCATGATCCGCGCGGGTGCCCGCGGCGTATGTGCCCGTCGCAGGCGAGCATGCGCAGCACGCGCGTCGTCACGCCCTGCTGCGTCTCCTGGCGGCTGCCGGGGAAGACCGTGATCTTCGTGCGCAGCAGCGGCTCGGCGGCGGATATCTCGCTGCCGGTGGCCTCGCCCTTGTCTTCGAGCACGGCCAGCGCGGCGGCTTCGGCGCGCTGCAGCCACGCCTCGTCCAGGCCGTTCCAGTCCTTGAGGTGCTTGAGGAAGGTGGCGCGCTCGCGGGCCGCTATGGCGCGGGCCGCCGCCGCGTCCACGACGGGTGCCAGCTCGCGGCTGACCGCGAAGAGCGTGCGCCGCATGGACAGCAGCTTCACCAGAGCCACTTCCTCGTAGAGCGCGCGCTCTACGGGGGTGACTCCTGGCTCCTTCATCCGCGCGCAGGCAGAGAGGAAGACGGTCGCCGCGTCCGTCGCATGCAGCGCGACGACGGCGTCGGCCGCGTCGACGGGCGAGGCCGCGCGGGCGGTCGGCGCCAGCGCATGCCGCACGCCGATCCGGGCTCGTCGCTGCTCTGTCGTGATCTGCATAGTGGCAGTATGCCGAAGCGCATGCCGGCCCGCTCGGGCCTGTGGAAAACTTCGGATCTTGCCCACCGATACTCTTCTGACCAGGGAAGACTCGACGCAAGGGGGTAGCTCCTCGGGCCAGGTTGCGAGCTACTCCGGCCCCGGGCAGTGGCCCCGCCCGCCGCTACAGCATCCGCTTGAACCCCACGTGCGACGCCGCGAAGCCCAGCCGCTCGTAGAAGCGGTGCGCGTCCGTGCGCGTAGCGTCCGACGTGAGTTGCACGACCGCGCACCCGCGCCGTCGCGCCTCCTCGACGGCCCACTCGACGAGCTGCGTCCCCAGCCCGCCCCCGCGCTCCTCGCGGTGCACGCGCACCGCCTCGATGAGCGCCCTCGTCGCACCCCGCCGCGACAGCCCGGGGATGACGGTGAGTTGGACCGTACCGACGACGCGGCCGTCGCGTTCGGCGACGACCAGGTGCTGGCCGGGGTCGGCCTCGATGCGCCCGAAGGCGTCCTCGTACGGGGCCAGGTCGTCGGGTGTCTCGCGGGTGGCGCCCAGGGGGTCGTCGGCGAGCATCGCCACGATGGCGGGGACGTCGGCGGCCGTCGCGTGCCGGATTGCCAGGTCGGTCATGTCGCCGACCCTATGCGTGCCCCCGGGGCGCCCCCCAGTCGGTACGCGCCCCTCCGCGCTCTGCGCGCCGTCCCGCTGCCGTACGCGCTCTACCGCGCGTACGCGGCAGGGGCCTCCAGCGTCTCCACTGCCGCCACCAGCGGCGCCAGTTCCGGCCGCTTCGCGGCCTCGTCGAGCGCGGCGCGCAGGGATGCCTCGTATCCCGGCCTGGCTTCGGCGAGGAGGCTGCGGCCGGCGGGGGTGACCTCGGTGTAGATCCCCCGGCGGTCGTCGGGGCAGAGGTAGCGGCTGAGCAGGCCGCGGTCCTCGAGGCGGGTGACGAGGCGGGTGGTGGCGCTCTGGCTGAGGACGACGGCGTCGGCGAGCTGGTTCATGCGCAGGTGGAAGTCGTCCTGGCGGCCGAGGGCGTCCAGTACGGAGTACTCGCGGGCGCTCAGCCGGTGCGCGCGCTGGAGCGTGCGCTCCACGTGGGTCTCGATGCGGGCGTGCAGGGAAGCCAGGGCCGACCAGCCCCGGGCCAGTTCGTCGAGCTGCTCGGCTGTGGCCGCCATGAGCGCCTCCGCGTCCCGTGAGTGCAGTGCGTGCGTGCGTTCGCCGTCCTGACTCCCGAGTTTACTCCACCATCGCAATAGCCCGCGTTTGCAAGGATCGGCGTACGCAATTATTGTGGGCGCTTGGTAAATGGCAGCCCCTCGCACCCACCGCAGGAGTCCCCGCATGCCTCTCGCGCTGCTCGCGCTGGCCATCGGCGCCTTCGGGATCGGCACCACGGAGTTCGTCGTCATGGGCCTGCTGCCCGAGGTGGCCGACGAGTTCTCCGTCTCCGTCCCCACCGCCGGCTGGCTCACCACCGGCTACGCCCTCGGCGTCTTCGGCGGCGCCCCGCTGCTCACCGCGCTCGGCACCCGCGTCCCGCGCAAGCGGATGCTGATGAGCCTCATGGGCCTGTTCATCGCGGGCAACGTCATCTCCGCGCTCGCACCCGCCTTCGGCATCATGCTCGCCGGCCGCATCGTCGCCTCGCTCGCGCACGGCGCGTTCTTCGGCATCGGCGCGGTCGTCGCCGCCGGGCTGGTCGCCAGGGACAAGCGGGCCGGGGCCATCGCGATGATGTTCACGGGGCTGACCGTGGCCAACGTCGTCGGCGTCCCCGGCGGCACGCTCCTCGGGCAGACCGTCGGCTGGCGGGCCACGTTCCTCGCGGTGGCGGCGATCGGGGTCGTCGGGCTGGCAGGTGTGGCCAGGCTCGTACCGGACCTGCCGCAGCAGCCGCCCGGGGGACCCGCCTCCCCCGGCCCCACCGGTCTCCGGCGCGAACTGGCCGCGTTCCTCAACGTCCAGGTGCTGCTGGCCATGGGCATGACCGTCGTCGGATTCGGCGGCGTCTTCGCCGCCATCACCTACATCGCACCGATGATGACCGAGGTCGCCGGCTACGCCGACAGCTCCGTCACCTGGCTCCTCGCCCTCTTCGGCCTCGGCATGGTCGGCGGCAACCTGATCGGCGGGCGCTTCGCGGACCGCGCCCTGATGCCGATGCTGTACGTCGCACTCAGCGCCCTGACCGCGACGCTGGCGCTGTTCACGCTCACCGCGCACAGCAAGCCGGCGGCGGCCGTGAGCATCTTCCTCGTCGGGTTCTTCGGCTTCGCGACGGTGCCGCCCCTGCAGAAGCGGGTGCTGGACCAGGCCGCCGCCGCGCCCACCCTCGCCTCGGCCGTCAACGTCGGCGCGTTCAACCTCGGCAACGCCATCGCCGCCTGGCTCGGCGGCCTCGTCATCTCCGCCGGCCTCGGCTACACCGCCCCCAACTGGGTCGGCGCCGCCCTCGCCGCCTCCGGCCTGGCTCTCGCGCTCCTCTCCGCACGACTTGAGCGCCGCGCGGCAGGCACCGCGGGTCCGGCGGCCGCCTCACGGACGGTACGGGTAGCGGGCAGCGCCGAACGCCGCCGACCGGACCGACCGGCCGGCTCCGCCGACGTAGCGGAGCCCCCTACTCCGCCCAGGGCAGGGGGTGCCGCGCGCCGTCCTCGGTGACGGCGCTGCCGCCGGCTTCCATCGCCACCAGCGCCTCGACGGCGCCGGCGCCCTCGGCCGCGCCGAGCCGCCGCAGCACGCCGGACGGGAGCAGGACCGCCTGCCCGGGGGAGGCGGTCTCGGTGCGGCCGTCGCAGGTCACGGTGAGGGAGCCGGATACGACCATCCAGACCTGCTCGCGGTCGATGGCGTGCACGGGCCCGGCCTGGCCCGCGTCCATGCGTACCCGCCAGGTGCTGAGCGCGGTGCTGCCCTGGGAGGGAGTGGCGAGGGACTCCATGGAGGCGTTCGGGGTGGTGACGGTGCGGTCGGTGGCGGGGGCGATGACCTTCATGCGTGTAAAGCTCCTTTACTCGAATGGATTGAGTAAAGGAGATTTACTCAACCGTGTCAAGATGTCCCCGTGACCCGCGACCACGACAGCCCGCCGCCGCCCGAGCTGCTGTTCCTGCTCGGCATGGCCTTCCAGCTCGTGCTGACCGAGTTCAACGAGCGGGTGGCCGCCGCCGGTTACCCCGACCTGCGCCCCCTGCACGGCATGATCTTCCAGATCCTCGGCGCCGACGGCGCCACCAGCAGCGAACTCGCCGCCCGGCTCGGCGTCACCAAACAGGCCGCCGGCCAACTCGTCGACGACCTGGAGCGCCGCGGCTACGTACTCCGCACCGCCCACCCCGCCGGCGGCCGCCGCAAGCTCGTCGTCCTCACCGACGCCGCCCGCAGGCACCTCCGCATCGCCGGGGACCTCCTGCACGACCTCGAAGCCGAACTCGCCCGCCGCACAGGCACCGACACCCCCCTCCTCCGCGCCGAACTCCTCCGCCTCGTCCACGGCCTGGCCGGCGACGACCTCCCCCCGCTGCGCCCCGTCTGGTGACCCGGCGCCCGGCGCCCAGGGCCGGGCGTCGGTCGTTCCGGCGTAGGGCCGGCGATCGGGGCGGCGACCGAGGCGGCGCCTGTCTGGCGTAAGGCAGCAGGCCGGGGCCTCAGTTCCGCTGGACCGCCGCCACCAGGCGCTCCATCACGTCCCCGTCGCCCTCGACCGTCAGCTCTCCCGCCTCGACCGCCTCGGCCAGCGGGCGCTCGTGGGACAGCACCGACTGCAGCGTGTCGTGGTCGGTGGTCACCGCGACGTCCGGGGACGGCGGCTCCTCGCCGCGCCGCACCGCGGTCAACTCGCCGTCGGCGACCTCCAGCCGGTACACCTCGCGCTCCAGCTCTATGCGGTAGCTCGCCGACCACGCGGCGTGCGGCTGCGGCTGGAAGAAGGCGCGCAGCCCGAGCAGCACGGTGTCGGAGGTCAGCACCCCCTCCAGCGGTATCACCGGGGAGCGCAGCCCCCACGTGCGCAGCGCGGCGAAGACCGGCTCCAGCTCGCTGCCCCACGCCGTCAGCTCGTACACCTTCGCCGAGGCGGGCGGCGGCAGCGTGCGGCGGGCGAGCACGCCGAACCGCTCCAGATCGCGCAGGCGCTGGGACAGCATGCTGGGCCCGATGCCGGGGAGCGCGGCCTGGAGGTCCGCGTACCGGCGGGGGCCCAGGCGCAGTTCGCGTACGACCAGCAGAGCCCAGCGCTCACCGATCATGTCGAGCGCGTGGGCGATCGGGCACGCCTGCCCGTAAGTCCGCCTGTCGCCGCCGTCCCTCGCCATCTCCGCGCTCCTCCCATGCTTCCCAAATTCACTACGAAAAATGTAGCACACACTTCGAGGAATGTAGTAGCCTTCAAAAAAGCCAGGTGAGGGAGGCGAGCCATGAACGGCACGGCGGAAGTCCGGCCCGGGGCAGAGCGATTGGTGCGGGTCGGGGAGGTGGAGATCTGCGCGCAGGCGTTCGGCGCGGCGGCGGATCCGCCGATCCTGCTGATCGGGGGCGCGGAGGCGTCGATGGACTGGTGGGAGGACGGCTTCTGCTCACGCCTGGCCGCGGCCGGGCGGTACGTCGTCCGTTTTGATACGCGCGATACGGGCCGGTCCACGACGTTCCCGGTCGGGGCGCCGACGTACGGCGGCGAGGATCTGATCGCCGACGTGGTCGGGCTGCTCGACGCACTCGGCCTCGACTCCGCGCACCTCGTGGGCGTCTCGATGGGCGGCGGCATGGCGCAGACCATTGCGGCGCGGCACCCCGGCCGGGTCGCCTCGTTGACGCTGATCGCCACGAGCCCCGCGGCACCGGGTGGCCCCGACCGGCCCGAGTTGCCGCCGATGAGCGACGAACTGGCCCGGAAGTTCGCGGAGCCGCAGCCGGGGCCGGACTGGTCGGACCGCGAATCGGTCATCTCCTACTTCCTCGCCGGTGAGCACACCTTCGCCGGCGCCATCCCGGTCGACGAGCAGCGCGTACGCCGCGTCGCCGGGCGGGCTTTCGACCGCAGTCCCGTCCCCGCGGCGGCCGCCAACCACTGGCTGCTCGACGACGGGAAAGAAGACGACGGGAAAGAAGACGACGGGAAAGAAGAGGCCGCGCTGTCCCTCGGCGACATCACAGCGCCGACGCTGGTGCTCCACGGCACGCAGGACCCCCTTTTCCCCTACGCCCACGGCGAGGCGCTGGCCCGCGAGATCCCCGGGGCCAGGCTCGTGCCGCTGCGGGGGATGGGCCACCAGATGCCGCCCCCGGAGCTGTGGGACACGGTCATAGCCGAACTCGTCCCCCACACGGGCGCAACCGCCCGCTGACCGGCCCGACGGCCCGAACGGAGCGGGGCGAGGCGAGGCGGCTCAGCGGATCGGGCCGCGGGAGCGGGTGCTAGCGCCGGGCTGGGAGGCCGGGCCGGCCCGCCGGGACGCGGTGATGCCGAGGCGGGCCATGGAACGCCAAGTGGGCTGCCCCATGGCGGAGTCGGGAGTGAGACAGGTCAGAGTGAGACAGGTCAGAGGATGCGTGCGCGGCGGGCGGCGGTGATCCAGGCCGGGAACTGGGAGAGGAGGCGGTCGTAGAGCTGCGGATCGGGGAGTCCGCTGATGTCGTCGACGGAGAAGAATCCGACGTTGTCGACCCGGCGGCCCCCGAGGCTGTCCAGCCGTTCCAGTACGCCGTAGTCGGCGGCTCCCAGACCCACGAACTGCCAGAAGATCGGCTCCTCGACCGCTTCGCGCAGTTCGCGCTCGATCTCCGCGTTGCGGTAGACGCCGCCATCGGAGAAGAACAGCACGAGTGTGGGATCGGGGGCGGGGTTCTCGCGGACGTAGGCGCGGACTTCGGCGATGACCTTCTGCTCTTCGTTCTGGATACCGACCGTCCGCATGTCGACCTGGCCGTTCTCCAGACCCTTGCGCTTCTTGCGGGGGCGGAAGAGAGCGAGCTGCCCGACCCGCACGTGCAGTCGCAGCCACTCGGGGAGATCCCCCAGGAGCAGGTCCGGAAGCCGGGCCGGATGGGAGGCGAACGTCCACGCCTGCATGGCCCCGTCGTCGTCCAACTCGGCGGCGACCGCGGCCATTCGCTCGACGACGTCGGCGACGACGCCTTGGGCGTAGAGGCGGGTCATGGAGCCGGAGGCGTCCAGCACGATGATGACGCGCGCGGAGACATCGGCGGCCCCGTGCTTGCGCAGGCTGATGGCCACCTGCTCCTTGCGGAGCGACAGCCGCTTGCGCATGTCGACGGGCAGGTTCTCCTCGCCCTTGACCAGCCGCGGCCCGCCGGACGCGGCGGGCGGGGCCGCAGGTGCAGGGGCGGGGTGTGTGCCAGGGGCGGGTGGCGCGGCGGCGGGGGCAGCCGGCGGGTAGGGCGCGGGAGGTGGCGCCGCGAAGGGTGCCTGCGGGGCGGGGGCCGGCGTTGGGGCAGGGGATGCGGGTGCCTGCGGGGCCGCGGGCGGCTGCGTGGGGGCTGCCGGGGCGGGCGAGGGTGCCGCCGGGGCCGCGGGCGGGGTGGGGGAGGGAGAGGGCGGGGAATCGTCGACCGCGATGCCGAAGTCGGTGGCCAGGCCGGCAAGCCCGGAAGCGTAGCCCTGGCCTACCGCGCGGAACTTCCAGCGGCCGCCCCGCAGATACAGTTCGCCGCCGACGAACGCCGTCTCCGTCGTCGCCTCCATGTCGAAGCGGGCCAGTTCGCCGCCCGTTGCGGCGTCCAGGAGCCGCAGCGACAGCCCGGGCACCTGGCCGAAGGTGCCGCCGTCGGCCGAGGCGCACAGGACGACGCGTTCGATGTCCGGACCCAGCGAGTTCAGCAGTACCTCGACGGAGTCGGTGTAGCGGCCGCCCGCCTGCTGCTTGCCGCGGTGGGTGACCGACTGGGAGGTGTGCTGCGGCTGGTTGTAGAAGACGAAGTCGCCGTCGTCGCGGACCCGGCCGGCGGCGGTGAGCAGCAGCGCCGAGGCGTCGACGTCGGGTACGCCAGGACCTTCGGACCAGGAGAGTTCGGCGCGTACCGCGGGGGCGTCGACGGGCAGGTTGGCGCCTTTGGCGAGCGGTGCGGTGGCCATGGACTCGGTCCCTCTCCCGTGCGGTCGGGCTGTCGTTGCGGTCGTGGTGGCGTACGGCGGGCTGCGTACCGCCCACCGCGGTTCCGTGGGGAACTCCCGGCGCCACGGCGTGGTTCCGCGGCCGGTGGCCGGGATCCTGCCCTGGTCAGGTACAGCGTGTCATGCCGGGGAGGTAGCGGTGACGGTTGGTGAGGCAGACCACGGGGGTACGTCGCTTGCCGCCGCGGGCTGACGCGGTCCGCACCCGCCGCGGGCGAGGCTGCTGGCACCCGGATCGTCCGGGCCAACAGCCTTTGAGGAGCAGTTCTCTTGCGCTACGTACGCGGCAACCGCCTTCGCGCCGTCGCCCTCTCCGCCGCCCTGCTCGCGACGGCCACCGCCGGTACCGCCGCCGCGGCCGGCGACTCCCGTACCGACGACCGCGCTGGCAGGAACGTCCAGGACGCAGGCAGCGCGGATACCGCCCGGGGCGCCGACCGCGGGGAGCGGCCCGCCGCCTCCCTGACCGGCACGGCGAAGCTCACCAGGTCGCTCGGCGACGACATCACCTTCTCCTTCGACGCCCGCCTCGCCGCGAAGCACAACGACGACCCCCTCCAGGCGACCGGCACGTTCCGCTTCAGCCACTACCTCGGCGGCGAGGGCGCGTGGGCGGAGGCCGACGTCGACTGCCTCGTCACCGGCGGCAAGGTCGCGGTCGTCTCCGGTGTCATCACCGACACCGACCTCCCCGGCGCGAAGGGCGTGCGCGTCGGCGTCACCGTGCACGACCAGGGCCGCAACGACCATCTCGGCTATAGCTGGGCGGGCACGGGCAGCCCGGTGGAGGACAAGGACCTTGCGCCGTGCGTGAGTTCCGCGCCGTTCGAGAAGGTCAGGCGCGGCACCGGCGACTTCCGGGTCCAGCCCTGGCAGCCGGAGCTCTGACCGGCGGAGCTCTCACCGGAGTCACGCCGCCCGCCCGGGGTCGTGCCCCGCGTGCCCGCGCGCGGTACGGTCCCGGGGTGAGGTGATCTTCCGGGCGGCGGCAGCCGGCCGCTTGCCGCAGCGCGGCCGGTGGCCGCGGGCCCGCCGCGGACGACGCGGGCGGCTCCCGGCAGCGCGGAGCCGCCCGGCCGGCCTGCCCGCCCCGATCCCTCCGGAGACCACCGCATGACCGCCGCACAGCATCAGCACCCTCTCGCCTACGCCGACTTCGTCGCCCGCGCCACCGCCGACCCCGCCGTCGTCGGCCTCGTCCTCAAGGGGTCCCACGCCCACGAGGGCATGGCGACCGAGCGCTCCGACCACGACCTGTACGTCGTCCTCGCCGACGGTACGGCCGGCGGCCTCACCCGCCTCCACGGCCACCGCTCCGCCGCTCTCGACCTCCTCGTCCTCCCCCTCGCCGGCTTCCGCGAACTCGGGGCCGCGCCCGGCTTCGAGCGCTACGCCCTCGCCCGCGCTCACGTCGTCCTCGACCGCCTCGACGGCGGCATCGCCCGCGTCCTCGCCGCCGCCGCCCGGCTCGACGCCGGCGAGGCGCACCGCGACGCCGCCGCGCTGCTGGACGCGTACGCCAACTCCCTCTACCGCTCCGTCAAGAACACCCGCGACGGCCACCCCCTCGCCGCCCGTCTCGACGCCGCCGACAGCGCCCGCCACCTGCTGGAGCTGCTCTTCACGCTGGAGCGCCGCCCGCGCCCGTACAACAAGTACCTGCGCTGGGAGCTGGCCCGGCACCCGCTGCCCGGCTGGGCGGGCGACGAACTGCCCGCTGCCGTCGACCGCATCACGTGCACCGGCGACGCGGACCTGCAGCGCGCCGTGTTCGCGCGGGTCGAGCCGGTGGCCCGGCGGGCGGGCCACGGCGGTGTGCTCGACGCCTGGGGCGAGGACCTGCACCTGATGCGCCCACCCCAGACATGAACCCACCGGCTCCCCGGGCTCCCGGCCCGTCGGCCCCCGTCAGTCAGGCAGGGAGACGTACAGCCGGGTACCGCCTGGGCGGTAGCCGACGCGGGTGTACGTGCCGCGCGAGCCCGCGCCGGAGTACTCCAGCCACACGGACCCCGCCCCGCGGTCGAACATCGCCGCCGTCAGCGCCGCCGTCACCGCCGCCGCGACGCCGCGGCGCCGGTGCGCGGGGCGGGTGCCGACGCCGGCGAGTTCCGCGGTGTCCTCGGCCGGCGGCGAGCACGTCGCGCCGCCGGCGCAGCCGCCGTCCGCGGCCCGTACGAAACGCACCTCCCCGCCGTCCTCCCCCAGCCGCCGCAGCCGCGCCGCGCCTTCCGCCGACGCGGCGAACGCCCCGCCGAACGCCTCCGCGAGCGCCGCGTCCAGCGCCCGGAACTCCGCCTCGGTGGCGGGTGTTTCCACCCGCGGGCGATTGCCGCCGGGCAGGGGATCGGTGTACGTATGCGGGGTGCAGACGAGGTACTCGTGCACCGCCTCCGCCTCGAACCCCGCCGCCCGCAGCGCCCCCTCCACCAGGGGCGCGGCCTGGGGCGCGAACTCCAGCCGCGGCAGCAGTCCCCGCTCCCGGAACGCGCCGACGAGCGCCGCGACGTCGCCGGTGGTGGGGGCGGTGCCGGGCAGCGGGGTTGCGTAGTTGAGGTAGGGGCTGTCGGTGCCGACGGCGAAGCCGGCGACGAAGCCGCCGGTCTCGACGACCTCGGGGCGGCGGCGGAGGTGGGCGACGGCGAAGTTCTGGACTTGCTCGTCCATGGGCGTGACCACGGTGGTATCGACCTCACGAAGTCTCTGACGTGCGCAGACAGAAGAGAGCGTGGGGCCGCCGTACGGGACGGGCGTGTCCGGCGTGGGAGAGCGGGCGGCTCCGCTACGGAAGCGGGCGGGCCACTCGGTGCCGACGGCGGCCGCTGACGGGCGCCGGGATCAAAGGCTTCGTTCCTCACCGTGAGTACGCCGGCGGGCGGCCGGCGGATACGTCCGCGGGCGCGCGGACGGCGGCCAATGTCCCACGCCGGCCGCGCCCATGCAACGCGTTTACGGGATGAGAGCGGAATGTCAGTGGGCGGTGCCACAGTACGGGACATGGACATCGACCGGTTCTGGCATCTCGTCGAATCGGCGCGCTCCTCCGCGGCGGCGGACGGCGTGCCCTTCGACGAGGCGCTCGTGGGACTCCTCGCGGGGCTCCCCCGGCTGGAGATCCTGGCGTATGCGGAGCGGTTCGGCGAGGTGCACGGTGCCCTGTACCGCTGGGACGTGTGGGCGGCCGCGTATCTCATCGGCGGGGGCTGCTCGGACGACAGCTTCATGGACTTCCGCGCCGGGGTGATATCCCTCGGCCGCGAGTGGTACGAGCGCGCCGCGGCCGCGCCGGACAGCCTTGCCGGGCACCCGGCCGTCGCCGAGGCCGCGCGGGACGGCCACGACGAGATCCTCTTCCACGAGGAGGTGAACTACGCGGCGGGCACCGCCTTCGAGCGCCTGACGGGCAGCAGGGACGCCTTCCACGAGGCGTGGGCGGAGTACCGGCCGGCGGACGGCGAGGTCGGCGCGGCACCGGACATGGGGGAGGACTTCGACTTCGACGACGACGGGGAGATGCACAAACGCCTGCCGCGCCTCGCGGGCCTGTATCTCCGGGCGGCGGACCGGATGTAGTGGGCTCCCGTGCGCGTACGCCTCCGGGCGTGCCCGACGCACCGGCCGCCGGGTCACCCTGCGGCGAGGGCGACCACGATCGCGATGATCGTGGCGAGTACGGCCAGGAGGCCGAGGACGAGGAAGCCGAGCCCGGCGCAGTTGCCGACCAGGCTGCCGGCGGCCCGCCATCCCCGCGGCGTCAGCCCCGCGAAGCGCCGCGCGGCACGGGGCTGGAGCCCGGAATCCGGCCCGGGACGCGGCCAGGGACCCGGCCAGGGACCCGGGCCGGGATCCGGTTCCAAGGCCGCGGCGGGCCCGGCGGGTTGCGGGTGCGGGGCCCGGGCACCGTCTCCGGCGGCACCGGGATCCACGGCCGCCGCCTCCGGCGTGGGCTCCCGCGCTGCCGGCTTCTCCCGTACGGGCCCCCCTGTCGCCACCGGAGCGGAAACGCCCGCCCCCGGCGGCGGCGCCGCGCGCGTATCCCCGGCCCCGTACCGTTCCGTCAGCTCCCGTCCCTGCCGCTGGTACGCCAGCACGATCCCCGCCCACCGGTCCGGCATGCCGGACCACGACGAGCCGGGGGCACCGGCGGCCGCGCCCGCCTCCTCCGCCAGCGCCCGCAGCGCCTCCGGGCCCGGCCGGGCCGCCGGGTCGAGCGCCAGGCAGGGCCGCACGAGGCCGAGCAGCGGCTCCGGCACCGCGCCGAGGTCCACCGCGCCGCGCGCGACGAGCGCCAGCAGCCGGACCGGATCGCCGGTGTCCGGGCACGGCGGCCGGCCGGTGGCCAGGGTGCAGAGCGTGGCGCCGAGCGCGTAGACGTCGCACGCCGGGGTCGCTGGCTCGCCGCGCGCCTGTTCCGGGGCGATGTACGCGAGGGTGCCGAGGGTCAGCCGGGTACGCGTCAGGTCGGTGGCGTGCGAGATGCCGAAGTCGATGACCTGGATGCCGTCGGCGGGCAGCAGCACGTTCTGCGGCTTCAGGTCGCGGTGCACGACGCCGACGTCGTGCAGCGCCTGGAGGGCTGCCGCGCAGTCGGCGGCGAGCCGGGCGACCGTGGCGGGGTCGGCGGGACCGCCGCGCGCGGTGAGTTCGCCGAGGGAGGGCGCCGATACATAGTCCGTCGCCAGCCACGGCCGCGGGGCCCCCGGGTCGGCGGCACGTACCCGCACGGTGTGCCGCCCGGCCACCCGGCGTGCCACGCCGACCTCGCGGGCGAACCGTGCCCGGTCCGCGTCGTCGGCCTCGCCCTCCGCCAGCAGGGTCTTGACGGCGGCCAGTTCGCCGGTGGCGGTCTCGACGGCGAGGTAGACGCGGCCCATGCCGCCCGCGGAGAGCCGGGCGACGAGCCGGTACGGGCCGAGGTGCCGCGGGTCGGCCCGGTGCAGCGGGCCGGGGGTCACGCCGAGGTCAGGCACAGCGTCCGCCCCCGTTCGGTGAAGAGGTACCGCACCTGCGTCGTCCCGGGGCACCGGTCCTCGCCCTGGACCTGCGCCAGTACCCGCAGGACCGCGCGGCCCTCCGGGACGGTGTCGGCGCATCCGACGGTGGTGGCGAAGACCGCGTCGTCGGTGAGGGGAGTGACGTCGAGAAGGGACCCGTCCTGCGGTGCGGCCCCGATCACGCACTCACCCTCGGTGAACCGCCGCTCCAGGCAGATGCTGACGACACCCGCGTCGCTCTGCCGGCTCCACGCCACCGCCGCGTCGGTGCCCATGCAGCGTTGGACGAGGCCGCCGTCCTCCGTCGCGGTCACCTTCCAGGGCGCGTCGGGTCCCGTGCCGCAGGCGGCGGTCTCGGGAGCCTCGGCGGTCCAGCCTCGCGCCGGGTCCAGGCCGGTACGCACGCACTCGCCCGGCGCCACGTCGGCGAACGCGCGGTCCGTGGCGTCGGGTTCGCGCGACTGCTCGGACCGGTAGTAGCTGTACGCGCCGACGCCTGCGAGCAGCAGGAGGAGTGAGGCCATGAGTGCCTGCACGGAGCGGACGAAGACCCGCGCGCCCCGGCCGGGCCCGTCGGATTCCCCGTCCGGCACGTCGTGTGCGTCCCCCGCGCCACCTGCAACGCGCCGCGCCTCCGGCTCCGGCTGCGGTCCGGGGTGGTGCGCTTCCCGTACGGCCGTCGCCTCCGGCACCGTACCCGCCGGCTCCCGTACGGTCTCACCCCGCACGGTCTCCTCCCGCACCGTCTCCGGCGGCAGTTGCGGCGCGCCCGGCCCCCGCCCTCGGGCCCCGGCCACTCCGGGCCCTCACCGCCTTCCCGCAGCACCCGCGGGTCCGCCGCCAGTGTCCGCGCCTGTCGCGCGTACCCCTGGATCAGCCGCGCCCACGGTGCCGGCAGCCACCCGCTCGCGTCCGGCACCGTCGGGAACTCGGCCAGCTCGAAGGTGAAGAGGTCCAGCAGCTCCCTGGTCCGCGGCCGGTCGGCGGGGGAGAGCGCGAGGCAGGCGCGGACCACCGGGGCGAGTTCGTCCGGTAACCCGGCCAGGTCGGTCCGGCCCTCGGCCACGTAGGTGAGCAGCAGCAGCATCTCGGTGTCCGCCGGATAGGGCGGGCGGCCGACGGCGAGGTGGAAGAGGGTGGCGCCGAGGGAGTAGACGTCGGAGGCCGCGGTGGACGGTTCGCCGACGGCCTGCTCGGGGGAGGTGAAGGCGACGGTGCCCAGGGTGAGCTGGGTGCGGGTCAGGTCGGCGGCGTGCGAGATACCGAAGTCGATGAGGCAGGGGCCGGCGAGTTCGAGCAGCAGGTTCTGCGGTTTGACGTCCCGGTGCACGATGCCCTGCCGGTGCAGCTCCGCCAGCGACTCCAGCGCGCCCCGCGTCACCCACCGGGCCCCGGTCCCGGCCAGCGGCCCGGCACGGCGTACGAGTTCCGCCACCGAGGGGGCGGGCACGTACTCGGTCGCCATCCAGGGCCAGGGCGCGTCCGGGTCGGCGTCGAGGACGCGCGCGGTGCGTACGCCGTCGGCCCGCCGGGCGACCTTCACTTCGCGCGCGAAGCGCCGCCGGACGATGGCGTCGATCTCGCCTTCGGCGAGCAGGGTCTTGACGGCGGCCAGGGAGCCGTCGCCTGCGGAACGTGCGAGGAAGACGCGCCCCATCCCGCCGGTGGCGAGCCGCCCCAGCAGCGTGTACGGGCCGAGCGCCGCCGGATCGTCCTCCTGAAGGGGCCGGATGTCCGCACCCTCGCCCGCGGCGGACCCGCCCGGCGTCTCCCCCTCCACGGCCAACGGGCCCTCCCCCTGGTCACGTTCGCAAGAGAGAAAGTGTAGTCGCGGCCATGACACGAACCGAGACCGCGGCAAGGGATCGTCACACCAGGCCGCCACCCGCTACGAGAGCGGCTTCCGCCGGTGAAGTCCGTGCCGCCAACGCCTCGACCGCGCTCGCGGAGTGCTACACCGTCTCCCCGTATGACGACGGCGCCGCGATCGGAATGCCTACGATGCGTCCGGAGGATCAAGCGACAGCCGTGCGTCCGGAAAGTTCTCCCGGCCGAGCACTTCGATCCCTGCAGTTCCGGCAGACGGAATGTCGAGGTCCAATTCGGGCCGAACCGCAAGCGGACTGAGATCCAGGGGATCACAGGGATCCTTGAGTTGGATAAACAAACGAGTAATTGCAGGAAAAGCCTGCAGAATGAGACCGACGTCCTCGTATGACCGCACACCGTAAAGAAGAAGCTGCTCGACCTGCGGAATCGGCGACATGCCCGTCAATCCACGGAGAGAGGGCATCTGCATACCCAGGTTTCGCAACTGGTCAATCCCCCGGGCAATGCCCATCACGGTACCGCAGTCGACCTCTGCGCCCAGCCTATCGAGGTAGAGGCTACCAAGCCCGATACCGGCCAAGGGCGACAGGTCACCGACGCGCGGGCATCCGAATATCGTAACCGAACAAAGATCGGGCATGTCGCCAAGGAAGGAAATATCGCTTACCACCTGATTGTCGCCAAGCACGAGCCAGGATACGCGCGAACGCAGCAGATGAGAAGAAAGCTCCCGCTGCGGGATGGAAGAATTGCAGATAAGGGTTTCTACGGGCCCGAGAGAGGGGATCTCGGCAAGCTGCTCCACATTACCGACATCGACCTGCACAGAGGAAAGGTCCCGGCCTGAAAGGATTTCCGAGGCGAAAGTTGCCGTATCGAAGTTGTGCCATTGGTGGGCGATACGGGTGCGCATTCGAGAGGAGCAGACCGACATCAGGTCCCTCAGCAGCGGCAGCGAGTCGCTACCCGCCGCCTGCACGGCGGTACTCGGCAGCCAGCCCCAGTCGGTATGCTCGGCTGCGAACTTGCGCAGTTCGGGAAGGATCTGCTCCCCCACCATGGCATATTGCAGCCATTCCTGCGCTCGAGGCGGCAACGACTTCCCCACTCGGCTCAGAACAGCCTTGCGTACCTCACCGTCCAGGCGGGAGGCATACGGCAGGCAGGAGCCCAGCAGAAGATGGATTCGCCGTTTTTCTTCGGCCTCCTCGACGCTGTCGCCGCGGTCGAGGATCTCCTTCATCAGTTGCGAGCGGTCGTTCGGATCGCAGTGTCCCACCGCCATCCGGATGACGTCCGCCCATTGATCGTCACCTGCCTTGCTGCTGAGTAGCCCGAAGTTGCGCTCCTCTTTGAACTCCTTGGCGGCCAGGTAGTCCTGAAACGTCCGGTGGATGAAGTCGAAGGTATCCACGCTGGTCTCGCGCAGCAGGCCGGTCCTGTTCAGCAGGTGGTTGAACGCATCCTGCGGCGTGCACTGCCGCTCGACTTCGGGCAGCGTGGGCAGCAGTCGAGCCATCTGCCCCTCGGCGTGGCTCTTCTCTCCTTCCACCCGCCCGTTCAGGACGAGCCAGGAGGCTATGCGCTGCAGCATGGCGAGCTGCTCCTCCTCGGCCAGCCGCATGCCTTCGGAAGCCCCCACCCGGCGCTGCTGGTCCCGCCGCACCAAAAGCATGCTGAGAGCGGCCCGGTAGACGTCCATCCGCCTTTTCGGCAAGGTGCCGTCCCACTCGCGGTGGAGGGCGCATATCATTCCGCACAGCAGTGGGCTGTCGGCCAGGGCGGAGAGGTCGGGAGAAGTACCGAGGGTGCGTAGCAGAGCGTCTCGTAAGCGAGTCAGTTCCTGGCGCTCACGCGCCGCCTCGAGGGCTGTACCGTCGGTTTCGGATACGGTCTGCGCAGCACGATGCCAGCGCTCCACGAACAATTCCCTGTCCTCTGCATTCATCGAGCACAGGGACAGTTCCTCGAAATTCCATTCGTCAAGCCAGCCGACAGGGACAGCAGAGGGCCGAACCGTCACCAACGTCAGCGTCCGCGGATACAGTTCCAGCAGGCGGGCCATCCACTCCTTCGCCTCGTCACGCTCGAACGGCGGGATCTCGTCCAAGCCGTCGACGAGCAGCAGGGCCCGCCCGGCACGAAGGACGCGATCCGCCCAGCCGTCCGGCTGACTATCGGCTCTGAGGCAATCGTCCACCTCAAGGAACTGAGAAGGGCGTGGCTGCAGAATTCCCTGCCGAGACATCTTGCGCAGCCGTAGCACGAAGGGGACTCGGTGGTTGAGGGCAGACAGCTCCTCTGCGAAGGACCCGGTTGCCGCACCGACAGCAAGCCACTGGATCAGTGTCGACTTCCCTGCGCCCGCCTGGCCGCGCAACAGGATGCGGGACTTGTCGGCGAGCAACTGATCTATCCGCTCCCGGCGGTCGTGCCGAGACGCTGATGAGGGTCCGTGCTCGCCGGCCAGGATCTCCGGGTCACCTGCGTCGGACTCCCGGGAAGAAGTAGCCTCCAGAGTCAGATACGCGGTGTCGAGGTTCCACCCGCGCCCGTGCGCCCTGCCCAGGTCGAGGCCGAAGATCCTCACCTTCCCGTGGTCTGCTCTGACGGCCTCTGCGTAATCTCTCTCGAAGCTCACGTCTGCGCGATCCCGGCTGGGGATGCGATCCAGCAGCAGGTCGATCTGACGGGCTTGTGCAGCTATGGCCCGGAACTGCTCTAGCTGCGTCCTCTGAATGAACGACGAGCGCTGGGAGAAGAACTGGAGGATGTGCAGGCAGGACAGTTCGAGCAGCGACTCGTACATCGCTTCACCGGAAGCGGACAGACTGAGGGCCGCGCGGGGGGCGGCGCGCCGCAGCTCTGCGGCGAACTGCTCGTAGCCGAGCTGCACCGCCTGAACGTCGTCCATATCGATCTCACCCAGCACGAGAAGAGTTCGGGTGAGGCGATCCGCCACCGCGTCCTGCTCTCCGGTCACGGCAGACGACACTTCGCGCGGCATGGACTCGACCGTGCGCTTCACCAGCGTACTGACAAGCCTTTGGATGTCCTTCTCCGCGAGGGTTCGCTTCTCCCCCTTGAAGGTGAGCCTGCCCGCGATGCGTACGGGGTTGTCCACCAACCCTGCTCCCGCGGGAGCGGTGAAGAGCTTGCTGACCAAGCGAGCAGCCACTGGTCCGGCAGCCTTGGCTGCCAGGGTCCCGGCGGTCACCTCCATGCTGACACTCCTAAGCATGTGCTCGTTCGCACGGGCGGAAGGCCCTGTCGTCCACCGGGATCGGCGCCGGTTTTCACCGTACCGGGGCCGGCTTGCCGGTCCGCTCCTCGGGCCCATGCCGGCGGGAGGGGCAGGAGCACGGCTCCTGCCCCTCCCGCCATCGGGCTCAGTCGGTCAACGGCAGGTAGACGCGGTTGCCCGCGTCCGCGAACTCCCTGGACTTCTCCAGCATGCCCCGTTCGATCTCCTCCGCCGTCAACTCCGCCTGGTCGTCCGAGCCGAAGCGTTCCGTGATGCTTCTGCTGATCTTCATCGAGCAGAACTTCGGGCCGCACATCGAGCAGAAGTGCGCCGTCTTCGCCGGCTCCGCCGGGAGGGTCGCGTCGTGGAACTCGCGGGCCGTGTCCGGGTCCAGGGCCAGGTTGAACTGGTCCTCCCAGCGGAACTCGAAGCGGGCGTCCGACAGGGCGTCGTCCCAGTCCTGGGCGCCCGGGTGGCCCTTGGCGAGGTCCGCGGCGTGGGCGGCGATCTTGTACGTGATGACGCCGGTCTTGACGTCGTCGCGGTCCGGGAGGCCCAGGTGTTCCTTCGGGGTGACGTAGCAGAGCATCGCCGTGCCCCACCAGGCGATCATCGCCGCGCCGATGCCGGAGGTGATGTGGTCGTAGGCGGGCGCGATGTCGGTGGCCAGAGGGCCGAGGGTGTAGAACGGGGCCTCTTCGCAGATCTCCTGCTGGAGGTCGACGTTCTCCTTGATCTTGTGCATCGGGACGTGTCCCGGGCCCTCGATCATGGTCTGCACGCCGTGGGACTTCGCGATCCGGTTGAGTTCGCCGAGCGTGCGCAGCTCGGCGAACTGCGCCTCGTCGTTGGCGTCGGCGATCGAGCCGGGCCGCAGGCCGTCGCCGAGGGAGAACGTCACGTCGTACGCGGCGAGGATCTCGCACAGCTCGTCGAAGTGGGTGTAGAGGAACGACTCCCGGTGGTGGGCCAGGCACCAGGCGGCCATGATGGAGCCGCCGCGGGAGACGATGCCCGTCTTGCGGCGGGCGGTGAGCGGGACGTAGCGCAGCAGGACGCCGGCGTGGACGGTCATGTAGTCGACGCCCTGCTCGCACTGTTCGAGGACGGTGTCCTTGTAGACGTCCCAGCTCAGTTCCTCGGCGCGGCCGTCGACCTTCTCCAGCGCCTGGTAGAGCGGCACGGTGCCGATGGGCACGGGGGAGTTGCGCAGGATCCACTCGCGGGTGGTGTGGATGTTGCGGCCGGTGGACAGGTCCATGACCGTGTCGGCGCCCCAGCGGGTGGCCCACGTCATCTTCTCCACCTCCTCCTCGATGGAGGAGGTGACGGCCGAGTTGCCGATGTTGGCGTTCACCTTCACCAGGAAGTTCTTCCCGATGATCATCGGTTCTGACTCGGGGTGGTTGACGTTCGCGGGGAGCACGGCGCGGCCGGCCGCGATCTCGTCGCGTACGAAGGCGGGCTCGACGCGCTCGCGCAGCGCGACGAACTCCATCTCGGCGGTGATCTCCCCGCGTCTGGCGTACGCGAGTTGCGTCACGGCGCCGCCGCGGGCGCGCCGCGGCTGGCGCGGGCGGCCGGGGAAGACGGCGTCGAGGTTGCGCAGGCCGCCGCGGGGCGAGGTGTGCTTGAGGCCGTCGTCCTCGGGGCGGGGCGGACGGCCCGGGTACTCCTCGGTGTCGCCGCGGGCGATGATCCAGTTGTCGCGCAGCGGGGTGAGCCCGCGGCGTACGTCGGTGTCGGTGGTCGGGTCGGTGTACGGCCCGGACGTGTCGTACAGCGTCACGTCGTCGCCGTTCGTGAGGTGCACGCGCCGCACCGGGACCCTGATGTCGGGCCGCGCGGGGTGCTCGATGTGGTCCTTGTGCCAGCCGATCGCGGTGGCTTCCGCAGATTCCGCGGAGTCCCCGGTGGCGGGCGTACGTGCATCCGAAACGGTCATGGAGACCCACTCCCTACGCCGGCATTACCCGGTAACAGGTTCGGCGGTCGGCGCAGCCTCGGTCCGGATCCGGATCCGTCAGCGCCCTCTCAGCCCGGTGCTCCGAGCTCCCGCGGTGTGCAGTTCGCCGACCACGCTAACCGCTGCACGCACCGGTACGAAAGAGGGCCCCGGAGCACTCCTGCGATGATCTGGCCGTGACACATTCGCACAGCCACCACCACGGCGCCCCCGCCCCGCCCGCCTCGCACCGGCTGCGCAGGGTGATCGCCGCGGTGCTCGTCCCGTTCGCGCTCGCGGTGCTCGCCGGGCTGATCGCGCTGTGGCCGGGGAGTGAACCGGCGGGCGAACGCAGCGGCATCGGCTTCGACCAGGAGCGGCAGCGGGCGAAGGTCACGAAGGTCGAGGAAGTGAAGTGCGCGGACGTGGGCGCGCAGATCCAGGAGCAGGGGCCGCCGGGCGGCGGTGGCGGCACCGACGAGCCGCGGCCCGACCAGGACGCGGTGTGCGAGCAGGCGACGATCGAGGTGACGTCGGGCAAGCACGCCGGGCGGACCTTCACGGAGATCGTCGCGCCCGACGCGTCCCGGCGGTACGAGGTGGGGCAGGAACTCGTCGTCTCCTACTCGCCGAAGGCGCCGCGCGAGCTGCAGTACGCCGTCTCGGACGTGGTGCGCACCGTGCCGATGACGGCGCTGGCGCTGCTGTTCGCGGTCGCGGTGGTCGTCGTGGGGCGGCTGCGCGGGCTGGCGGCGCTCGCGGCGCTGGCGGTGAGCTTCGCGATCCTGATCCTGTTCATCCTGCCGGCGATCCTCGACGGGTCGAACCCGCTGGTGGTGGCGGTGGTCGGGGGCAGCGCCATCATGCTGATCGCGCTCTATCTGTGTCACGGCTTCAACGTGCGTACGTCGGTGGCCGCACTCGGCACACTCGCGTCGCTGCTGCTGATCGGGCTGCTGGGCTCGCTGTTCATCGGCTGGTCGAAACTGACCGGGAACACCGACGACTTCACGGGCCTCATCCACACCCAGTACCCGGACATCGACATGAGCGGGCTCCTGCTCGCGGGGGTGCTGATCGGCTCGCTCGGGGTGCTCGACGACGTGACGGTGACGCAGGCGTCCGCGGTGTGGGAGCTGCGGCAGGCCGATCCGTCGGCGCCGTGGCGGAAGCTGTACGCGTCCGCGATGCGGATCGGGCGCGATCACATCGCGTCGGTGGTGAACACGCTGGTCCTCGCGTACGCGGGGGCGGCGCTGCCGCTGCTGCTGCTCTTCACGATCGCCGACCAGGGCGTCGGCACGGTGGCGACGAGCGAGTTCGTCGCGGAGGAGATCGTACGGACCCTCGTGGGCAGCATCGGGCTGGTCGCGTCGGTGCCGCTGACGACGGGCCTCGCGGCGCTCGTCGTCTCCGCCGACCGCCGCCACGGATCGGGTCCTGCACCGGTGCCGGTCGCGGACCCTGGCGGGGGTACGGGACCTGGCGGGGGTACGGGATCGGGTGCCGGTACGGGAACGGGGCCGATTCCCCGTACGAGGTCGGGACCGGGACCTGCGCCTCAGCCAGGACCCGGGCCGGGATCAGGCCCGAGACCGGGCGCCGGCATGGGCCCTGGATCGCAGCCGGGCGCCCCTGCGGGGCCCGGAGGCTGGGGAGGCACGGGCTCCGGCGCTGCCGCGGCTCCCCCGGAGGGCCGCTCCCGCCGCCGGGGCGGCGGCGGACGGCGACGCCGGAAGTAGCGCCGGAGACGACGGAGCCGGCCGGCTACCAGTCGTTCTTCGACGACGACGCGGTCATGAACTTCCGCACCAGGAAGATCGCACCTGCGATCAGCGCCGCGGCCAGCAGCACCTTGAAGAGCAGGCCGATGATGAAGCCGACCAGCGCCATGATCAGGCTGCCGAAGACCACCAGCACGATCGCCGGGATCAGCACCCACGTCACCCACCACGGCAGTCCCGCAGTGATCTCTTTCACGGACACGGTCATTCCTCCTCCGGTACGCCGGGGTTGTCCCGGTGCCTTCGATGCTAGGACGCCGGGCGGGCGGATGGGAGTGCCCCCTGCCCCCGTCCATCCCGGAACGAACCCCGAGGCGACCCTGAGGGACTGATTCACGCCTCGGGTGGAGAGAAGACCACCAGAACCCGGAGATCCTCGGTGATGTGGTGGAAACGATGCGGAACGCCCGCCGGTACGTAGACGACGCAGCCCCTGCCGACCTGCAGGGTCTCGTCGCCGACGGTGACGGAACCGCGACCGCTCATGATCACGTAGACCTCGTCCTGGCGATGGGGCTGCTGCGGATCGGGCGCTCCGGCGTCCAGCGCGTAGAGGCCCACCGACATGTTCCGCTCGCGCACGAACTGCAGGTACGCTCCGTCGTTCGCACGGCGCTCCGCCTCGAGGTCGTCCAGCCGGAATGCCTTCATCGTGCTCCATCCTCCGCGTCCATGGTGCTCCCGACTACCTCTGGAACGATCAACCCATGAAGACTTTCCTGATCAAGACCCTCGCCAACGCGGCCGCCCTCGCGGTCGCGGTCTGGCTGATCCCCGACATAGGACTGACCGGTCACGACAACGCCGACAAGGTCGTCACACTGCTGCTGGTCGCGTTGATCTTCGGCGTCGTGAACTTCATCGTCAAGCCCCTCGTGCAACTGCTGTCGCTGCCGCTGCTGGTGCTGACGCTCGGGCTCTTCACGCTCGTGATCAACGCGTTGATGCTGATGCTCACCTCCTGGCTCGCGGACAAAGCGGACTTGAGCTTCCATGTGGAGGGATTCTGGACGGCGGTGCTCGGCGGTCTGGTGATCAGCATCGTGTCGTGGGCGACGAGCATGGCCCTCGACCGGGACTGACGGCAGCGCGCGCCCCTATGCGGAGCGACGGGCTCCGGGGGCGGGAACCGGTGCGGGAACCGGCCACCGGCACCGGGCGCCCGCGCCCCGGCTGAGGCAGGATGGACCGCATGCGAACGAGCGAACGCCCCCTCCCCGCGCCTTTCCGCGTCTGCTTCGTCTGCACCGGCAACATCTGCCGCTCGCCGATGGCCGAGGCCGTCTTCCGCGCCCGTGTCGCGGAGGCGGGGCTCGCCGGCGAGATCGAGGTGGACAGCGCCGGCACCGACGGCTGGCACGTCGGCGAAGCCGCCGACCCGCGCGCCGGCGCCGTGCTCACCGGGCACGGCTACGAGCTGGCGCACACCGCCCGGCAGTTCACCCCCGACTGGTTCGCGGAACGCGACCTCGTCCTCGGCCTGGACGGCGGGCACGTCCGCAGGCTGCTCAAGATCGCGCCGACGCCCGTCGACGCCGAGAAGGTGCGGCTGCTGCTCTCCTTCGCGCCCGACCTCGACCTGACCGACGTCGAGGACCCGTACTACGGCGGCACCCGCGGCTTCGAAGAGGCTCTGGACCTGATCGAGACCGCCGCCGAGGGCCTGCTGCTGGCCGTACGCGACGAACTCACCGCCCGCCCGTGAGCCCCCCGGCTCCCGGCGCCGCGCGGGGCGCCGCGGACGCCCCCCGGGGCGTCGAGGCCCGCGCCGCCGCGCTCGCCGGCGCTCCCGTACGGACCGCGCGCCCCGTCGGCGGCGGGGACATCTCCGCCGCGCACCGCCTCGAACTCGCCGACGGCCGCCGCGTCTTCGCCAAGACCCTCGCCGGCGCGCCCGCCGCCTTCTTCGCCGCCGAGGCGCACGGCCTGCGCCTCCTCGCGGGCACCGGCACCGTCCCCGTCCCCGCCGTGCTCGGCGAGGAGCCCGGAATGATCCTGCTGGAGTGGATCGAGCCAGGGCCCGCGACCCCCGCGCAGGCCGAGCGGCTCGGCCGCGACCTCGCCGCGCTGCACGCCACCCCCGCCGCCGCCTTCGGCACCCCCTGGCCCGCCTACATCGGCTCGCTCCCGCTGCCGTCCCCGGGCGCACCTGGCGCACCGGCCACACCGGGCCCGCCCGGCACCCTGGACACCCCCGGCACCCCGGATCCGGCTCCGGAACCACCCCCCGAGCACACCGGACATGCGCCTGCCTCCCCCGCTGACTGGCCCGCCTTCTACGCCGGGCACCGGCTGCTTCCCTTTCTACGCCTCGCCACTGACAACGGCGCCCTCACGCCCGCCGACACCCGCGCCGTCGAGCGCCTCTGCGACGCGATCGACGAGGTCACGGGCCCGCCGCAGCCGCCCGCCGTCATCCACGGCGACCTGTGGTCCGGCAACGTGCAGTGGTCGGCGGGCGATCGCGCGTACCTCATCGACCCCGCCGCGCAGGGCGGCCACCCCGAGGTGGACCTCGCGTTCCTGGAACTGTTCGGCTGCCCCCAGCTCGGGCGGCTGCTCGCGGCGTACGAGGAGGTACGCCCGCTGCCCGGCCGGCCCGGCCGGGTGCCGCTGTACCAACTCCACCATCTGCTCGTGCACGCCGCGCTGTTCGGCGCCGGCTACGGCGCGCAGTGCGGAGCCGCGGCGCGCGCGGCCCTGAAAGGAGCCGGCCGATGACACCGGACGCCATTCCCCACGCCGACGCCACCCGCGTCGTACGCGCCGGCCTCCCCGCCCCCGAGCCGTACGAACCCGCCCTCCCCGGCCCCGTCTTCGCCGCCCACTACCACCTCCCCGGCGACATCACCGCCGCCCCCTACGACTACGGCCGCGACGCCAACCCCACCTGGACGCGCCTCGAAGCCGCCCTCGCCGAGCTGGAGTCCCCCGGCGTCCCCGCCGAGGCCGTCGCCTTCGCCTCCGGCATGGCCGCGATCACCGCCGTCCTCATGGCCGTCCCCGGACCGCCGCAGGACGGGGGTGCGCCCCGCGGCCACGTCGTCCTCCCCACCGACGGCTACAACCTCGTCCCCGGCGGCCTCCGCGCCCTCCTCCAGGAGCACGGCACCGACGTGCGCACCGCCCCCACCGCCGGCGACGCCCAGGCCGAGCACCTCGACGGCGCCCGCCTGCTGTGGCTGGAGACCCCCTCCAACCCCGGCCTCGACGTCTGCGACATTCGCCGCCTCGCCGCCGCCGCGCACGCGGCGGGCGCGCTCGTCGCCGTCGACAACACCCTGCCCACCCCCCTCGGCCAGCGCCCTCTGGAACTCGGCGCCGACCTGTCCGTCGCCAGCGGCACCAAGGCGCTCACCGGCCACGGCGACGTCCTCCTCGGCTACGCCGTCACCCGCGACCCCGCGCTCGCCCGCCGGCTGCGCACCTGGCGGAAGACCGCCGGCGCCATCCCCGGGCCGATGGAGGCGTGGCTCGCGCACCGTTCGCTGGCGACGCTGGAGCTGCGTACCGCGCGCCAGGCGGCGAACGCCCTCGCCGTGGCCGAGGCGCTGCGCGCGACGCCGGGGGTACGGGACGTACGCCACCCCGGTCTGCCGTCCGACCCCGCGCACGCGCTCGCCGCGCGCCAGATGCGCGCCGGGCGGTACGGGTGCGTGGTGGCGTTCACGCTGCCGGACCGGGCGGCGGCGGAGCGGTTCCTGGGCGCGGCGCGGCTGGTCGACGAGGCGACGAGCTTCGGCGGCGTGCGCTCGACCGCGGAGCGGCGCGGGCGGTGGGGCGGGGACGCGGTGCCGGAGGGCTTCGTCAGGTTCTCCGCGGGCGTCGAGGACACCGCGGACCTCGTATCCGACCTGCGTGCAGCGCTCGCGTACGCGCTCGGCCGCTGACGCCGCACCCGCCCCGGAAAAGCCTGGCAAAAAGGATAAAACTCGCGTAAATCGGCAATGCGTGTGTTCATGGTGTGTGGGGGAGCCGCGGGCACGCGGATCGAGAGCCGCGTCGAGACGCCCGTCGGCACAGCTCTCAAGGGAGATCACACCATGCGTAAGATCGCCGCAACACTGGGCGCGGCCGGGATCATCGCCCTGGCTCCCCTGACCGGCGCGAGCGCGCAGCCCGCCGCCACCCCGGCGGACAACCCCCAGACCACGGTCCAGCAGGATCAGGGCCCGCGCGGCCCGAAGGGCGACAGCGCGAGCAACTGGGGCCTGCTGGGTCTGGCCGGCCTGCTCGGCCTCGCCGGTCTGGCGAAGAAGTCCGGCACGGGCAGCCGCCGCGGCGACGTCTCCAACCGCGCCGCCCAGACGACGGGCACGCGCCGCGAGTACGGCATGGAGCACGACACCCACGGGCACGCCCGCGGCCACGGCAAGGACGCCGGCCGGATGCGCAACAAGTCCGGCGAGGACATGCCCGGCGGCGAGCAGGAGATGCACGGCAAGCACGGCAAGCACGGCAAGCATGGCGAGCACGGCAAGCATGGCGAGCACGGCAAGCACGGGGACAAGCACGGCAGGCACGGGATGCACGGCGACAAGCCCGGCATGTCCGGTGACACGTCCGGCACTTCGGGTTCGTCCGGCATGAAGGGCGGCGAATCCGGCGGCGCGTCCCGTACGTCCCCCTCGCCCGACCCCGGCCGCACCACGCACAGCGACATCACCGGCGGCACCGCGCACGAGAGCAAGCCCGGCACCGAACAGAGCGGCACCACGCACCGCGTCTTCGGCAAGGACGAGCCCATGCCCGGCGACGACGACAAGCGGCGGTGACCGCCCAGGCGCCCCACCGCCGGATCCCGCCCGTCCCGTCGCGCCCCCGCGCCCCGCGCGCGCCCGGCGCGGCGGGACGGGGGTGCTCCCGCCGTACGCACCGCTCCGCCGCGTTCCGCCGGCGGCCGCGGGTTTCGACCGCCGCCCCGCGTGCCACATACATCCCATGACCGTGTCCCACCGGCCCGTGGTCAAGCGCACCGCCCGCGCCGTCCTTCTGGACGGCGACGAGATGCTGCTCATCAAGCGCACCAAGCCGGGCCGCGAGCCCTACTGGATCACCCCCGGCGGCGGCGTCGAGCCCGCCGACGACTCCGTCGTCGCCGCGCTGCACCGCGAGGTCGACGAGGAGCTGGGCGCCCGCGTCACCGGTGTCGTCCCCGTCTTCGTCGACACCGTCCCCGAGGACGGACGGGGAGTGAAGGTCCAGCACTTCTTCGCCTGCCGGCTGGCGTCCATGGACCCGGCCCGGCGCCACGGCCCCGAAGTCGACGAGCCCTGCGGCGAGTACGAGACGGTGCGCATCCCCTTCACCCGCGAAGGAGTCGACTCCGTCGACGTCGTACCGCCGAGCCTGCGCGCCTATCTGCGCACGAACATCGAGGGCGTCCTCGCCGTCCTCGCCGACGACTTCGGCTAGGCCCCGTGGCTCGGCGGCGCGTCATCCGCCGGTACGCGTCAGCGCGTACGCCTCCCGCAGGTCCCGGCCGCTGTACGCGTGCGAGGCGAGGCCGCTCACATGGTGGTCGGCGTTGACGGCGACCGACCGCGGCACCACCGCGAAGAGGTCGGTGTCCGACATCGAGTCCCCGTACGCGACGCAGTCCGCCCGCGTCAACCCGTACTCCGCGCAGAGCAGATCCGCGATCCGCACCTTGTCGGGCGGACCCAGGATGCCCGCCATGTCGACCGGCTCGCGGAACGGCAGCGCCGGGAACCGCGACCCGTGCGCCGCGTGCACCCCCCACTCCAGCAGCCGTTCGACGAAGAACCCGGGCGCCAGGGAGATCACCGCGCAGTGCTCCCCGCGGTCGGTGATGTCCGCCCACACCTCGCGGATCCCCGCGAGCCACGGGGCGCCCGCGAACGCGCGGCCCAGGATCTCGGGCGTGAGGCTGCTCCACATGCCGTGGGCGTGCTCCGCGTAGTCGTACGTGTCGATCTCGCCGGCGCCGAACGCCGCGTCCAGCGCCTGGAACTCCGCGACCAGGTCCAGTTGCCGCGCCATCTCGATGTTCGCGGAGGAGCCGTGCAGCAGGGTGCCGTCCATGTCGAAGATGTGCAGCCGGGACATGGCGTGAGGCTAGGACGTGCGCATGCCCGCGGACAAACGATTACTCGCACCGCACCCGGAGCCGCACGGAGAACCGCGCCGTCACCCGGGCCGGCCGGGGTCAGTCCGGGTCATGTTCGGGGCCGCCGTAGTCGGGGCTGGTGAAGTCGGGGCTCGAATAGCTCGGTCCGTCCTTCGACTGGCCGTCGTCGGGGCTGGAGAACGCCGGGCGGGAGTAGCCCAGCCGCGGGGTGCGGGTGACGGTCGGGTCGGTACGCACCGCGGGGTACGCCCCGCCGCCCCCGGGGCCACCGCCCTCGGGCCCCGCGTCCGGGCCGCCGGCGTCGGGACCGCCGCCCTCGGCGCCGCCGGCGAGCGCCTGCTCGATGAAGGGCTGGATGCCGCGTTCGAGCAGCGCCGCGCGCCACTCCTCGCGGGCGCGGTCGACCTGCTCGGTCAGATCCCGGCTGGCCGCCGCCCTGATGGACGTCGAGCCGTTGCGCACCGCCGTCAGCAGCAGCGCGACCATCGAGATGACGATGGCGGCGGCCGCGAGGATCGCGAAGATCCAGCCCGCCTGGCGCATCGAGGAGGCCACGGACGGCTCGGGGTTCATCAAGTGCAGCAGATAGCCGACGAGAAGGAAGATCACCGCCGCCGTACCGGCCAGCACGGGCACCAGCACCGCCGCCGCCGCGGCCACCCCCGCACTGGAGTTGTCGCCCTGGGCGCCGCCCCGCGCGCCGGAGAAGCGGATTCCGTCGGGACCGCCCAGCGTCCCGCCGCCCGCCGAGGGGCGGCGCAACTCCGTGCGCAGCTCTACATACCGCGCATATTCGGCCGACGCGCTCGCGGAAATCTCGGCCGTGGCGCCGAGGGCCCGGGTGCGGAGCTGCTCGGGGTTGAGGGGCCGTCCGCGGCCGGCACCGACCGTGAACTCGGCATTGTGCAGCGCGGTATCGAGGAGCCGCTCGAACTCCGGGCGGTCCTCGGTCAGCAGATGCGACGCACTGGTCATGTGCTTGTGCTCCCCCGGATGGGCAGGCAACAAGGCAAACGGGGACGGAGCGTGCCTGCGGCGCTAGGCCCTGGGCGGCAGAGCCTATTACCGATGGTAGAGCGCTTCGCGTATGGCGGATAAGTGTCTTTTCAGAAAAGGAGGTTCCGTATTAGAGCACGCCGGGCGGACGCGCGCTACCGCCCGACCAGCGGAAGTCGCACGACAAGCAGTTTTCCGGCCATGGTGACCCCCCCGTCCATGGCGATGGCCAGGTCGTCTGCGTAGATGTGCGGCCCCTGCACGGAGGCGCCGCGCTCCTCGGGGTCGGTGTCCTCGCTGGGCACTTCCCCGAGCAGATACGGGATCGGGCTGTGTCCGTGCACCAGCCGCTCGCCGCCGTACCGGCCCAGCAGTTCCCGTACCGCCGAGGGTCCCGTCTCCTCGTCACGGAAGGCGAAACGCTTGGTGAACTTGCGGAAGAGATCCCATACCTCGTCCGCGTCCGAGCGGGCGAGGATGTCGTGGATGGTGTCGTTGACGCCCTCGATGGAGTCGCCGTAGTCGAGGTACGCGGTGGTGTCGGAGTGCACCAGGAGGTGGTCGTCCTCCTCGTGGATGGCGTCGAGCCGGGCCATCCACTGGAGGTGGACGTCCTCCAGCCGCTCCATGTCGGTGCGCTGGCCGCCGTTGAGGAGCCAGGCGGCCTGGAAGGAGGCGGTGCCGGCGCCGGAGTTGACCGGCGTGTCGCCGAAGCGCTTGGCGCCGAGCAGCAGCAGCTCGTGGTTGCCCATGAGCGCCTTGCAGTAGCCGCCGGCGGCCGCGGCCTCGGCGGACAGCCGCATGACGAGGTCGATGACGCCGATGCCGTCGGGGCCGCGGTCGGTGAAGTCGCCGAGGAACCACACGCGGGTGTTCCCGGCGATCCAGCGGTCGGCCTCGTCGATGATGCCCTGGGCGCGCAGGGCGGCGCGCAGCTCGTCGAGATAGCCGTGGACGTCGCCGACGACGTACAGCGGGCCGTAGCCGCCGCTCTCGCCGCGCCTGATCACCGGCAGGTCGGCCTGGGTCGGGGTGTACCCGTCGTCGGCGTGCCCGAAGGCGTCACCGGCGGCCGGTGCCGCGGGGACGGGAGGCGCCGCCCCGGCGGGCACCCCAGCCGTGGTCCGCAGCCCCGGCGTCTGACCGGCCCCCTGTTGCATCGAACCCCTCCACCGCCTAGCCGTTCTGCCACCGGGACGCGACCCGGCCGCCGTGGGACCAGGTGCCGCTCCCCCGTGCTGGTGGAGGAGATCCGCGATGTGCGTGCGCCCATCATAGAAATGCCTGTCGCGCCTTGTGCGGTACCAGGGGCCGCCAATTGGCTCCGGCTGCGGAAGACGGCGCCCGCCGGACCACCAGAACCGGGCAAACGGGGCACGACCGGCGCGGGAAGGACGGGGGCGGGGTCCGCGCGAGGTCCTCAGTTGCCGTACGGCACGCGGGCGCGGTCGGGTCCGTGACGGGGCGAGCGCGGCGGGGCGGCCCCCGGCGCGCGGTGAAGGGGGCGTTGCCCGGGGCGTGCCGCAGCGCGTGGCGAAGGGGGCGTACGGCGTGGGTCCGGCGGCGGCGATGCGGGGGGCCGTACGAACCCGGGGGTGAGCCGGGTCGTACGGCCGTCGCGTACGTCCTCCGCGCGGCCCGGGCGCTCCGCTACGCCGGGCGGCGCGGGGCGCTGACGACCGTGCGCGGCGGGCGGCGCTGCGAGGACTCCCGCACGATCAGATCCGTCGGTATGACCTGCTCGATGGGCCGGCCCGCGTCGACTCCCTCGATGGCGTCGATCAGGAGCTGGACCACCGCCGTGCCGATACGGCGCGGCTTCAGGGACAGCGTGGTGATGGGCGGGTCGGTGGAGGCGTAGCCCGGGGACTCGCTGCAGCAGACGAGCATCAGGTCGTCGGGCACCCGCAGGCCGTAGCGGCGGGTGGCGGCGAGGAGGTCGGTGCCGTTGGGGTCGAAGAGGCCGTAGACGGCGTCCGGGCGGTCCGGGCGGGCGAGCAGCCGGTCGGCGGCGACGGCGCCCGCGCGGGGGTCGTGGGCGGGGTAGGACTCGTACACCGGATCCTGCCCGACGCGCTCGCACCAGGTGAGGTACGCGGTGGTGGACAGCCGGGTGTAGGTGTCCGTGCTGGTGCCGGTGAGCAGCCCGATGCGGCGGGCGCCGGCCTCGGCGAGGTGGTCGAGCAGGTCGAGGACGGCGGCCTGGTGGTCGTTGTCGACCCAGGCGGTGACGGGCAGGGAGCCGCCGGGGCGGCCGTCGCTGACGACGGGGATGCCCTGCCGGACGATCTCGCTGACGACGGGGTCGCCCTCCGCCGGGTCGATGACCACCGTGCCGTCGAGGGCCACGTTGGACCACACGTCGTGCCGCGAGGTCGCGGGGAGGATCACCAGCGCGTACCCGCGGGCGAGGGCGGCCGAGGTCGCGGCGCGGGCCATCTCGGCGAAGTACGCGAACTCCGTGAAGGTGAACGGTTCTTCCCCGTAGGTCGTCACCGTTAAGCCGATGAGTCCGGACTTGCCGGTGCGCAACGCGCGGGCGGCTGCCGACGGCCGGTAGCCGAGGCGGTCGGCGACCTCCCGGACGTGCCGGCGGGTCGCTTCCGGCAGCCGTCCCTTCCCGTTCAGCGCGTCGGAGACGGTGGTGATCGAGACGCCCGCGGCGGCGGCGACATCCCGGATGCCCGCCCGCGCCAGCTTGCGGCTGGGCGGCCGGCTCACTTGCGGTTGGATCGAGCCGGTCATGCGCCTTCTTTCTTCAAGCACGTACGTGGTCCCCCGTGCAAGCCGCGTAGTCAGGCAGGCTTGTCATCGCGAGCTGATAGTAGGGCTCGGATGGCTCGATTGCGGGAGAATCCGAACCGTAACTGACAGGCACGATTCTGCAGGAGCGCAACGGTCAAACGACCATGGAATGCCAAGTGGTTGCACCATTGTCGGCCATCGGTCCATGGCGCAAGCTGGGTGGCACCTGCCATGGTACGAAGGTCTCGAAGAGGTCTCAGTCACCTTCACGGGTGATGCGCGCCATGGCGTCCGCCACCCGTGCGCGCCAGGGTGGATGCGCCCCCTGCGGGTGCGGCCCCGTCCGCGGCGTGCGGAACGGGCCGGCGGGAACGGCGCGTAACGGCAGGGTACGGGCTCGGTCGAGGAGGACCGCGGTGACGAACGACAAGACTCCCAGGGCTGCTGAGGCCGCTGAGACTCCGGAGGCCGGTGCGGCCGGCGGGGCTGCTGCGGCGCCCAGGCTGCGGGCCGCGCTGGCGGGCATTCCGACGTACAAGCCGGGGAAGCCGGCGGCGGCGCGGCCGGGATCCGGGGGCCCGGGTGCGGGGCCGGGGGCGGCGGCGTACAAGCTCTCCTCGAACGAGAACCCCTACCCGCCGCTGCCCGGCGTGCTGGAGGCGGCGGTCGCGGCGGCCGGGAGCTTCAACCGCTACCCCGACATGGCGTGCGCCGCGCTCACCGCGGAACTCGCCGAACGCCTCGGCGTGCCGCCCGAGCACATCGCCACGGGCACCGGTTCCGTGGGCGTGGCACAGCAGTTGCTGCAGGCGACGGCCGGTCCCGGGGACGAGGTGATCTACGCCTGGCGGTCGTTCGAGGCGTACCCGATCATCACGCAGATCTCGGGCGCGCGGTCGGTGCAGGTTCCGCTGACGGCGGAGGAGCGGCACGACCTGGACGCGATGGCGGACGCGGTGACGGACGCCACCCGGCTGATCTTCGTCTGCACGCCGAACAACCCGACGGGCACGGCGGTGCGCCGCGGGGAGCTGGAGCGCTTCCTCGACCGGGTGCCGGAGGACGTGCTGGTGGTGCTGGACGAGGCGTACTGCCAGTTCGTCCGGGACGACGGCGTGGACGGGGGCATCCCGGACGGGCTGGAGGTCTACCGGGACCGGCCGAACGTGTGCGTGCTGCGCACCTTCAGCAAGGCGTACGGGCTGGCGGGCCTGCGGGTCGGCTTCGCGGTGGCGCACGAGCCGGTGGCGGCGGCGCTGCGGAAGACGGCGGTGCCGTTCGGGGTGAGCCAGATCGCGCAGGAGGCGGCGATCGCGTCGCTGCGGAGCGAGGACGCGCTGCTGGAGCGGGTGGAGGCGCTGGTCGGGGAGCGCACGCGGGTGCGGGAGGGGCTGCTGGCGCAGGGCTGGACGGTGCCGGAGACGCACGCGAACTTCGTCTGGCTGCGGCTGGGGGAGCGGAGCATGGACTTCGCGGCGGCGTGCGAGGCGGCGGGCGCGGTGGTACGGCCGTTCGCGGGCGACGGGGTCCGGGCGTCGGTGGGCGAACGCGAGGCGAACGACATCCTGCTGGCGGTGGCGGAGGAGTTCCGCAAGGAGCTGTAGGGCGGGGGCTGGAAGGCGGGGCTGCGAGGCGGGCGGCCGCCTGGGCGGGGGCGGGGGCCGCCCGGGTGGGAGCGGAGCGGCGCTCGCCCGCGCGAGCAGTGATGTCCGTACGGAGCACCGCCCCCGCACCCCGCACCCAGACCGCCCGCAGAGCACCGCTCTCTCGTGCGAGCACTGCTCTCGCACCCTCCTCGCATCACCCCCTAGACCTGCTGAAACCAGACGTAGGGGACCCCCCTGAAGGACCGGAGAACCGCTGTGCCACACTGAGGCTTGTGAATGTGAACGCATTCACGAGCGGCGCTGTTCGTAGGGGTTTACCCCCGTATGCCATGTCGCCACGGCCGCACCCGGCCGACCGGCGCATGGATCATCGTCAGAGCCGTGCCCGTGATCGCGGAGAGGAGCCCTCGTGGATCTGGCACTCGCCCCGGAGACCCTGGCGCGCTGGCAGTTCGGCATCACCACCGTCTACCACTTCCTCTTCGTCCCCCTGACGATCTCCCTCTCCTCCCTCGTCGCCGGACTGCAGACGGCCTGGGTGCGCACCGGCAACGAGAAGTACCTCAGGGCGACGAAGTTCTGGGGCAAGCTCTTCCTCATCAACATCGCCATGGGCGTGGTGACCGGCATCCTCCAGGAGTTCCAGTTCGGCATGAACTGGTCCGACTACTCCCGCTTCGTCGGCGACGTCTTCGGCGCCCCCCTCGCCTTCGAAGCCCTGATCGCCTTCTTCTTCGAGTCCACCTTCATCGGCCTCTGGATCTTCGGCTGGGACCGCCTGCCGCAGAAGATCCACCTCGCCTGCATCTGGATGGTCGCGGTCGGCACCGTGCTCTCCGCCTACTTCATCCTCGCCGCCAACTCCTGGATGCAGCACCCGGTCGGCTACCGCATAAACGAGGAGTCCGGCCGCGCCGAGCTGACCGACTTCTGGCACGTACTCACCCAGAACACCGCCGTCGCGCAGTTCTCCCACACCATCACCGCGGCCTTCCTCACCGGCGGCGCGTTCGTCGTCGGCATCGCCGCGTACCACCTCATGCGCGGCCGGCACGTCGCCGTCATGCGCAGCTCGCTGCGGCTGGGCCTGATGACGATGGTCGTCGCCGGGCTGCTGACCGCGGTCACCGGCGACCGGCTCGGCAAGATCATGTACGAGCAGCAGCCGATGAAGATGGCCTCCGCCGAGGCCCTGTGGGAGACCGAGGGGCCCGCGCCCTTCTCGCTCTTCGCCATCGGCGACGTCGAGAAGGGCCACAACAGGGTCGCCATAGAGGTCCCCGGCGTGCTGTCGTTCCTCGCCCACGACAACTTCTCCGACGAGGTCCCCGGCATCAACCCCACCAACGAGGAGCTGAGGGACAAGTACGACGACAAGTTCGGCCTCGGCGACTACCGGCCCAACATCCCCGTCGCATACTGGAGTTTCCGCTGGATGATCGGCTTCGGGATGTCCTCCCTCGCCCTTGGCGCCCTCGGACTCTGGCTCACCCGCCGCCGCTTCTGGCTCTCCGGCCGGCTCCGTACCGGCGAGGACGACGTCCCCAGACTCGCCCTCACCAAGGACCGCGAGCTCGGCCCCCGCCTCGGCAACTGGTACTGGCGCCTCGCCCTCTACACCCTCCTCTTCCCCCTGATCGCCAACTGCTGGGGCTGGATCTTCACCGAGATGGGCCGCCAGCCCTGGGTCGTCTACGGCGTCCTGCCCACCTCCTCCGCCGTCTCCCCCGGCGTCTCGCAGGGCGAGGTCATCACCTCGCTGAGCGTCTACACCCTCCTGTACGCGGCCCTCGCCGTCATCGAGGCCAAGCTGATGATCAAGTACGTGAAGGCGGGACCCCCCGAACTCACCGACTCCGACCGCAATCCGCCGACGAAGATCGGCGGCCACCACCACGAAGACTCCGACCGGCCCATGGCCTTCTCGTACTGAGGGGGGAGATCACGTCATGGAACTGCACACCGTCTGGTTCGTCCTGATCGCCGTCCTGTGGACCGGCTACTTCTTCCTGGAGGGCTTCGACTTCGGCGTCGGCGTGCTCACCCGGGTGCTGGCCCGCGACCGCGCCGAACGGCGCGTGCTCATCAACACCATCGGCCCCGTCTGGGACGGCAACGAGGTCTGGCTGCTCACCGCGGGCGGCGCCACCTTCGCCGCCTTCCCCGACTGGTACGCCACCCTCTTCTCCGGCTTCTACCTGCCCCTTCTCCTCATCCTCGTCTGCCTCATCGTCCGCGGCGTGGCCTTCGAGTACCGGGCCAAGCGCCCCGAGGAGCACTGGCAGCGCAACTGGGAACTCGCCATCTTCTGGGCCTCCCTGCTGCCCGCGTTCCTGTGGGGCGTGGCGTTCGCCAACATCGTGCGCGGGGTGCAGATCGGCCCCGACAAGGAGTACGTGGGCGACGTCTTCGACCTGCTCAACCCCTTCGCGCTGCTCGGCGGGCTGGTGACACTCTTCCTCTTCACCTTCCACGGCGCGGTGTTCACGGCGCTGAAGACCGTGGGCGACATCCGGATGCGGGCGCGCCGGCTGGCCACCGTCCTCGGTACGGCGACGGCCGCGCTGGCGCTCGGCTTCCTGCTGTGGCTCCAGGCGGACACCGGCGACGGGCGGAGCCTGGTGACGCTGATCGTGGCGGTGGCGGCGCTGTTCTGCGCGATCGGCGCGGTGGCGGCGGGCCGGGAGGGATGGTCGTTCCTCTACTCCGGGGTGACCATCGTGGCCACGGTCGCGACGCTGTTCCTGGCGCTGTACCCGGACGTGATGCCGTCGAGCCTGAACCCGGCTTGGAGCCTGACGGCGGAGAACGCCTCGTCGACGCCGTACACGTTGAAGATCATGACGTGGTGCGCGGGGATCGCGACACCGGTGGTGCTGATGTACCAGGGGTGGACGTACTGGGTGTTCCGCAAGCGCATCGGCACGCAGCACATCGCACCGGAGGCGCACGCGGCGGTCGCCGCGGGCGGTGCGGGCGGTGCGGGCGGTGCGGGCGGAGCGGGCGGTGCGGGCGGAGCGGGCGGTGCGGGCGCGGACGGTCCTGCCGGTTCGGACGGCACGGAGACCGGCGGCACGGGAACGGGCGGTACGGGAACGGGCGGTACGGGAACCGGCGGGGCGGGCCGGTGAGATGAAGCCCGTCGACCCGCGCCTGGCCCGCTACGCCCGCGCCACCCGGCTGTTCCTGCTCGCCACGGTCGCGCTGGGCGCGGCCGGTGCGGGGCTGGTCATCGCGCAGGCGGTGCTGATGGCGGAGATCGTCGTCGGCGCCTTCGAGGACGGCCTGTCGGCCGCCGACCTGCGCACGCCGCTGCTGCTGCTCGCGGCGGTCGCCGTGGGGCGGGCGGTGGTGAGCTGGCTGACGGAGCTGGCCGCGCACCGGTCGAGCGCGGCGGTCAAGTCGGAGCTGCGGATGCGGCTGCTGACGGAGGCGGTACGGATCGGAGGCTCCCGTACGCCGCAGGGACCGGGCGCCGCCGACCCCGCAAAGCGGGGTACGGACGGCCCGGAGCCGCAGGAAGCGGACGGCGCCGCCGGGGGCGAACTCCGTACCGGCGAACTCGCCGCACTCGCGACCCGCGGCATCGACGCCCTGGACGCCTACTTCGCCCGCTACCTGCCCCAACTCGGCCTCGCCGTCGTCGTCCCCGCCGCCGTGCTCGCGCGCATCGTCACCGACGACTGGGTCTCCGCCGCGATCATCGCCGGCACCCTGCCGCTGATCCCGGTCTTCATGGTGCTCATCGGCTGGGCCACCCAGGCCGCCACCGACCGCCAGTGGCGCACACTCTCGCGGCTCTCCGCCCACTTCCTCGACGTCGTCTCGGGCCTGCCGACGCTGAAGGTCTTCGGCCGCGCGAAGGCGCAGGCCGACAACATCCGCACCATCACCGCCGACTACCGGCGCGCCACGATGCGCACGCTGCGGATCGCCTTCCTGTCGTCGTTCGCGCTGGAGTTGCTGGCGACGATCTCGGTGGCGCTGGTCGCGGTCACCATCGGCATGCGGCTGGTCCACGGCGAACTGGACCTGTACACCGGCCTGGTCGTGCTCATCCTGGCCCCGGAGGCGTATCTGCCGCTGCGCCAGGTCGGCACGCACTACCACGCGGCGGCGGAGGGCCTGGCGGCGGCGGACAGGGTCTTCGCGATCCTGGAACGGGGCGAGCCCGGCGAAACCCGGACCGCCGCAACCGCGACCGCGAGCGCAACTGCGAGCGCGACCGCAACCCCAACCCCGCACGCCCGCCCAAGGGTAGGCGCCCCCACCGACAGCGCCCGCCCGGACGCCTGCCCCGACGCCCGCCGGGCCGACCTCGTCCTCGACGGTCTCGTCGTACGGCACGAGGGCCGGGCCGAGGACTCCCTTCCGCGTACGGACCTCGCCCTCCGCCCCGGCGAGACCGTGGCGCTCACCGGGCCCTCCGGCGGCGGCAAGTCGACGCTGCTGGCCGCGCTCCTGGGCCTCGTACCGCCCGCGTCCGGCCGGGTCCTCGTCGGCGGGCGCGACCTCGCCGAACTGGACCTGCCGAGCTGGCACGCGCAGGTCGCCTGGGTACCGCAGCGGCCCGCGCTCTTCGCCGGCACCATCGCCGACAACGTCCGCCTCCCCCGCCCCGACGCCACCGACGCCGACGTCGCGCGGGCACTCAGCGACGCCGCCGCCGGCGACCTCGACCCGGCCGCCGTCCTCGGCGAGGGCGGCGCGGGCCTTTCCGCCGGTCAGCGGCAACGGGTCGCGCTCGCACGGGCGTTCCTCGCCGACCGGCCCGTGGTCCTCCTCGACGAACCGACCGCCGCCCTCGACGGCGACACCGAGGCCGCCGTGACCGCCGCGATCGCCCGGCTGGCCCGCGGCCGCACCGTGCTGCTCGTGGCGCACCGCCCGGCGCTGCTGGAGGTGGCGGACCGGGTGGTACGGCTGGGGGAGGGCCGTACGCCGGTGGCCGCCGGGACGCACACGGTACGGGCCGGGGCGGCGGCGCCGGCGGCCCGTTCCGTACCGGAGCGGGGCGGCGAGGGAGCGTACGCGGAAGGCAGCGGCTCGTACGAGCCGGAGGGGGCGCCCCGGGGCGGCAGCGCGCTCCGTACCACCACCGCCCGCGGGCGGCTGGCGCTCGCGGCGCTGCTCGGTGCCCTGGCGCTGGCGTCGGCCGTGGGACTCATGGGCGTCTCGGGGTGGTTGATCTCCCGGGCATCCGAACAGCCGCCGGTGCTCTACCTCATGGTCGCGGTGACCGCCACCCGCGCGTTCGGCATCGGGCGCGCCGTCTTCCGCTACGCCGAGCGCCTCGTCTCCCACGACGCCGTGCTACGGATCCTCGCGGACCTCCGCGTCGCCGTGTACACCCGGCTCGAACGCCTCGCCCCCGCCGGCCTCGCCCCGCACCGCCGCGGCGACCTGCTGACCCGGCTCGTCGCGGACACCGACACGTTGCAGGACCGCTACCTGCGCTGGCTGCTGCCGGTCTCCGCCGCCGCGCTGGTCGGCGCGGGGTCCGTGGGGATGGCGGCCGTGCTGCTGCCCGAGGCGGGCGCCGTGCTCGCGGCCGGGCTGCTGGCGGGGGGCGTCGGGGTGCCGCTGCTGGCCGTGGCGACGGCCCGGCGGACGGAGGCCCGGCTCGCGCCGGCGCGGGCGGCGCTCGCGACGGAGGTCGTCGACGTCCTCACCGGCACGGCGGAACTCGCCGTCGCCGGCGCCCTGCCCCGCCGTCTCGCCGCACTCCGCGACGCCGACCGCCGGCTGACCCGTATCGCCGCCCGCAGCGCCGCGGCGCTCGCGCTGGGCGCGGGGCTGTCGGCGCTGATCTGCGGGCTGACGGTGGCGGGGGCGGCGGCTGCCGGGGCGCAGGCGGTGTACGAGGGGCGGCTGCCCGGTGTGTGGCTGGGGGTGGTGGTGCTGGGGACGCTCGCGGCGTTCGAGGCGGTGAACGGGATGCCGCTGGCGCTGCAGCAGCGGGCCCGGGTGCGCCGGAGCGCGGCGCGCGTGGACGAGATCCTGGACGCGCCGCCGCCGGCCGCGGAGGGTACGGGCCGGCCGCCGGCGGATCCGTACCCGGTGGCGCTGACGGGGGTGTCGGCGCGGCATCCGGGGCAGGCCGGGCTCGCGCTGGACGGGGTGGACCTGACGCTGACGCGGGGGCGGCGGGTCGCGGTGGTGGGTGCGTCGGGTTCGGGGAAGACGACGCTGGCGCACGTGCTGCTGCGGTTCCTGGATCCGGTGGCGGGTGCGTACCGGCTGGGCGGAGAGGCGGAGAGCACCGCTCTCGCTTCGGAGCACCGCTCCGCAGAGCACCGCTCTCCCGCGAGTGCACTGCTCCCCGACGAGAGCACCGCCGACGCCCTCGCCTGCGACCCCGACGCCGTACGCCGCCTCGTCGGCCTCTGCGCCCAGGACGCCCACCTCTTCGACAGCACCCTGCGCGAGAACCTGCGCCTCGCCCTCCCCCCGAGCCCGAACGGCACGGGCGGTAACCCCGACGACGACGCCACCGACGATGTCCTGCGCGCAGCCCTCGCCGCCGCCCGCCTCCTCGACTGGGTCGAGACCCTGCCGCTCGGCCTCGACACCCCGGTCGGCGAACACGGCGCCCGGCTCTCCGGCGGCCAGCGCCAGCGCCTCGCCCTGGCCCGCGCGCTCCTCGCCGACTTCCCCGTGCTCGTCCTCGACGAGCCCGCCGAGCACCTCGACCTGCCCACCGCCGACGCCCTGACCGCCGACCTCCTCGCCGCCACCGAGGGCCGGACGACGGTGCTGATCACGCACCGGCTGACGGGGCTGGAGGCGGTGGACGAGATCGTGGTGCTGGAGCGGGGCCGGGTGGTGCAGCGCGGGACGTACGCGGAGCTGGCGGAGGCGGACGGCCCGTTCCGGCGCACGCTGCTACGGGAGCGGGCGCACCCGTCTCCGTACCCGTACGCGACCGCGGACGGCCGCGGCACGCCGGTCGCACCCCGCGTAACCGACAATCCCGACTTTCCCCACCGAGAGCCGCTTATTACCCTCGGGACATGACCGCTGCCGACTCCATGGACGCCGCCGCCCGCGCCACCCGCGGGCTCCAGGGGGTCTCCAGCGAGCTGGCCGAGCGCGTGACGCAGTTGCTGGCCGCCATGCGGTCCATCGGCACGGGGCTGCAGCTCCACCCCACGCTCGACGTGATCGCGCAGACGGCGGCGGAGCTGGCGGGAGCGCGGTACGCGTCGATCGTGGTGATCGACGAGCAGAGCGGTGATCTCGACGAGTTCGCGTCGTACGGCGTGGACGAGGTGGACCGGGCACGGCTCGACGCGATCCCGGACGCGCCGGGGACGACGCTGACGGTGCCGATCGACGTGGACGGGCGCTACTTCGGCGACCTGGTGCTGTCGGAGAAGCAGGGCGGCGGCCGGTTCCTGGACGACGACCTGCACCTCGTCCGGATCATCGCCACCGAGGCGGGCATCGCGATCGGCAACGCGCGGCTGCACCTGGAGACGCGGCAGCGGGAGCGGTGGATCGACGGGGCGCACGCCGTGACGACCGCGCTGCTGTCGAGCGCGGACGCGCGGGACGCGCTCGGGGTGATCGCGGAGCAGGCGCGGGGGCTCGCGGACGCGGTGGCGGGCGTGGTGCTGCTGCCGCGGTCGGGGGGCGAGGTGACGGGGGGCGCGGGGAGAGGGGGTGGTGCGGGCGGTGCGGCCGGCCGGGGTGGTGCCGGTGCTGCGGACAGGGGTGCCGGGCCGGAGTGGCTGGAGGTCGTGGCGGTGGCCGGGGAGGGGGTGGACGACCTGGTGGGGCGGGTGCTGCCGTCGTACAGCCCGACGGTGCGGGCGCTGCTCGCCGGCAAGGAGGTCTTCCTCGACGACGCCGCCGCCGACCCGCGGGCGGTGAGCGACGGCGCGGAACGCTTCGGGCCGTGCATGATGCTGCCGCTGCGGAGCGGGAAGAAGGTGCTCGGTGCGCTGTCGCTGCCGCGGGCGCCGGGGGCCCGGCTGTACCGGGAGTCGGAGAAGCAGTCGGCGACGCAGTTCGCGGGGCAGGCGGCGCTGGCGCTGATGCTGTCGGAGGTGCAGCGGGACCGGGAGCGGCTGGCGGTGTACGAGGACCGCGACCGGATCGCGCGGGACCTGCACGACCTGGTGATCCAGCGGCTGTTCGCGACGGGCATGCAGTTGCAGGGGGCGAAGCGGCTGGAGCGGGCGCCGGAGGTACGGCAGCGGATCGACGCGGCGGTCGACGCGCTGGAGCTGACGATCGAGGAGATCCGCGGCACGATCTACGCGCTGCAGCAGGAGCCGGCGCAGGCGCCTACGGGGCTGCGGGCACTGGTGCTGCGGGAGGTCGCGACGGCGGCGGCGCCGCTGGGGTTCCAGCCGTCGACGAGCTTCGTGGGGGCGGTGGACGAGCGGGTGGACGAGCCGACCGCGCGGCATCTGCTGGCGGCGCTGCGGGAGGGGCTGTCGAACGCGTCGCGGCACGCAGGGGCGGGGCAGGTGGGGGTGGTGGTCGACGCGACGGCGGAGCTGCCGGACGGGCGGGACGCGGTGCGGCTGACGGTGGCGGACGACGGGCGGGGGTTGCCACCGGACGCGGACGGGCGGCGGAGCGGGCTGCGGAACATCGAGCGCCGGGCGGAGGAACTGGGCGGGCAGGCGACGTACGGGCCGGGGCTGGGGGACTGCGGCGGGGGGACGTCCCTGATCTGGGAGGTCCCGCTGACGGCCCCGGCGGGCGAGGCGGGCGGCGGTCCTGGGGCGCCGGGGGCGGCCGCGGCGTAGGGGACGGGTGCTCCGGACACGGAGCACCGTTCACGGACGAGAGCGGTGCCCTCGGGGGAGAGCGGTGCTCTCGGTGTGGAGCGGCGGTCGGTGCAGGTGCTCACCGTACGGATCACTGCTCTCCCGATGGAGCAGTGCCCTCTCGAGAGAGCAGTGCCCTCTCGAGAGAGCAGTGCTCTCGGAACGGAGCACCGCCCCCGCGCCCGCTCTCGTAGCGGAGCACCGCTCTCGGTCCGGAGCAGTGCTCTCCCTCACAGCCCGTGCAGCAACTGCTCGATGACGAGCGCCACCCCGTCGTCCTCGTTCGCCGCCGTGCGGTCCGTCGTCGCCGCCAGGACCGCCGGGTGGGCGTTGGCCATCGCGTACGACCTGCCCGCCCACGTCAGCATCTCGATGTCGTTCGGCATGTCGCCGAAGGCCACGACCTCCGCCGCCCCGATCCCCCGCGCCTCGCAGTAGCGCTCCAGCGTGCTCGCCTTGCTCACGCCCAGCCCGCTCACCTCCAGCAGCGCGCTCGACGTCGACCGGGTGAACTCCCCGTGCCCCGCCGCCCCCGCCCGCGCCGCGTGCAGGAACTCGTCCGCGCCGAGGCTCGGGTGGTACGCCAGCAGCTTCAGCAGCGGATCTCCCGCCCGCTCCCCGTCCTCCGCCAGCAGCCGCTCCACCGGCGCTATCGGCCCCGGCCCCCGGTGCAGCGGATATCCCGGTTCGCGGCCGAAGCCGCCCGTGTACTCCACCGCGAACGCCGTACCCGGCGCGATCGTCCGCAGCACCCCGACGACCGCCACCGCGTCGGCCAGCGGCAGCGGGCAGACCTCCGCCAGTTCGGCGCCGCGGTGCAGGTCGACCACCGCCGCGCCGTTGGCGCAGATCGCCATCCCGTGCCCGTGCACGTGCTCCGCGACCACGCCCATCCACCGCGCCGGCCGTCCCGTGACGAACACCACCGCCAGCCCCGCCTCCTCCGCCGCGGCCAGCGCGGCGACCGTACGGTCGGAGACGGTCTGGTCGTTCCGCAGCAGGGTCCCGTCGAGGTCCGTGGCGATGAGCCGGGGACGTGACGGCGGACGGAAAGCGGGGGAGGCGGACGAGGCAGGGGAGGCGGACGAGGCGGGGGAGGTCGAGGCAGCGGCGTCGGTCACCCGGCCATCATCGCGTACGGCCCACGAGGTCCGTACAGGCGTACGGACAGCAACCACCCCCGCCGCGGATCTCGCACCACGCCCACCCGTCTCGCCGGCGCCAGACCCCGCGCAACACCCGTCACCCCTCCGGCATCTGCGCTACTTCAGGGCGGTCGCCGAGGAGCGCCACTTCGGCCGCGCCGCCGAGCGGCTGCGCATCGCGCAGCCGTCGCTGTCCCAGCGCATCCGCCGGCTCGAACGCGAGCTGGGCGTGCGGCTCTTCGACCGCGGCAGCCAGGGCACGGCGCTGACGCCCGCCGGCCGGCTGGTGCTGGCGGAGGCCGACCAGGTGCTGGCCGCGGCGGACCGGCTGGCGGCGGCGGTGGCGCGGATCGGGAGCGGTGCGGCCGGTACGCTGCGCGCGGCCGTACCGCCGCACCTGGGCCCCGCGGCCGTCGCCGCGCTCATCACCGGCTACCGCGAGCGCTCCCCGGGCGGCGAGCTGGAGCTGCGCGAGCTGACCACCACCGCGCAGGCCCGCGAACTGGCCGCCGGCACGCTGGACGCGGGCGTCGTACGGCATCCGTGCCCCGCGCCCGGGCTCGCCTTCGGGCCCGTGCTCCACCAGCCGCTCGGCGTGCTCCTCGCCGCCGCCGACCCGCTCGCCGCGGTCGAGCGGCTGACCGCCGCCGACCTCAGCGGGCGCGCGCTCGTCCTCACGCCGCGGGCCGACGATCCCGCGCTGTACGACGAGGTGCTCACCGCCTGCGCCCGGCACGGCTGCACGCCGGCCGCCGTCCACGAGGCGTCCGGCGGCGACTTCACCCGCGCCCTCGTCCTCTCCACCGCCGCGGCCGCCCCGCTCGCCCCGGCCGACGCCGAAGCACCGGCGGCACGGGCGGCACGGGCGGCACCTGACGCACCCCCGGCACCCGACGCACCCGAAGCCCCCGCCACCCCCGGCGGCGCCGTCGCACTGCTGCCCCGTACCACCGCGGGCCCCGGTACGGTGTGGCGCCCGCTGGCCGGCGAGCCGATCGGCTGGCGTACGTCCACGGCGTGGCCGGCGGACGGCCACAACCCGGCCGTGGCCCGCTTCGCGGAGGCCGCCCACGAGGCGATGCGCGACCACGCCGGCATGCGCCCCGCCCGCGCCGCGGCCGTCCACCCCCGCCCCGCATCGGAGTTCCCGCTGTGACCCCGCCCGAGCCGCCGCCCGCGCAACCGCCGCCGCCCCCGGCGCGCCCCGGGCCCCCCGCCTCCCGTGTGCCGGCCGCCCACCGCACCGCCAGGTCCCGTATCCGCCGGGCGTTCACGGAGGCCGGCGTCACCGGCCAGCTCCACGCGCGCGACATCGACACCGGCGCCGGCCTCGCCGTGGCCGCCGACACCCCGGTCAGCACCGCCAGCGTGCACAAGGTGTGCCTCCTGGCCACCCTCTACCGCGAGGCCGAGTACGGCCGCGTCGACCTCACCGCCGCCGTCGACGTTCCCGCCGAAGGCCGCACCCCCGGCCCGACCGGGCTGGGCGCCATGCGCGACCTCGCCCGCCTCTCGCTGCGCGACCTGGCCGTCCTCGCGGTCTCCGTCAGCGACAACACCGCCGCCGACGTGCTGTGGGACACCGTCGGCATCGAGGCCGTCAACCGCACCATGGCCACCCTGGGCCTGACCCGTACCACCGCCGTGCAGAAGGTACGCGACCTCTACGCCGCACTCGCCGAGGACGCAGGACCCGCCGGCGCCCCCGCGCTCCTCGACCCCGCCCGCGTCGCCCGCCTCCGCGCCCTCGACCCGGCCCGTACGAACCGCTCCACCCCGCGCGAACTCACCGCCCTCCTCACCGCCGTCTGGCGCGACGAGGTGTGCACCGGCGCGTACGCCGCCGATCTGCGCCGCACGCTGGGCACCCAGGCGTGGGGGCACCGGCTGGCGTCCGGGTTCCCCTTCGACGACGTACGCATCAGCGGGAAGACGGGCACGCTGCCGACGCTGCGGCACGAGATCGGCGTCGTGGAGTACCCGGACGGCGGCCGCTACGCGGTCGCCGTCTGCACCCGCGCGGCGGCGACCGCGGTGACGCTCCCGGCGGCCGACGCGGTGATCGGCACCGCGGCCCGCCTCGCGGTGGACGCGCTGCGGGCCCCGTAGGCGATCGGACGATCAGGCGGCCAGACGATCAGGCGCCCAGGCCATCAGGCGCCCAGTTGCCCGGGCGCCTCCGTGGCGATGCGCTCGAAGACGCTCTCGTCGGCGGCGAAGACCGAATCCGGGATGGGCCAGTGGAGCACGATCTCGGTGAAGCCGAGGGCCGCGTGCCTGCCGGCGAAGTCGACGAAGGCGTCCAGGGAGTCCAGCGGCCGGTCCGGGGTGAAGCCGGCGAGCAGCACCTTCTCCATCGTCGCGGTGTTCCGCCCGACCGCCGCCCCCGCCTCGGCGAGCCGGGCGATCTGGGTGCGGATGGCGGCCAGGGAGTCGGCGGCGGTGCCGGTCGCGGAGGTCTGCGGGTCGCCGGTCGTCACCCACGACTGCCCGTAGCGCGCGGCCAGCCGCATCCCGCGCGGCCCGGTCGCCGCCACGGCGAACGGCAGCCGCGGCCGCTGTACGCACCCGGGGATCATCCGCACCTCGTGCGCCGAGTAGTACGTGCCCGCGTACGACGTGGTGTCCTGCGTCAGCAGGGTGTCCAGCAGCGGTACGAACTCCCCGAACCGCTCCGTCCGCTCCCGCCCCGCCCACGGCTGCTGCCCCAGCGCGGTCGCGTCGAACCCGGAGCCGCCCGCGCCGATCCCCAGGACCATCCGCCCGCCCGACACGTCGTCGAGCGAGATCAACTCCTTGGCGAGCGTGACCGGATGCCGGAAGTTCGGCGAGGTGACGAGCGTGCCGAGGCGCAGCCGGGAGGTCGCGCAGGCGGCGGCGGTCAGGGTCGGCAGGGCACCGAACCAGGGCCCGTCGCGAAACGTCCGCCACGACAGGTGGTCGTAGGTGTACGCGGCGGAAAAGCCCAGCTCCTCCGCCCGCTGCCATTGCGCCCGACCGCCGGAGTGCCACCGCCGGACGGGCAGGATCAGGGTGCTCAGTCGCATACCGCGACCCTACGGCCTGCGTTGCGCGGCCGCAGGGTCGCGGCGGGGGGGTGTGGCGGGCTGTCGCGCGCTGTGGCGGGTCAGCAGCCGCCGCAGTTGTAGTACGTGACGTCCCAGTGGTTGCCCTCGCGGGCGTAGATGTTGCCGGAGCCGGACTGGTACATGGGGGCGCCGTCGCCGCGTACGCCGATGTAGGCGAAGTTGCCGGTGACGTAGTTGTTGACGCAAGTGCCGAGGGAGTAGTCGAGCTTGTAGCCGTTCCAGTGGCTGTAGGTGCCGCCGGCGTGGCCGGTCTCGGTGCCGCCGGTGATGTTCAGGGCGCAGCCGCTCGCGGACTTGAGCGTCTGGGCGCCCTGGGCGGAGGCGAGGTTGAGCTGGTCGAAGGAGGTGCAGGTGGGGTTGTTGCGGTCGGAACAGCCGCCGGAGGACGACCAGGTGATGCCGGAGGAGCGGAATCGCGACGTGGCCTGGGCGTGGGTGATCTTCGTGACCAGGGGTGCGGCGGGCGCGGCGGCCTTGGTGGGCGCCGCGGGGGCGGCCGGCGCCGCCGCGGCCTGGGCGGGGGCGGCCGCCAGGCCCACCGAGGCGCCGGCGACGAGGGCGAGGGCGGTGAGTGCGGAACGTACGCGCATGTGGAACCTCCTGCTGGTGCGGGGGAGTTGTGGGGGTCTTGCTGAGCAGGTGGTACACCGCAGGATGATGCCCGATGTCTACGCGCGTCGCCAGGGGGTGCGGGGCGGAAGCCGGGGGAACTTCGCGCGGGGCGGACGCGTCTGTTCCGGGCGGGGGTGGTGTGGGGCGTGGGCGGGGTGAAGGGTGAGGAGACGGGTGGTGACGTGGGAGTTAAGAGAGACGCTGACGGCGTGGGCGGTGACGGCGTGGGGGCAGAGGTGCGCGGCGGTACGGGGGCCGGTCTCGGCGGGTGCGCGCTCGCGCTGTTCGGTGCGGCCGTCGCGCCGCTCGCGTGGGCGCCGCGGGCGGCGGTCAACGTGCACGGCGGGTTCGAGGACCACGCGCGCGACCTGAGCGTGCTCTACGTCGACCTGCCGCTCGTCGTGCTCGGCGGTGCGCTGCTGCCGCTGGGGGTCTGGGCGCTGGGGCTCCGGTGGGCAGGGCGGCCGTGGGTGGCGGCGGTGGCGGCCGTGGTGGCGCTGGGCCTCGGGGTGTGGGGGCTCACGGAGTGGTGGTCGCCGCGGCGGCCGCCCGACCCCGGGTACGGGCCGGGGATCTGACGTCGCGTACCCGGGGGTGGGGGGTCGGGGTGCCGGCTGCGGGGCGCCGGCGCGGGGGCCGGCCGCTCAGACGAGGACGCCGGTGAGGGGGTCGTAGCGCAGGAGCGTGAAGTCGTTGTCCGCGGGGTGGCTCAGACCCTGAGTGCGGATGGTCATGATGCCGACGCGGTAGCGGTCCTCGGTCGTGACGCGCAGCCAGGGGCGGCCGTCGCGTACGACCGTGACCTCTTCGATCAGCGAGCCGTCGCGGCCCGCGGCGAGGGCGTACACGGGGCCGGAGGGCGGGGCGATGTCGATGCCGCCGTCCTCGCGGATGGTCATGGCCGCGACGAGTTCGCCGCGGCCGCCGTTGGCGTCGCCGGCGAAGTCGTAGAGGCGGGCCGGGTCGCCGACGTAGTGGCGCAGCCGGCCGAGGCCGGTGACGTCCATGCCGTTGTAGAAGTTCTTCGCGTCGGCGTCGAGCCAGAAGTGGGTGTTGTGGGTGGGGGAGTTGAAGTCGCGGCCGGAGTTGTACGAGATGTGCCAGTGGGGCGGGTTGTCGGCGTGCAGGGTGTTGTTCGTCTCGAAGCCGGCGACGAACCAGCGGTGACCCTTCGCCGCCGCGGTGGCCTTCAGGCCGGAGTCGACGAGGATGCGGTGGGCGGCGACGAGTTGGTGGAGCTGGGAGCGGGCCTGGTTGGCGGGCCACGCGACGGTGGTCCAGGGGCCCGCGACGCGGTCGGGGTCGTTGTGGTCGAGCTTGTAGTACATGCCGGGGGATATGTCGGGGTGGCTCCAGATCTGCAGGGTGGGCTGGTTGGCGTCGGCGGAGGGCTGGGTGACGGGGAGGGTGAAGGCGAAGCGGTGGCGGTCGGCGCGGTCGCGTCTGATACGCAGCCGGGTGTCCATGTGGACGACGGCGGCGACGGTGACGCCGGGCCAGCGGACGGAGACCTCGATGCCGTCGGGGGTGGCGGGGCCGCGGACGAAGGAGTAGTACTCGGCGCGGCTGGCGACGTGGTAGCGGTCGCCGGGCACGAACTCGTAGCCGTCGGGGAGCGTCACCTCGGGCACGGCGGGGTCGCCGGGGCGGAGGCGGACGAGGCGGAAGGCGGCGTACGCGACGGCGGCACCGGCGGCCGCGGGTGCCGATCCGGCGGCGGTCTCGGCGGCGGGTTCGGCTGCTGCGGCGGAGTGGGGCAGCGCCAGGGCGAGGCCGGAGGCGGAGGCCCCGGCGACCAGGGCGCGACGGCTCAACGTGCTCATGCGGGATCCCTCTCGGTCGGATGCGCGACGCGGGCCAGCTTGCAGGGTCTCGGGGCCCGCAGACTTTCTGTCCCGCAACGGGCAGTTGAACCCGGGCGATTGGCTACGCGGCTTGACCGCTGCACCGGCGGGTCGCTACACCACCGATCGCTCGGGGGCCAGACAGCTCCGCCGACCGGTCGCTACGCCGCGGGGTCCTCGTCTCCGTCCACGTACCGCAGCACGCCCCACATCGCGTCCTCGCCGCCGTCCTGCGGCACGTGGCCGCGGCAGGCGTCGAGTTCCTCGCGTACGGCGCCGGCGTCGATCCCCGCGCCGATCAGCACCAGCCGCGTGCCCCGTTCCTCGCCGCGGCCCCAGGGGGCGGGGCGGAAGCGCAGGAAGCGGCCGACGGCGTGCAGCCCGTACTTCTGCGGGTGGCCGGGGACGCCGAAGTGGACGAAGCCCTTCACGCGGTAGAGGCCGGCGGGGCGGGTGTCGAGGAAGTCCAGCAGGCGGCGCGGGCTGACGGGCCGGTCGGTGGCGAACTCGACGCTCTCGTACGCCGCGTGGAGATGCGCGCCGTGGTCGTCGCCGGTGCACTCCTCGGCCGCCAGGTCGGCGAAGGAGAGCTGGCGGTGGCGGGGCGCCGCGGCCGCGGGGGCGCCGTCGCCCCCGGGATCGAAGAACAGCTCGGGGTCCACCCGCCCGTACGCCGTCGCCACCACGGGCGTGCCGGGGGCCAGTTCCCCGATCGCCTCGTGGACGCGGCGGCGTTCCGCGTCGTCGATCCGGTCGGTCTTGTTGAGCACGACGAGGTCGGCGACGGCGAGGTGGCGGTCGATCTCGGGGTGCCGCCCGCGGGTCGCGGCGAACTCGGCGCCGTCCACGACCTCGACCAGCCCCCCGTACACGATGCGGTCGTTCTCGCTGGCCAGCACCATGCGGACGAGTTCCTGCGGCTCGGCGAGGCCGCTGGCCTCGACCACGATGACGTCGATCCTGCCGGTGCCGGCGAGCCGGTCGAGGTAGGCGTCCAGCTCTGCGGTGTCGACGGCGCAGCACAGGCAGCCGTTGCCGAGGGAGACCATCGAGTCGACCTGGCCGGCGACGGCCATGGCGTCGATCTCGATGCTGCCGAAGTCGTTGACGACGGCGCCGATCCGGGTGCCGCTGCCGTTGCGCAACAGCCCGTTGAGGAGGGTGGTCTTGCCGGAGCCGAGAAAACCCGCGAGGACGACCACGGGGATCCGTCCGCTGCCCACCAGCCACCCTCCCGGCGCCGTCCGCTCTCTGCCGGCGTCCAGCGTAGAGGGCGGGACCGTCAGCCGTAGCGCTCGATCCGCGCCTGGGCGGGCGGGAACGGCGACTGCGCCGTGGTGCCGGCCGACCAGAAGCCGGCCGTGCCGGGTATGGGCGCGAGGGCGGACATCACGGGGGTGATGCCCTGGGCGGCCGCGGGGCCGCGCTCGCTGGTCCAAGCGGTGCCGTCCCAGCGGAGGTAGTGGGCGCTGGTGCCGTCCCAGAAGTCCCAGCCGGCGATGACGGCGGGGCGGCCGGCGGCGTCGGGGGCGATGGCCCCGAGGGAGCCGACGGTGAAGGGGGCGGCGACGTCGCTCCACGCCGTGCCGTCGTAGTGGCGCAGGACGACGCTCGGCGGCTTGCCGGGCGGGCCGCCGACGCCGAAGTCGTGGCCGGTGAGCCAGATGTCGTCGGGGGCGACGGGGAACAGGTCGGTGACGGACAGGCGCAGTCCGGCGAGCCGGGGCAGGACGAGCCAGGAGCGGTCGTCGTACCGGGCGACGACGACGTCACCGGAGACCCAGGTGGCACCGGCGCGGTCGACGTGGACGTTCCACAGGCTGGGGACGGAGCCGTCGTCGGTGGGCAGCGGCGGCGACCAGCTCCAGCGGGTGCCTGCCGCGTCGCCGGAACGCAGCACGCGGGAGGCGCCGTCCCGGGTACCGGAGATCCGGACGGTGCCGTCCTGCGCGACGGCGACGGCCCACAACTCCGTACCGGACTCGCCTCGTCCGGGGAAGTCGTGCTCGCGCCAGGTCGCGCCGTCCCAGGCGAGGAGGTGGTCGGCACCGGCCCGGTCGTACGCCACGGCCCAGGCCGCGACCGCTCCCGCGGCGCCCGCGGGGGCGGCGGCGACGTTGCGGATACTGCCGGCGAAGGCGAGGTGCGAGACATCGGTGGCCCGCCAGGCGGAGCCGTCCCAGGTACGGGCCACGGGCCGGCCGGACGTCGAGCCGCTACGGGCCTCCTCACCGACGGCCCACGCGAGATCGGGCCCCGCGGCGGCGACGGCGCTGAGCAGGACGGCGGGCGCCCCGGCCGGTACGGCAACCTCCGCCCAGGCGGCCCGCGGCCGGACCCCGGCGCCGGACCGGCCGTCGGTGGCGGTGGCGGCGGCGGTGGCGGCGGCGTGGCCGTGTCCGGCGGCGGTGAGGCCGAGCCCGGTGGCGGCGGTCGTGGCGGTTAACCCTCTGACAAAGCTGCGTCTGCGCATGGGTGTTCTCCTCCCGTTGTACGGCTGACCCAGAGTGACCCGCGAGTAACCAGGGGTCAACCCCCGCGCCCCGCCGCGCCGGAGCCGGGCGCCGGAGCCGGGTTCGGGAACGGTCCGGGCGGCGAAGACCGTGCCGTGGCGCTACGCGCGGGCGTCCCTCGGGTGAGCGAGAGGCAAGGGGCGGACCCTCGCCCGGCGCTCGCCCTCCGGCACTTGGCCGCGCCGCTCAGCCCGCGCCGTCCTCCCGGCCCGCGCCGCCCGCCAGGGTGTCCATGCGGCGCTTGTGGACCTCCCGTTCCGTCGCCGACGTGACGAACTCCGCCGTCGCCGCCGGCCCGACCAGATCGCGGACCGCCGCCACCGTGGCCGCCGGCAGGCTCACCGGAACCGTCGCAGGGGCGGCCGCCTGGGGCTGGGGCGGTCCCGCGAGGTGTTCGTGGAGCTGGCGCGTGGCCAGGGTGCGCATCGCGCGGGCCAGCTCCGCGTCCATCGTCTGCTGCGCCAGCGGCCGCAGCCGGCGGACGAGCCCGGCGGCCTCGGCCGCCTCCGCGTCCGACGGCGGATGGTCGAGATAGCGCTGGAAGACATGCTCGGCGGTGAAGTCGAGCAGGCCCGCCGCTATCTCCTCCACCCGCAGCCGCAGTTCGCGCAGGTGGCCGGTGATGGCGGGGAACGGGACGCCCGCCGCGTGCAGTTCCGCGGCGACCGTGAGCTGCTGCGGGCTGGGCACGAGGAACATCTCCGGCTCGCCCGGCACCCGCTCCAGCACGCCCAGCTCGACGGCCTCCTCGACCGCGGACTCGTCCGCCGCCCCGCCGAACAGCTCCGCCAGCTCCGCCCGGCTCAACTGCCCGGACTCCTCGTCGGTCCACGGCCCCTGCACCTCGGCGACCAGGCCCAGCACACCGCCGAGCCCCCGGCCCTCGTCCCACGCCTCCAGCAGTTCCTTGATGGACGCCAGGGTGTAGCCGCGGTCGAGGAGGCCGGCTATCTGCCGCAGCCGGGCGAGGTGTTCCTCGCCGTAGACGTTGGTACGCCCCCGCCGCTCCGGCCGGGGCAGCAGCCCGCGGTCGGCGTACGCGCGGATGGTGCGTACGGTCGTGCCGCTGGCCTGCGCCAGACCCTCGATCCGGTACTCGCCGGCCGTCTGCTGCTCCAGCACCGCTCGCCTGCCCCTCGGCCCGTCCCCCGGCCCGCTCGCCGCCGCGGCGAGCCCTCTTGGGAGGGATGGTACGGCCGGCGCGTACACCGCAGGCTCCAGCCGGCCGAACGACACCTGGGGCGGCCTGCTCGCGCCGCGCCCGGCGGGCGGGGGACGTGCTTCGGTGCTCATGATGCGGCTCCTGAAAGGCAGATGGATCCGGTCGGGTGGTGGACGGCAGACGGAGACGTCGGCCCGGCGTACGGGAACGGGCAGGAGGCGGACGGGAGTCAGGATCCGGGTGCCGAAAGCCGGGATCCGGGAGGCCGGGATCCGGAAGCCGGAAGCCGGCGCGCCCCGTGGATCCGCGCTAGATCTTCGGCTCCACCCGGGCTATCGCCCGCAGCGCCCGCGGCGCGACCCGCGCCAGCAGCCGCGAGCCCCGTGCCTCCGGCGTGACCGGCACCACCGCCTGGTTGCGCGCGACCGCGCGCAGCACGGCGTCGGCGACCTTCTCCGCGGGGTAGTTCCGCTTCCCGTACCAGCGGTGCGCGCTCTTCCGCCGCCGCCGCTCCTCCTCCTCGGAGACGCCGGCGAACCGCGTGGTGGCCGTGATGTTGGTGTGCACGAAGCCGGGGCAGACGGCCGAGACCCCGATCCCCTGCCCCGACAGCTCCGCGCGCAGGCACTCCGAGAGCATCAGCACCGCGGCCTTCGACGTGGCGTACGCGGGCAGGGTCCGCGACGGGGCGTAGGCGGCGGCCGAGGCGGTGTTGACGATGTGCCCGCCCTGGCCGCGCTCGGCCATCTGCCTGCCGAAGAGCCGGCAGCCGTGGATGACACCCCACAGGTTGACGTCCAGCACCCGGCGCCAGTCCGCCGTCGAGGTGTCGAGGAACGGGCCGGACAGGCCGACCCCCGCGTTGTTCACCAGCACGTCCACCACCCCGTACGAAGAGGCGACCCGCTCGGCGAACTTCTCCATCGCCTCCTCGTCCGCGACGTCCACGGCCTCGGGCCACGCCTCCGCCGCGCCGATCATCCGGCACAACTCGGCCGTCGTGGCCGCCCCCTCGGCGTCGACGTCCGCCGCCACGATCCGCGCGCCGGCCTCCGCGAAGGCGAACGCGGTGGCCCGCCCGATGCCGCTGCCCGCGCCGGTGATCAGCACCAGCCGGCCGCCGAACCGGTCCGCGTACGGCCCATCGGGGACGATCTCCGCCGCCGGCGTGCCGTCCTCGTGGGCGAGGACGAACTCGCCGATCCACGCGGCGAGCTGGTCGGGCCGGGTGCGCGGGACCCAGTGCCGGGCGTCGATCGTGCGCCGCAGCAACTGCGGCACCCAGCGGTCCAGGTCGTCGTAGAGGCTCGGCGAGAGGAAGGCGTCGCCGAGGGGGGTGATGAGCTGCACCGGCGCGTGGGCGTAGGCGTCGGCCCGCGGGCGGCGCAGCCGGGCGCGGACGTTGTCCCGGTAGAGCCAGGCGCCGTGCGCCGCGTCGTCCCCCAGGGAGGCCGTGGGATAGCCGTCGCCCGGGACCTTCTCCAGCCGGCGCAGGACCTCAGGCCAGCGCGCGCCGAGCGGACCGCGCCAGGCAAGCTCGGGCAGGACGGGGGTGTGCAGCAGATACACGTACCAGGACTTGGCGGTCTGGCCGAGCAGTTGGCCCGCCCGCCGCGGGGTGGGGCGGCGCAGCCGGCCGTTGATCCAGTGCCCGAAGTGGTCGAGGGACGGGCCGGAGAGGGAGGTGAACGACGCGATACGGCCTTCCGTCCGCTCCACCGTGGTGAACTCCCAGCCCTGCACCGAGCCCCAGTCGTGCCCCACGAGGTGCACCGGGCGGTCCGGGCTGACGGCGTCGAGCACGGCGAGGAAGTCGTCCGTGAGCTTCTCCAGCGTGAAGCCGCCCTTCAGCGGCTTCGGCGCGGTGGAGCGGCCGTGGCCGCGGACGTCGTACAGCACGACGTGGAAGCGCTCGGCCAGCCGGGACGCGACCTGCGACCACACCTCCTTGCTGTCCGGGTAGCCGTGCAGCAGCACGACCGTCGGCTGCCCGGCGTCCCCCAGCTCCGCCAGGCACAGCTCGACCCCGGCGGTCCTGACCCACCGCTCCCGTACGGGCACGCCGCCCCACTCGCTCATGCCACCCACCCCTTCTCCTGCGCCCGCCCCTGCACTTCGCCCTGCCGGCCGCCCGGCGCCGGGTCCGGCGCCCGGTCCCGCGCCGGGGCCGCCGCCTCGCCTGCCCCGGGGTCCGGCGTCTCGTCGCCCGCCCGGTCCTCCGCCAGCTCCCGGTCCGCCTCCGCCTCCTGCCACCGCCGCACATGCGGCAGGTCGTCGTCGAGCCAGAAGGCGCTCTCCTCCGCGTCCCGCGAGTCCGTCACCACCAGCAGCTCCTCGAACTTCGCCCCCGTGCCCCGGAAGCCCAGGTGCGGCTCCACCGCCCACAGCCCCGGCCGCGGCGGATGCTGCGAGAACCGGTACGGACTCCACAGCGGCGACCAGCCCTCGCGGTGCCCGCGCAGCGCGTCCTTCGCCAGGCCCTTCAGGCTCTGCGCGCCGAAGCCGAACACGTGCGGCGAAAAGCGCCGCTCCCGGACGCGGTCGACCTTGTGCGCGATGACGCCGAACGGATAGGCCCGGTGCCGGTTGTGATAGCCCTGGCGGACCATGAGGCGCTCCACGTCCTCGTATATCTCCCGCAGCGGGCGGCGCTCGCGGACCTCGCGCAGGATCAGCTCCCTGTGCACCCGAAGGTCGCGCATCAGCCGGTCGTGCACGGGGTTCGGCCCGAGGGAGCCGGAATACCCCACGTCGGCCGTGTGCCCGCCGTGCACCGGCGCGAGGTCGAGGATGAACGGCATACCCGGCGCCAGCTCCCGGTTGGTCGGGAAGAACTGCAGCGGCACCCGGAAGCCCGCGAACGCCGTCCGGTCGCCGAACCACGCGAACGGCAGGTGGAACCAGTCCCGCACGCCGCGCTCGCGCAGCCACTCCCGCTGCATCCGCGCCGCCTCCCGCTCCGTGACGCCCGGCCGGAGCTGCGCCGCCACCGCCTCCGCGCACTCGTACGCCAGCCGCTGCACGCTTTTGAACCCCCGCAGAGCCGCCGAGGACCCGGTGAGTGTCATCAGTCCGCCCCTCCCTTCCGCCAACCGGATTCCGCACCCGAAGCCGCACCCGGAACAGCGCCTGAAACCGCAGCCGACCCGCACCGCCGCAGTCAGCGCCCCTCGCCCGGGCCGCCCCAAATCCACCCTGCCCGGCCCGACTTCACCCGAAGCCCGACCCGTCCCGAAAGCTGACACCGACGACTGTGACATCGCTCCATGGCTCCGTCAATGCCCGCAGTCGCCCTGTGGATACCGTCGGTAACCTCAGGGTTCCCGGCCCCTTCCCCCTACGGGTCCGTCCCTCCCCGGTCGTATCCGGCAACCATCGCCAGGTCTGACGACCCCGCGCCCCGGCGCCACTACCGTCGTGCAGCGTGACAGTCATCGCCACCGAGAATCTGAGCAAACGGTTTCCCCGGGTCACCGCACTCGACGGGCTCACCCTCGACATCGGCCCCGGGGTCACGGGCCTGGTCGGCGCCAACGGCGCCGGCAAGTCCACGCTGATCAAGATCCTGCTCGGGCTCTCGCCCGCCTCCGAGGGCTCCGCCACCGTGCTCGGCCTCGACGTGGCCGCCGGCAGCGACACCGCCGCCACCATCCGCGAGCGCGTCGGCTACATGCCGGAACACGACTGCCTGCCGCCCGACGTCTCCGCCACGGAGTTCGTCGTGCACATGGCGCGCATGTCCGGCCTGCCCGCCACCGCGGCCCGCGAGCGCACCGCCGACACCCTGCGCCACGTCGGCCTGTACGAGGAGCGCTACCGCCCCATCGGCGGCTACTCGACCGGCATGAAGCAGCGCGTCAAGCTCGCCCAGGCCCTCGTGCACGACCCGCAGCTCGTCTTCCTCGACGAGCCGACCAACGGCCTCGACCCCGTCGGCCGCGACGACATGCTCGGCCTCATCCGCCGCGTACACGCCGACTTCGGCATCTCCGTCCTCGTCACCTCGCACCTCCTCGGCGAGCTGGAGCGCACCTGCGACCACGTCGTCGTCATCGACGGCGGGCGGCTGCTGCGCTCCAGCTCCACCAGCGACTTCACGCAGAGCACCGCCATCCTCGCGGTCGAGGTGACCGACACCGACGCCCACCCCGACGGCACCGCCACCCTGCGCAAGGCGCTCGCGGGCGCGGGCCTGGGGATCAACGCGGACGGCCGGCTGCTGTACGTCGAGGCCGAGGACGACGGCACGTACGACGTCGTACGGGACGCGGTGGCCGGGCTCGGCCTCGGGCTGGTGCGCATGGAGCAGCGCCGGCACCGGATCGCGGAGATCTTCCGCGACGACGACACCCTCCCGGCGAGCACGACGGTGAGCCCGAACGCGGCCGGGAACCGGAGCGAGAACCCGAGCCCGAACCCCAGCCCCCCCGCGAGCACGTCCGCGACCGACCCCGCAGGAAGCCCTCATGCCCACTGACGCGCCCGCCACCGGAAACCCCGGCGCCACCGGCAAACCCGGCGCCACCGCCGAGGCCCCCGGCACGAGCCCGAGCACCCCGGCCGCCACCGACGTCATCCACGACATCGGCTACCGCCACTACGACGGCCCCCGCCTCGGCCGCGGCTACGCCCGCCGCTCCCTGTTCACCCAGTCCCTGCGCGCCGCGTACGGCCTCGGCCGCTCCGCCAAGTCCAAGGTCCCGCCCGCGCTCCTCTTCGGCATCATGTGCCTGGTCGCGCTCATCCTCGTCGCCGTCGCCATCGGCACGAGCATGGACGAACTGCCGCTGGAGTACACCGACTACGCGATCTACCTCCAGCCCGTCATCTTCCTCTTCATCGCCGCCCAGGCCCCCGTGTCCGTCTCCCGCGACCTGCGGTTCCGTACGGTCCCGCTCTACTTCTCCCGCCCCGTCGAGCGCCTCGACTACGTCTCCGCGAAGTACGCGGCGATGGCCTCCGCGCTCTTCATCCTCACCGCCACCCCGCTGCTGATCCTCTACGTCGGCGCGCTGCTGGCGAAGCTCGACTTCACCGACCAGACCAAGGGCTTCGCACAGGCGCTCCTCTCGGCCGCCCTGCTGTCGGTCCTCTTCGCCGGCATCGGCCTGGCCATCGCCGCCCTCACCCCGCGCCGCGGCTTCGGCGTCGCCGCCGTCATCGCCGCGTTCACCGTGCCGTTCGGCGCGGTCAGCGCGCTGCAGGGCATCGCGTGGGAGCAGGACAACCTCGGCGCCATCGGCTGGTTCGCGCTCTTCTCGCCGATCGGGCTGATCGACAACGTCCAGTCGACGTTCCTCGGCGCGACCCCCGCCACCGCCTCCCCCGAGCCCGTCGACCCGTCCACCGCGGCCGGCGCCGCCGCGCTGCTGGTCACGTTCGCACTCGCCGCGGGCTGCTTCCTCTTCCTGCTGCGCCGCTACCGAAAGGCCGGGCTGTGACCACCATCCGGATCGACAGCGTCTCCCGCTGGTTCGGCAACGTCGTCGCCGTCAACGACGTGACCATGGCCATCGGCCCCGGCGTCACGGGCCTCCTCGGCCCCAACGGCGCCGGAAAGTCGACCCTCATCAACATGATGGCCGGCTTCCTCTCCCCCTCCACGGGGGCGGTCACCCTCGACGGTGTGCGCATCTGGCGCAACGAGCGGGTCTACAAGCAGATCGGGCTTGTCCCCGAGCGCGAGGCGATGTACGACTTCCTCACCGGCCGCGAGTTCGTCCTCGCCAACGCCGAGCTGCACGGCCTCGGCGCCGAAGCCGCGCGCAAGGCGCTGGCCACGGTCGAGATGGAGTACGCGCAGAACCGCCGCATCAGCACGTACAGCAAAGGCATGCGCCAGCGCGTGAAGATGGCGTCCGCGCTCGTCCACGAGCCCGACGTGCTGCTCCTCGACGAGCCGTTCAACGGTATGGACCCGCGCCAGCGCATGCACCTCATGGACCTGCTACGGCAGATGGGCGCCGCCGGCCGCACCGTGCTGTTCTCCTCGCACATCCTGGAGGAGGTCGAGCAACTCGCCGCGCACATCGAGGTGATCGTCGCCGGCCGGCACGCCGCCTCCGGCGACTTCCGCAAGATCCGCAGGCTGATGACCGACCGCCCGCACCACTACGCCGTACGCTCCAGCGACGACCGCGCGCTCGCCTCCGCGCTGATCGCCGACCCGTCCACCGCCGGGCTCGAACTCGACCGGCGCGACGGCGTCCTGCACGTCCAGGCCGTCGACTTCGCCCGCTTCACCGAGCTGCTGCCGCGCGTCGCCAGGGACCACGGCATCCGCCTCTACGAGGTCTCGCCCTCCGACGAGTCCCTCGAATCCGTCTTCTCGTACCTGGTCGCGGCCTGAGAAGGAGCGAAGAACGCGATGCTGTACCACCCCACCGTCGCCCGGCTCACCCAGCGGGCCATCCTCGGCCGCCGCCGGGCGCTCATCCTGCTCCTGCTGCCGGTGCTGCTCATCGTCATCGCCATCGTCGTACGCGCCCTCGTCGGCGCCGACGACGAGGTCACCGCCGACCTCCTGGGCGGTTTCGCGCTGGCGACCATGGTGCCGCTCATCGGCGTCATCGCCGGCACGGGCGCCATCGGCCCGGAGATCGACGACAGTTCGATCGTCTATCTGCTCGCGAAGCCCGTGCCGCGCCCGACGATCATCCTCACCAAGCTGATCGTCGCGGTCAGCGTGACCGTGGCGTTCTCCGCGCTCCCCACGCTGGTCGCCGGGTTCATCCTCGGCGGCAACGGCAGCCGCCTGGCGGTCGCGTACGCCCTGGCCGCGGCGGTCGCCTCCGTCGCGTACGCCGCCTTCTTCCTGATGCTCGGCACCATCTCGCGGCACGCGGTGGTCTTCGGACTCGTCTACGCGCTGGTGTGGGAGGCCCTGCTCGGCAGTCTCGTCGACGGCGTGAAGACGCTCAGCATCCAGCAGTGGGCGCTGGCGGTGGGCGAGAGGATCGGCCAGGGCGGCCACGTGGTCTCCGACGTGGCGCTGCCGGTGGCGACGGTCCTGCTGGTCGTGGTCACGGCGGGCGCGACGTGGTTCGCCGCCCAGCGGCTGCGGTCGCTGACACTGGCGGGCGAGGAGTAGATTCCAGGGCGGGGGGCGGGTGATGCCTGAGACGTTCGAGATGATTCCGGATCCTCCGGCCCGTACAGCCGCGTTCGAACCGCGACTTGACGGGCTGCTGGAACTCTTCAGCCCCGCCTGGGCCGTTCCGGACGGGGCGGGGGAGAGCGCGTACCGCCGGTGCGAGGTCAAGCGCTGGGAGATCGGCCGGGCCGCCGGGGCCGACCCCGACCGCACGCGCCGGCACGCGGAACCGCTCCTCCAGGCCGCGGTTCTCGACCACTGCCGCAGCGGCGTCAACCAACTCGTACGCCCCCTGGTCACAGCCCTCGGGCACCGCTGGACGCAGGAGCGGATCGTCTCCTACGTCCGCACCGGCACGCCCGCGGAGAAGACCGGGGCCACCATGGCCTGGTACTTCTCCGGACCTCCGCTGCGCTTCGCGTCCGCGGAGGGCGTACGAAGCGGAACGCCGAGCCCGGAGAGCCAGGCCGTCTTCGACGCGCTCGCCGACGTGCGCGCCGCCTACCGGGAGGCGGTCCTGACCGCCTTCCTGACCTGCGAAGACCCCGCGGCGCGGCTGGACCTCGCGCTGTGGATCCCGCTGGATCCCGACGCCTGGCCGGATCACCTCCGGGCGGACCACGAACGGGCCAGGAGCCTCATCCTGGCCGACCCAGAGCACTACGGGCTCGTACTCCGCCGCGCCGGTCTGGACTGACTGCTTAACGGCGGCTCGCGGCGGCTCAATCCTGGTCCTGGCCGTCGCGGGGGTCGGGCAGCAGGGGGAAGAGCCGGGTGACGAGGGCCACGGGCCGGGCGTCGGCGGGCCGCGCCAGGGGGCGTTGCTCGCGGTCCTGGTACGGAAGGAGCGCCCGGCGGATCGCGTCCGCGACCCGGCTCATCTCCCCGGGCGTCAGATAGGCGACGGCGCTAAAGGCTTCGTCCCGCCGCCACGCGGTCGGCGCCTCGTCCCGCCGGGCCAGCCAGCGCTGCCAGCTCTCGTCCTCCAACCCGCGGGCCAGATCGCCGAACTGCTCGTCGGCGGGGCTCGCGGCAGCGGCGGCGGGCCGCGCCAGGCGCCAGGGGCGCGCGCGGCCGCCGCGGGTGGGGACCTCCTCGACGTATCCGTGGCGGGCGAGCTGCCGCAGGTGGAAGGAGCAGAGGCCGGAGCTGTAGCCGAGCCGGTCGGCGGCCTCGGTCGCGGTGACGGTGCCGACTTCGGCGAGGAGGTCCAACAGGGCGGTACGGACCGGGTGTACGCGCAGTTGTGCGTGGGTGGCGGCGTCGTCTTCAGTCACTTTGCAAAGTCTGCTAGTTTGCAAAGGAGTTGGCAAGGGGTAGCCCTTGGCCAGGCGTGCGCCGGCGGCACCGGCATCGCCGCGGCGTGCACGGAAGAGGGAGAAGTCATGTCTGTTCGCGACGAACGGTCCCGCCCCGCCGGCCCGCGCGTCCGCGTACAGGGCCGCCCGGTGGACAGCCACCCGGCCCTGCCACCGGAGGCGGCCCGGGGATCGGTGCGCCGGGTGACGGTCGTGGGCGAGGAGGTGCTGAGCCGCCCGTGCCGGGACGTGACGGAGTTCGGGACCCCGGAGCTCTCGGCGCTGATCGACGACATGTTCCTGACCATGTACGTGGCCGAAGGCGCCGGCCTCGCCGCCAACCAAGTCGGCGTAGACCTGCGGCTCTTCGTGTACGACTGCCCGGACGACGAGGGCGTCCGGCATATCGGCCATCTCCTCAACCCGGTCGTGGACCTGCCCGGCCCCGCCGACCGCCGCCTCCTCGACGACTACGAGGGCTGCCTCTCCGTGCCCGGCGCCGGCCTGCCGGTCCCCCGCACCGACCGCGCCACCGCCCGCGGACTCGACAAGGACGGCAACCCCCTCGTCATCGAGGCAACCGGGTTCTTCGCCCGCTGCCTCCAGCACGAGACCGACCACCTCGCCGGTCACACGTACCTCGACCGCCTCTCCAGACGGGACCGCAAGAACGCGCTGCGCCAGATGGAGGCGAACCGCGAGGAGGTCTTCGCCCAACGCGCCACCAGAGCCGCCGCCCTGGGCAAGTGAGCACCTCCGCCCGCACCTCGGGCGCGTGCCCTCGAACGCAGCCCTGAGGCTGGCCGCGGGTGCTCGCACGGCAGGCCGCGGGCAACGCTCATTCCATCAGCGGCCCCAGGCGTCGCCACAGGCCCGGCGCCGGCGGCGGGCGGTGTCCCAGACCGCCTCGAACTCTTCGGCGGTCAGCGGCTCGGGATGGTGGCCTTCCCACTCCGAAACGGGTGGTTCGGCGGTGAGGCCGTACGTCTTCTCGTAGTCGGCAAGGCGGCCGGCGTCCCGCGCATGCTGCCACTCGCCGAGGGACGCTGCCGCGATCGGGGTGAGCATCGGGCCCTGAAGCTCGACCTGGCGCGTCACGATGCCGTCGGCGTCGATCTCGAAGTAGAACCGGATGTCCTCTTCCTCCCAGTGGCAGCGCATCCACTGGAAGAGCTGCCGTCCGCCCTCTGCCACCGGCTCCTCCTGTCCCCACGGACCTCCGCGTACGTCTCCCCCAGGCGTCCGGTGCGCCACATCATGCGCCAGCGCTGAGCCGGACCATGCTCCCCGCTCCTAGCCCAACGCGGCCGGCGTGACCCGCGCGTACTCCCCCAACATGCCCATGGTCCGGATAGTAGGAGGTGCCACTGACAGCGTCGGCGGTCCCAGGGTCTCCGGGATCGAAGGTGCCGGGAGAACGCGCACCGATGAGTTTCCCGCGCCGCGCCGGTCTGTACGCGGGAGACCGACCCACGGAAGGCTGGCGCCATGCGGAAACTGATCTACGGCATGAACCTGAGTCTGGACGGCTACATCGCCGCGCCCGGCGACGACATCGGCTGGGGCGTGCCGAGCGACGAGTGGTTCCAGTTCTGGTCCGACCAGTTGCTGGCGACCGACCTGACGCTGTACGGGCGCAAGCTCTGGCAGGGGATGAGCTCCCACTGGCCGACCGGCGACCAGCAGCCCGACGCCACCCCGGCGCACATCGAGTTCGCGCGCCGCTGGCGGGACATGTCGAAGGTGGTGTTCTCCTCCACGATCGACAAGGTCGACTGGAACACCCGCCTGGTCACCGGCGACGCGGTCACCGAGATAACCCGGCTCAAGGCCGAGGACGGCGGCCCGATGGACATCGGCGGCGCGACGCTCGCCGGGGCCGCCATGCGGGCCGGGCTGATCGACGAGTACGTGCTGGTCACCGCGCCGGTCCTGGTGGGCGGCGGCACGCCGTTCTTCACCGCGGTCGACAACTGGGTCAACCTCAACCTGGTGGAGACGCGGACGTTCCCCGGCGGCGTGATCCTGACCAGGTACGAGACGAGGCGCTGAGCAGCACCCCACTCGGTGACGGCATCAGCCGCGAGATCCTGCAATCAGGGCCTGCCCACTCGGAGAGGGGCTGTCCGAGGTCCGCTGCGAGCCGGTTGATCCGGGTCGCCAGAGCGGACAGGAAGACGGCATGAGTGCCACCGATGTGCCAGCGAACCTGAGCTCGTTCGTCAACCCGAGCGCAGCCGGGCGCGCAGGACCGCCACACCGTCCCCCTCAAGGTCCTCGCAGGCCGCTGCGCGGCCTGCCATCACCATCACCAGTGAGAGGGTCGGACCCCGGACCAGATCCCCCGAGCCGGTGGTGAACGGTCCGTCTGTGGCCTGGACCCGCAAGCCGGCGATTGCGGTCTTGCTCGCGACGGTGAAATCGCGGCTGGCGAAGAACCGGGCCACGGCGGTCGTCGCGGCCACCGGGGGTACCCGCACCAGGCCCAGCGGCCGGCGGATGTCCTCGCCGTGGACGACGATTTCACCCAGCCAGGCCGCGGCATGTCCTGTCGGCCCGGAAGGCCCGGCGACGACGTCGCGAAATCGTCGCAGGGTCTCTTCGGGTGTGGCACCACGGTGGTTCGCGAGTCTTCGGTCGTTGTGCACATCGGGATCGAACCGCGCGGCCAGCATGCTCAGCAGCCAGCGCCACATCCTCGTGCTGGCACCTGCCGTCAGATGGGCTACGACCTCCTCAACGGTCCACCGTTCACACGGTGACGCCTTCGCCCACTGGGCCTCGCTGAGCTCGGCGAGGTCTTCAGCGAGCGCCAGCCGCTCGACGTGGATCGCCCTTTCCAGAGCTTTCCGGGTTTCCAGAGCGTGTGGTTCGGCCATGGAGCAGCCTCCAGGGATCGGGTGTCCTCTATCAGACTGCTGTCGCCGCCCAAACTCATCGACCGCACCCGCGCAGCGGGTGTGAAGCGGACATCGCTCCCTGTAGGTTCCGCGATTGAGTGTCGAATGGCGGAGCGTTGAGCTGGGGGTTTCCTTCGAGTCCGCGTCAGTAGTCGTCGACGTCTGTCCGCGGAATCGTGTCCAATCCTCGTGGTCAGCCGTTCGTGCCGAGGACGATCCAGTCGAGTATGGATCCGACGAGGGCATGGAGTTCTTGCTCGGTTTGGAGGTCTCGGTGCTCGGGGCGGTTGTCACCGCTGCCGAGGTCTACGAAGTCGAGTTCAGCTTCACCACTGTTCCAAACGGTGATCTGCGCGACCCGGTTTCCGGCCTCAACCGTCAGCCATGCGCTGTTTTTGAGTCGGCCGTCTTCTGGGGAGTGCCGTAGGTCAGCGGTGATCCCGCGTGTGCGGAGAACCTCATCGTTCTCGGCAAACCATGTCGTGAGCGCGTCTGGGAGGTTCGGCGGTTGATGGTCACCCTCGAAGATCGTCACTGCGACAGGGTAGTCGTGGCGGTCGCAGTGGGGACCCGGCGCCTTCAGAGTCGAATCCCGTCAGATGGCCCTGGCCCGCGCCGGCCACTCGTGCTCCCTTTCTGTAGATATGCTCCGTGACTCCCCCCGCCGGACGGTCGCACTGGAATGCCGAGCTCATGAGCCCACTTGGCCATGGTGGTACTGCTCACACCCTTCTCCCGGGCGAGGTCCGGCAGAGTGCGGCGGCGGTTGACGTACTGCTCGAAGAGCCAGTCCCGGTCGATTTCGTCATGTTGCCGCCTCCGGCCGCTCTTGCGCATGGGGATGCCGTACTCGTGGGCCAGTCTCAGGACATTGTCTGGCGAGATGCCGACATCTCGTGCGATTGCCCTGGTTGACTGGCAGTTGTCGAGGTAGCGGAGCCGGAATTCGTGATCTGGGAGCAGTTGGCGGGCGATTCGGAGCGGTTGTCCGGCGGCACGTTCTTGTGCCTTGGTCAGCGGCGCTGCGGGGGCCGGATGCTCGTTGAGGACGATGCGGACCGCCTCGGTGCTGGTGTCCAGTGCGTCGGCGGCCGATCGCGCCGAGTAACGATGTCCTTGAACGAGTGCGTGCAGGCGATCAATGTCGATGCCGGCAGGGTCGGGGCCGGGGAGGTCGATGCCGTCGAGCAGGGCGATCGGAGGTTGCCAGGCAACGGGTTCGCGTCCTGCGCCGTGGGCAGCGAGAAAGTCGCTCGCAACGTCGTCCAGCGCATGGGCGACCTCTGGCGGCCTGGCTTCTCCGAAGCGTTCGCACTCGGAGCGAAATGATGCTTGCTCTGTGTCGGCGAACCCTGGCGCTGACTCGACGGGCAACCCGCTGATGCGGTGGAAGAGCACGCACCTCGCGACGCGGGCCCGCAACTCGCCTCCTGGACGGTATTCAACATCTCGGCAGAGCTCGGCCCACAGACTGTTCGGAAGCAGGTTCGAGTAGTCCAGTCGGCGGCGCCGCTCGTAGTCGATGGGGACGTCGCAGGCGTCGAGGAATTCCGCGAGGCGGACCATGGCGGCCGACGCCGCTTCCCAGCACTGCTGATCCTGTAGTAACTGCAGCATGCGCGACACGACGCGGCCGTCGGTTGCCGAGCCGAGCATCGTCGCCGCGGCATGCAGGTGGAGTCTGCTGCCGACCAGCAGAGTCGCCGTGGCCAATGCGGGTGCCAGCAGACGTGGATAGACACCCGGCGGGCTCAACCGCACCAGCCATGAGGGCCAGAAGATGCTGGGGAGTGTACGGGCGCGGCGGTTGAGCTGCTGCTCGTCGATTCTTGACCTTGCGGGGAAGGATGCGGTTCTCCTCCGAAGCTGGTCGCTGGGGCGCATCGTCGGTCCGAGCGCGGCCAACTGCACCGATCGCAAGATGGGGCCGGTGCCGCGGCCCCAGGTGATGATGGTGGTGGCAGTGGTCTTCTCGGCGCTGTCGCGGCATGAATCAATCAATTGGCGCATCGCGGAGATGGCTGGCGGCGGGGAGGGCTGGCCGAGGATCCTCAGCGATGCGACGACCGCGGTTGCGGTGCGTATGGCGGTCGGCGGCGCCATGAACCCGGGCCGGATCAGCGTCTTGTGCTGGGTTGCGCCGTCAGGATGCTGTGAAGCACGGTCGGCGTTGAGAATGTCTTCTGGAACCCACGCCGACATTTCTGAGGCCGTCACGTTGGTGAGTACCCGCCCGGCGACTGCCCGGATTTCGGACAGCGCCACGCTCGCTGGTTGGGGTAGTTGCGCGTAGAGGCCGAAGTCGGCGCTGTCGGTCTCGATAGTGCGGAGCAGGTGGTGTTGCGCTGCCAGCACTGGATGATCACGGGGGAGGCGGAGCGTGTGGGCCGTGCTCAGGTCGTGGCCGCATCCGGACCCTGGGGTGGGTTCGACGCGCCTTGACGGCCGGGTTCCACATCGTCCTGGTGTGGGTTGGCCCTCAAGGGAAAACAGCCGCTGACGTGGCGTCCTCTGACAGTTCGGACACAGGTCGGCCAGCAGACGGCAGTGCTGCAGGCAGGCGAACGACCATCCCAGGCGCCAGACCAGTTGCCACCGGCCGCCGCTGTCGGCGAGGCAGTCCGGGCAGTAGCGTGACCCATTGCCCCTTCCCCACAGGCGCTTTCGATTCACCTGCCGCGTATCTGGGTCGATCAGCAGCGCCCGACCGTGGAAGTGCATCAACGTCATGGACTGCAGCAGGTCGCGATCGACTCCGGTAGCGTGCGTGACCCTGGCCGCCTCCTGGTCGAGCAGCGCGATGGTCCAGTCGGTGGGCAGGTCGAGATTGCGCCTGCCGGTCCTGGTAGCGGTCAGACCCAGGTCACTCAGAACGTCGCCATATCGGGTGTCCATGCGGTGTGCGAGCGCTTCCAGCCATGAGTCCAGCGCCTCGCCGGGCAGTGGTGCGACGCGGATCGGGAAGGTGCGGGGAAGATCTGCGATCACAGCACCTCCCAGCGCTTCCGTCTCGTGTCCACCCTCATCCCCGCTTCCGGCGACGGGCGGGCCTGCTGGAATTGGCACCGGATGCGAGCCGGGCCTCCCACTCGGCCCGTCGCTGCTCAGCGGCCCGGTCGAGTTTGACTTGCGACATCAGCTCGACGGTCAGGCGTTCCTCACCGGTGTGGAACGCTCGCTGGCAGCCGCGTCGGACGAGCGTCATGAGGGAGCCGATGTGCCCGTGGCAGCGGGCATAGAGGTGATCGGAGAGGTCGTTGGCAAGCATGCCGGGGTGCTTGCGGGCCAGGATGAGCCGCTGCTCCAGTGCGAGCAGGAAGTTGCGCCATTGCTCCCGCCCGGCTTCGTCCTCGATCGTGAAGGCCTTCAGCTCCAGCGGCGTGATCCGGTATGCGAGCTGCGGGTCGTCGTAGAGTCCCTTGGTCTGCAGTTCGTGACCGATGAAAAGGATCATCACCGGGAACTCGTTGGCGATGGACTTGAACTGGTTGCTCAACTTAGCGCCTTGCGCGCTGCGGAACTGCAAGAACTGCAGGTCATCGACGAGAAGCAGCCGGGATTCGCACGACAGCGCGCAGTCCAATGCCCGGGACAAAAAGGTGCTCGCGGTGCCTGTCTTGCGGCCGGAGTGCGCGAAGAACTCCAGCATCGCCCAGTTGAAGTCCTTGACACCCGTATCGCCCATCATGCCCACCCGGATCACCGGCCACCGCTCGTGGCCGGTGGCGGTGAACCGCCCGTACTGCCGGATCAACGTGTTGTGCACGTGCTTGGCGAACGCCAGGCCGATCGTGGTCTTGCCCAGGCCAGGGAAGGCATCAATGGCCGCCATGCTCTTGGCCTGCCAGTTGGGCTGCTCCAGCCCGGCCTCCAAGATCTCCGTCAGATCTGCGAACAATGCCTCGGCCTGCGTGGTCTTGATCGGGCGCAGGTTGGCAAGGTAGTCCCGGCGGGCGCGATTGTGGCGCTCGACCGCTTGCTCGTCCAACAGCTTGAGCTCGGCCATGGTCAGGTCCTGTGGACGCGCTGGGTCCGGAGCCTCGGCGAATGACGCGAACAGGGCCAGCACGGCGCTGTTGAGTTCCTTATCGTCACTCGACGAGGCCCCTGGACCGTCAGGTACGACCTGGGCCCGGTCGGAGAACAGCAGCTCTTTGACGGCAACGCGGAGGAGTCGTCCGAGCCGGTCCTTCAGCACGACTTCGTTGCCGGCCATCGTCGCGACGGTTTCGATGACTTCGACCGCTTCGCCGTCGTAGAGCATCCGGGTGCCGACCTGAAGCCGAACTGTCCCGGCGGTCACGGCACCCTCCGTAGGACATGCTCCGATGCGAGCGGACGGTCCAGGTCCGTCGCCAGGCGACCGGTCCACAACTGGTGGAACACCGAGGCCCGCACCAGGCGGGCGTCGAACTGTGGCACGGTCGCGAACGCCTCGGCCAGCGTGACGCCGTGCAGATCAGCACGGTCCAGCGTCGCCAAGATCTCGGGGTCGAACAACCATCCACGGCGATAGCCAGCCAGGAAGCGGATGTTCTCCAACTGTGCGACCGGAGGCTCGCTCCACACCTCGTAGCGCCAGCCGCGCGACTCGATCACGGTGCGGGACCAGGCAAAGCTGAAGGCGACCTTGTCATCTGACAGCTTGTGCGCGGGCTTGACGTCGACGACCACCGGCCCAGACTCGGTGAGCAGCAGGTAGTCGGGGATGTGCCGGCGTTTCGCCCCGTCGACATGTGCTGTCATGTGGAACGGCTGCGCGATGATCCGCGCGCACCGCGGATCGAAGTCGGCGTACAGGACTCGGCTGAGCTCAAGCCGAGACTCGTAGATCACATGCGACGCTTCCGTGGCTGACCAGTAGGTTCCCGAGTAGTGAGCCTGGCCCAGATGCTAGCGAAACGTCCGCCACGGTGCCGCAGCGAACAATTCCTCTGGTCGCACCTCGCCGAACCCGTGCAGTTCAGGCTTGTCCTTACCGGGCTTCCGGACCTGTAACTCAGCCGTGGATATGACGCCTTGGTCTGACATGCCGATGCAGCCCCCTGGAGGCTCCGCAACCTTCATGTCCACATTGGCGTGAGGGCCCGGCCGCGTCTGCAGCACCACTCCAATGCCACTCCAACGAGTGACGCTTCTGACCTGCACGTCCTCGGGTCATGTCAAATTCGACACCGGCTTGACACTTGGACGTGGATTTTGACAGCGGAACGCGGAACCTACACTCCCGCGGGTCAGGTCTGGGCCATGTCCACGAAGCGGGAGTAGTGGCCCTGGAAGGCCACCGTGATCGTTGCCGTCGGGCCGTTGCGGTGCTTCGCGACGATCAGGTCCGCCTCGCCCGCGCGCGGCGACTCCTTCTCGTACGCGTCCTCGCGGTGCAGCAAGATGACCATGTCCGCGTCTTGTTCGATCGATCCCGACTCGCGGAGGTCGGAGACCATCGGCTTCTTGTCGGTGCGCTGTTCGGGGCCACGGTTGAGCTGGGACAGGGCGATCACCGGGACCTCCAGCTCCTTGGCCAGGAGCTTCAGGTTCCGGGACATCTCCGAGACCTCCTGCTGGCGGCTCTCCGGACGGCGGGAGCCGCCCGTCTGCATCAGTTGGAGGTAGTCGATGACGATCATCCGGAGGTCGTTGCGCTGCTTCAGCCGCCGGCACTTGGCGCGGATCTCCATCATCGACAGGTTCGGTGAGTCGTCGATGTAGAGCGGGGCGCCCGTCACCTCCGGCATCCGCCGGGCCAGGCGGGTCCAGTCGTCGTCGGTCATGCTGCCGGAGCGCATGTGGTGCAGCGCCACGCGGGCCTCCGCGGAGAGCAGCCGCATCGCGATCTCGTTGCGGCCCATCTCCAGCGAGAAGATGACGCTGGGCAGATTGCTCTTGATCGAACAGGCGCGGGCGAAGTCGAGCGCCAGCGTGGACTTGCCCATGGCGGGGCGGGCGGCCACGACGATCATCTGGCCGGGGTGGAGGCCGTTGGTGAGGGAGTCGAGGTCGGTGAAGCCCGTGGGGACGCCGGACATCTGGCCGCTGCGGGAGCCGATGGCCTCGATCTCGTCGAGGGCGCCCTCCATGATCTCGCCGAGGGGGAGGTAGTCCTCCGCGGTGCGCTGTTCGGTGACGGCGTAGATCTCGGCCTGTGCGGAGTTGACGATGTCGTCGACCTCGCCGTCGGCCGCGTATCCCATCTGCGTGATCCGCGTGCCGGCCTCGACCAGACGGCGCAGGATGGCGCGCTGGTGGACGATCTCGGCGTAGTACTCCGCGTTGGCGGCGGTGGGGACGGACTGGACCAGGGTGTGGAGGTAGGAGGCGCCGCCCACGCGGGCGAGTTCGCCGCGCTTGGTGAGCTCGGCGGAGACGGTGATGGGGTCGGCGGGCTCGCCGCGGGCGTAGAGGTCGAGGATCGCGGTGAAGACCGTCTCGTGCGCCGGGCGGTAGAAGTCGTGGCCCTTGAGGACCTCGACGACGTCGGCGATGGCGTCCTTGGACAGCAGCATGCCGCCGAGGACGGACTGCTCCGCGTCCAGATCCTGCGGGGGTACGCGCTCGAAGGCGGCGGGGGCGCCGGGGCCCCAGGGGTCCTCGGGCGCGGGCTGGTCCGGCCGGCTGTGCTGGTCGGCCTCGCGGCGCAGTGGACGGACGTCCCCGGGCATGGTGTCCACGTAGTCCCTGTGCTCTGACACGGCTGCCCCACCTCCTCCCACCCGCCTTACGGCGGACCTCTCAGGGCGCCCCTCTTTCTTACGGCACGCCGCTGACAAATCGCCCGCGGCGTTCCGCTTCCGGCGCGTCGGCCGGCCCCCCGGACCGCGGGGCGGCGGCGCCGTTGCCGGCGGGGGGAGGCTCAACGGTAGGTCCGCGGCGGGCTGTCGCCAATTGCGCTATCCACAGGGGGTGTGGAAAGACTCGCCCAACCTGTGGATTACTTGGGGAAAGCTGTGTACGAGCCGGGGGACAGTGCTGTGGACAAGCACACTATCGCTCCGCGATCACCCGTTTGACCTGCTGATTCTTCGTCCACCCCCGGTGGAGGAGAAAAACTTTCCCCGCCGGGCCGAGGTCACGGCGCGCACCGCGCGCGCTCACCCCATACACGGCATCATGTAAGTGCCCGCAGCCTGTTGCGTCTGTTACCTGTGGACTATTAGATTTGCTGCATGCACGACGTCCCCGCGCCCACCACCGCCGACCAGGGCACGCCCGGCGAGCAGCGACGCCGTACCCGGCGGCGGCACGACCGCGAGATCGTCGCCCTCGCCGTCCCCGCCTTCGGCGCCCTCGTCGCCGAACCGCTCTTCGTGCTCGCCGACAGCGCCATCGTCGGCCACCTCGGCACCCCGCACCTCGCCGGGCTCGGCGTCGCCGCCGCGCTCCTCACCACCGCCGTGAGCGTCTTCGTCTTCCTCGCCTACGCCACGACCGCCGCCGTCGCCCGCCGCGTCGGCGCCGGCGATCTGCGCTCGGCGATCCAGCAGGGCGTCGACGGCATCTGGCTCGCCACGCTGCTCGGCGCCGTGCTCGTCGCGGTCACCGTCCCCACCGCGCCCGGCCTCGTCGGCCTCTTCGGCGCCTCCGACACCGCCGCGCCGTACGCGGTGACGTATCTGCGCATCAGCGCCTTCGGCATCCCCGCCATGCTCATCGTCTTCGCCGCCACCGGCGTGCTGCGCGGCCTGCAGGACACCCGCACCCCGTTGTACGTCGCCATCGGCGGCTTCACCGCCAACGGCGTGCTCAACGTCGCCCTCGTCTACGGCGCCGGCTTCGGCATCGCCGGCTCCGCCTGGGGCACCGTACTCGCGCAGTGGGGGATGGCCGCGGTCTACCTGGTCGTCGTCGTACGGGGCGCCCGCAAGCACGGCGCCGCGCTGCGCCCGCAGCCGGCCGGCATCCGGTCCTCCGCCCGGGCCGGGGTGCCGCTGCTGATCCGTACCCTCTCGCTGCGGGCCATCGGGCTCATCGCGACCGCGGTGGCGGCGGGGCTCGGGGACGAGTCGGTCGCCGCGCACCAGGTGGTGCTGAGCATCTGGTCGCTGCTGGCGTTCGCGCTGGACGCGATAGCGATCGCCGGGCAGGCGATCATCGGCAGATTCCTGGGCGCGGGGGACGTGGACGGGGCGCGGGAGGCGTGCCGGCGGATGGTGCAGTGGGGGGTGGCGACCGGCGCGGTGCTGGGCGCGCTGGTGGTGGCGGCCCGGCCGCTGATCCTGCCGCTCTTCACGGACGACGCGGGGGTGCACGACGTGCTGCTGCCGGCGCTGCTGGTCGTCGCGGTGACGCAGCCGCTGGCGGGGGTGGTGTTCGTGCTCGACGGCGTGCTCATGGGCGCGGGCGACGGGCCGTACCTGGCCTGGGCGATGCTGCTGACGCTGGCCGTCTTCGCGCCGGTGGCGCTGGCGGTGCCGGCGCTGGGCGGCGGGCTGACGGCGGTGTGGTGGTCGATGGGGCTGATGATGCTGACGCGGCTGGTGACGCTGTGGCTGCGTGCCCGGTCCGGGCGGTGGCTGGTCACGGGCGCCGTCCGCGCGTAGCCGCGGCAGCCGCGGCACGAGTACGGCCCGGGCACAGCGGCGGCAGCCGTCGTACGGGCCGGCCGAAACCCCCGCCCACGGGGGCCCACCGCCCGCCGAACGCCTCCGCTCCACGCACGCGAACGGGCCGCGCCCCCGCAAGGGCGCGGCCCGTCCTTCGTCCTACCCGTCGCCGTTCGGCCTCAGCCGGCCACGACCTCGACGCCGACCTTCGCGTCGACCTCGGGGTGCAGCCGTACGGACACCTGGTGGGCGCCGAGGCTCTTGATCGGCGCGGACAGCTCGATGCGCCGCTTGTCGACGTCCGGGCCGCCGGCCTGCTTGATCGCCGTGGCGATGTCGGCCGGGGTGACGGCGCCGAAGAGCCGGCCGCTGGCGCCGGCGCGCGTGGACAGGCGCACCTGCACGCCCTCCAGCTCCGACTTGACGGCGTTGGCCTGCTCGACAGACGCGATCTCGCGCAGCTTGCGGCCGCGGCGGATCTGCGCCACGTCCTTCTCCCCGCCGCGGGTCCAGCGGATCGCCAGACCGTTGGGGATCAGGTAGTTGCGGGCGTACCCGTCCTTGACCTCGACGACGTCGCCGGCGGCACCGAGGCCGGAGACCTCGCCCTTGAGGATGATCTTCATGCTTGGCTCACCCTCCCAGTCAGCGCGCGGTCGAGGTGTAGGGCAGCAGCGCCATCTCCCGGCTGTTCTTCACGGCCGTAGCGACGTCACGCTGGTGCTGGGTGCAGTTGCCGGTGACCCGGCGGGCACGGATCTTGCCGCGGTCGGAAATGAACTTCCGCAGCAGGTTCGTGTCCTTGTAGTCGACGTAGGAGATCTTCTCCTTGCAGAAGACGCAAACCTTCTTCTTCGGCTTGCGCGGAGGCGGCTTCGCCATGATGTCTCTTACTCCAGTGTGATCAAGAAGTGTGGTGTACGAGCACGCTCGTCACGCCCCGGGAAGCCCGGGATCAGAACGGGGGCTCGTCCGAGTAACCGCCGCCCTGGCCGCCCTGGCCGCCGCCGGAGTTCCCACCCCAGCCGCCGCCCTGACCGCCCTGCTGACCGCCGCCGCCGCCGGACGTCGCCCACGGGTCGCCCTGCGAGCCGCCGCCGCCCTGGCCGCCCTGGCCGCCGCCGGGGTTTCCGCCCCAGCCGCCGCCCTGGCCGCCCTGCTGGCCGCCGCCACCGCCGAAGCCGCCGCCCTGGCCGCCCCTGCCGGTGGTCTTGGTGACCTTGGCGGTGGCATACCGGAGCGCGGGGCCGATCTCGTCGACCTCCAGCTCCACCACGGTCCGCTTCTCGCCCTGCTGGGTCTCGTACGAACGCTGGCGGAGCCGGCCCTGGGCAACCACGCGCGTGCCGCGCGTCAGCGACTCGGCGACGTTCTCCGCCGCCTGGCGCCAGATCGACGCGCGGAGGAACAGCGGGTCGCCGTCCTTCCACTCGTTGGTCTGCCGGTCGAACGTCCGGGGGGTCGACGCGATCGTGAAGTTCGCGACGGCCGCGCCGGACGGCGTGAAGCGCAGCTCGGGGTCATCGGTCAGGTTTCCGACGACGGTGATGACGGTCTCGCCTGCCATGTCTTGACCTCTCGCGGTTGCTGCCGGGTGGTGCGGTCTGGCTTGTCAGTGCCGTCCGTGCTGTCGGTTGTGCCAGTACGGCCGGCGCTGTCGGTTCAGTCGGTTCGGTTACTCGTACGCGGTCCGTCCGTCGCCGGACGGGCCGTACGCGGTCTGCTCGTCGGTTGCGGTCAGTGGATTGCGGGGCGCAGGACCTTGGTCCGCAGCACCGACTCGTTGAGGTTCATCTGCCGGTCGAGCTCCTTGACGACATCGGCCTCGGCCTGGATGTCGATGACCGAGTAGATGCCCTCGGGCTTCTTCTTGATCTCGTAAGCGAGACGACGACGGCCCCAGGTGTCGACCTTCTCCACCTTGCCCTTGGCCTCACGGATCACGGACAGGAAGGACTCGATCAACGGGGAGACTGCACGCTCCTCGAGATCGGGGTCGAGGATGACCATCACCTCGTAGTGACGCATTGTGGAACCCACCTCCTCTGGACTCGGCGGCCACGGTCTCTCCGTGGCAGGAGGTTCTTCATTGCGTCGCAACGGTAGCGCCCGGCACTGACAACCGCGGGGGCGGCGCCGGATGGGGCGCCGGTGCGGTGGATGGCCTGGGCAGACTCCGCTACAGACCGTACACAGTACCCGCAGCGGCCCTTCCGGTTGAAATCCGGCCACGATTCCCGGCAATCTGTACACATCGGGTGTGAGCGGCGTCACGTACGACACTGGAGCCCGCGCCGCCATACGGGCATGGAGGTGCCCTATGCCTCAGGCAGTACAGCCCCCGCAGCGCAACATCGGCCTTTTCGCCAGCGACGGCGAACACCACGTCGCCCAGGACACACTCCTGGCCATCACCCTCGCCGTCGGGGCGATCGCGCTCGTCCTGGCCCAGTGGCGCGGCCTGCACGTGCCCGCGACCTGGGCGGGACTGATCGGGATCGTCACCGGGGCGTGGGGACAGATGATCTCCGTGACCACCAGGGAGCGGTTCCTGATGCTCCTGGGGCTGGGCGCGGCCGGCCTCGGCTTCTTCCTGGCGATGGCGCGCGGAGGCTTCACCCTCTGATCCGTGCGGCAGATCCGTACGGCACGCCGCTGATTCCATACGGCACGGCGGCCGATTCGTACGGCGCCGCGGCCCTACACCACCGGCGCTCCCCGTGTCTGCGTAGCCCCGCCGCTTGGGGCCTTCCCTCCTGGGGTGAGGTGCGCCCGCAGTAGGCTTCACCCGCGAGAAGCCTGCCGCAGTCGGCAACCCGCCGCAGCACGAGGAGCGCCGCCATGAGCCTGACCCTGCAGCCCATCAGCCGCGAGCAGCATCTGGCGTACATCCGCAGTCTGCCCGCCGCGAGCCACTGCCAGATCCCGGCGTGGGCGGACGTGAAGTCCGAGTGGCGCGCGGAGAACCTGGGCTGGTTCGACGCCGACGGCCGGCAGGTGGGCGCGGCTCTGGTGCTGTACCGGCAGTTGCCGAAGGTGAAGCGGTATCTGGCGTATCTGCCGGAGGGGCCGGTCATCGACTGGTACGCGCCGAACCTCGACGCGTGGCTCAACCCGATGCTGGCGCATCTGAAGAGCCAGGGCGCGTTCTCCGTGAAGATGGGCCCGCCGGTGATCATCCGCCGCTGGGAGGCGCCGACGATCAAGGCCGGCATCGCCGACCCGGACGTGAAGCGGCTGCGCGACGTCAACGCGGACGTCGTCGAGCCGCAGGCGTTCGAGGTCGCCGAGCGGCTGCGGCGGATGGGCTGGCAGCAGGGCGAGGACGGCGGTGCGGGCTTCGGCGACGTACAGCCGCGGTACGTCTTCCAGGTGCCGCTGGCGGGGCGCTCCGTGGACGAGATCTTCAAGGGCTTCAACCAGCTCTGGCGGCGCAACGTGAAGAAGGCCGAGAAGGCCGGCGTCGAGGTGGTGCAGGGCGGCCTGGAGCACTTCGGCGAGTGGCAGCGGCTGTACGAGATCACGGCCGAGCGCGACAAGTTCCGGCCCCGGCCGCAGGGCTACTTCGAGCGCATGTGGAAGGTGCTCAACGCCGAGGAGCCGGGCCGCATGCGGCTGTACTTCGCGCTCCACCAGGGCGAATGCCTGGCGGCGACGACGATGCTGACGGTGGGCGGGCACGTGTGGTACTCATACGGGGCCTCCGCCAACCACGGGCGCGAGGTGCGCCCGTCGAACGCCATCCAGTGGCAGATGATGAAGGACGCGCACGCCGCCGGCGCACACGTGTACGACCTGCGCGGCATCGGCGATGCGCTCGTGGACACCGACCACCTCTTCGGGCTGATCCAGTTCAAGGTGGGCACGGGCGGGCAGGCGGCCGAATACCTGGGCGAGTGGGACTACCCACTGAATAAGCTGCTCCACAAGGCTCTCGACATCTACATGTCCCGCCGCTGACCACGGCGGACTTCACGCGAAGCAGCGGACTTCACGCGAACCGAAGAGCCCCCGACACCGCGAAGGAAGGTACACCGACCGCCATGCCGCTCACGCTCTACGTCGATTCCGCGCGGTGGCGCGCACACCAGCAGCACATCCTGGAGCAGTTCCCCGGACTCGTCCCCGTCTGCAAGGGCAACGGCTACGGCTTCGGCCACGAGCGCCTGGCCGCCGAGGCCGCCCGGCTGGGGGCGAGCCCGCTGGCGGTCGGCACGGTGTACGAGGCGGCGCGGGCGCGCGACTTCGTCAGCGGCGACCTGCTCGTCCTCACCCCGTACCAGCTCACCGAGGAGCCCGTCCCGCTGCCGACGCGGGTGATCCGCACCGTCGCGTCGGTGGACGCGGTGGGGCGGCTGGTCGGTGCCCGGGTCGTCATCGAGGTGATGAGCTCGATGCGGCGGCACGGCGTGACGGAGGAGGAGCTGCCGAAGCTGGCGTCGCTGCTGTCGGACGTGACGCTGGAGGGCTTCGCGATCCACCTGCCGCTGGACCGCACGGACGGCTCCAGCGCGGTGGACGAGGTCATCACGTGGATGGACCGGCTGCGCGCGGCGCGGCTGCCGCTGCACACGATGTACGTGAGCCATCTGCGGGCGGACGAGTTCGAGCAGTTGCAGCGGCAGTTCCCGCAGACGCGCTTCCGGGCGCGGATCGGCACCCGGCTGTGGCTGGGCGACCACGACGCGACGCACTACCGGGGCACGGTGCTGGATGTCACGCGCGTGGCGAAGGGCGACCGGTTCGGCTACCGGCAGCAGAAGGTGTCGGGCGACGGCCACCTGGTGGTGGTCGCCGGCGGTACGTCGCAGGGCGTCGGCCTGGAGGCGCCGAAGGCGATGCACGGGCTGGCGCCGCGGGCGAAGGGCGTGGCGCGGGCGGGGCTGGCGACGGTGAACCGGAACCTGTCGCCGTTCGTGTGGGAGGGCAAGCAGCGGTGGTTCGCGGAGCCGCCGCACATGCAGGTGTCGATCCTGTACCTGCCGGCGGAATCGTCGGCGCCGGTGCAGGGGGACGAGATGGTCGCGCATCTGCGGCACACGACGACGCAGCCGGACCGGGTGGTGGAGCGCTAGCGGTTCGCTCGCCGCATACGGCGCGGAGCGTGCCGCGTACGGCGTAGGACGCACGGAGGGCCCGAAGCCGCGGCTTCGGGCCCTCGCTCGTGTCCGGAGGAGGCCGGTCCGGCCTGACCAACCGCTCAGAATGCCCGGTCGGACGCCGTACGACGTCACTCGATGGGGGACACCCGGCCCGCCTTCGCGCTCCCTTCCGCTCCCCACCGCACGCGCATCGCCCCCGGCGCTCCGCCAGCGCCCGGCGGCGCACCCGGCCCGCCCGGAGCGCCCGGGGCACCCGCGAAGCCCGCCGCGTGCCGCCCGTGGCCGGCCTCGGCCAGCACCCGCACGTCCCGCGCCCGGTCCAGGACGCCGCCGCCGGGGTCGTCGTCGCCGAGGCGGCGTACCGGATCACGGTCCGGCATCACGATGTCCCGTACGACCACCGCGCACAGGTACAGCGTGCCCAGCAGATGGGCGGCGATGGCCACGTGGTAGCCGTCCGGGGGCAGGCCCTTGGCGTCCTCGCCGCCGTTGGTGTACGCGAGGTAGAGCCAGATGCCCATGTAGTACGCGACCTCGCAGCCCTGCCAGATGAGGAAGTCGCGCCAGCGGGGCCGGGCCAGGGCGGCGAGCGGGATGAGCCACAGCACGTACTGCGGCGAGTAGACCTTGTTGGTGACGATGAACAGCGCCACGATCAGGAACGCGAGCTGCGCGAAGCGCGGGCGGCGCGGCGCGGTGAGCGCGAGGGCGCCGATGCCGAGGCAGCCGAGGACCATCAGGGCGGCGGCGTAGATGTTGGCGTCGTCCAGGGGCTCGCCGGACCGCTGGGAGATGATCAGCCAAAACGAGCCGAAGTCGACGCCCCGCTCCTGGCTGAAGGTGTAGAACTTCGCCCAGCCGTCCGGCGCCTTGATCATCACGGGCAGGTTGACCACGAGCCAGGCGCCGGCCGCGGCGGCGGTCGCGGTGGCGAACTGCCGTAGCCGCCCGGCGCGCAGACAGAGCAGCAGCAGCGGCCACAGCAGCAGCACGGGATAGAGCTTGGCGGCGGTGGCCAGGCCGAGGAGCACGCCGGCGGCGACGGGGCGGCTGCGGGACCAGGCGAGCATCGCGGCGGCGGTGAGGGCGACGGCGAGCAGGTCCCAGTTGATCGTCGCGGTGAGCGCGAGCGCGGGGGCGAGGGCGACGAGGAGCGCGTCCCAGGGCCGGCGGCGGTGCGTACGGGCGACGCAGACGGCGACGATCGCGACGCAGATCATCAGCATGCCGGCGTTGACGAGCCAGTAGACCTGCTCGCGGTGCACGAGGTCGTCGCCGCCGGGCGTGAGCCAGGAGGCGACCTCCATGAAGAGTCCGGTCAGGACCGGGTACTCAAGGAACTCCATGCCGCCGGACGACTCCGGCGGGATGCGGTCGAAGTACGGCGTGAGGTCGTCGGCGAAGCCGCGGCCCTGGTAGAGGTGCGGGATGTCGGAGTAGCAGGCGCGGGTGTACTGGGCGTTCGCGCCGGAGAACCAGGCGCCGTCGTAGCACGGGTACTTCTGCACCATGCCGAGCGCGAACATCCCGATCGCCACGAGCGCGATCACCCGCACCGGAGTCCACCAGGAGCCGCCGGGCAGCGCCCGGCGCCCGAGCGGGCCGCCGAGGACCTCGCTGCCGCGGGCGGCGATCTCGTCGTGCCGGGTGGGGGCGACGGGCGGCTCGTCCGGCGCCGGGGCGGCGGCCGGCCGCCGGGCCGGGTCGTGGTGCACGCTCGTCATGGAGCCATCCTGCCGTACGGGGGCGGACACGTCTGTCCGGTACGGCTCCTCGCCCGCACGCCAACGGCGGCGGATGGAATCCATCCGCCGCCGTCTCGGGACACGGGACTGCCCCCGGCTAGGCCGTCGGTCCCCGGGATCCGGGGACCGCGGTCATGGGATCAGTCCTCCGCCGTCGTCGCCGCCGTTCGACCCGGCGTTGCCGTTGCCGCCGTTGGGCTGGCCGCCGGTGGTGGTCTCTCCGTTCGTCTCACCGGTGGTCGTCTCTCCGTTCGTCTCGCCGCCTGTGGTGGGGTCCCCGTCGGTCTCACCGCCGGGATCACCCCCGTTGGTGGCGCCGCCGGACTGGCACTCCAGGTCCCACGGCTCGCACGTCTGGCTGGGCGGGGGCGAGGTCGAGGGCGGCGGGCTGCTGGTGGGGTCGTCCGGCTCCTCGCTGGGCTGGGTCTCGGACGGCTCGGGCTCGATCTCCGACTCGGTGGGGGTGGGAACGCCCCCGCCGTCGACGATGTCGCCGAGCGGGCCGGGCTCCGGGAAGTCCCTGACCTCCTCGCCCTTCAGGGCGGCCTTCATGTAGTTGGTCCAGATCTCGGTCGGGATCTGACCACCGTGGATGGAGTCGAAGCCGCCGGTTCCGTTCATCGACAGCAGTTCCTGCTTGTCGCTGCGCGGATCGGTGCGGAAGAGGGTGACGGCCGTGGACAACTGCGGGGTGTAGCCGACCCACCAAGCGGACTTGTTCTTGTCCGTGGTACCGGTCTTGCCGGCCGCGGGCCGCTCCAGGTCGCGCGCGGCGACGCCGGTGCCGCTGCCGAACTCGCCGTACTCCCCCTCGATGACGTTCTCCTTCATCACCTTCGTGACGGTGTCGGCGACTTCCGCGTCGATGCCGCGCTTCGTGGGGTGCTCGTCGTACCCGCCCAGCTCCTTGCCGTCCTTGACCACCTTCGTCACGGAGTACGGCTCGATGTGCTCGCCGGAGGCGGCGAACGTGCCGTACGCGCTGGCCATGCGGATGGCGCTGGGGGTCGAGGTGCCGATGGAGAACGAGGCGTTGTTGTTCGGGTCCATCGAGTCCTCGAGGATGCCGAGGTTCTCGGCCGTCTTGCGGACGTTGTTCAGCCCCACGTCGATGCCGAGCTGGACGTACGGGGTGTTGATGGACAGCCCGGTGGCCATGTTGAGGTCGACGTAGCCGTAGCTCTTGTCGGCCTCGTTGACCTGCCGGAAGTCATCGCCTCCCGGACCGGGCATCGGATCGCCTTCCTGGTTCCGGATGACGATGGCGTTGTTGCCGTTGTACTTGCTCTCCGGCGAGATCGGCTGGCCCTCGCTGCGGTACGTGCCGTTCTCGAAGGCGGACGCGAGGACGAACGGCTTCCAGGTGGAGCCCACGGGTACGCCGAGGGTGTCGGCGTTGTTGGTGAAGTGGTCCTTGTCGAAGCCCTCGCCGCCGTAGAGGGCGACGATCCTCCCCGTCTCCGGATCGACCGAGGCCCCGCCGAACTGGACGTACTTGTCCTTGTCCCGGTTCTTCGGGTCGAGGTACTCCTCGCGGGCGTCGTTGACCGCCGTCTCCATCTGCGCGACCTTCTCCTTGTCGAAGGTCGTGTAGATGCGGTAGCCGCCGCGCTCCAGCTCTTCCTTGCCGATGTCGGAGTTCTTCAGGACGTACCGGTTGGCCGTCTCGATGAGATAGCCCTTCTGGCCCGTCAGACCGGCGCTGGGGTTGTACTTCTCGATCTTGGGGAACGTGTCGAACTTGGCCCGCTCGGCCGGCGACATCATCTTCTGGCCGTCCAGCTCGACCTCGGTCTGCCGGTCGAGGATCCACTCCCAGCGCTCCTCGGCGCGCTTGCGGTTGTCCTCCGGCGAGGCGCCGGGGACGGAGCCGCCCTGGGGGTCGTAGAGGTCGGGCCCCTTGAGGACGGCGGCGAGGAAGGCGGACTGGTCGGGCTTGAGGTTCTCGGCGTCGACGCGGAAGTACGCCTGGGCGGCGGCCTGGATGCCGTAGGCGCCGCGGCCGTAGTACGCGGTGTTGAGGTACCCGGCGAGGATCTCGTTCTTGTCGACCTTCGCGCCCACCTTGATGGAGATGAACAGCTCCTGCACCTTGCGGGAGATGGTCTGCGACTGGTCGTCGAGCCGGGCGTTCTTCACGTACTGCTGGGTGATGGTCGAACCGCTCTGGGTGGAACCGCCGGCGGCCATGTTGAACATGGCGCGGACGATGCCCTTGGGGTCGATGCCGGGGTCGGAGTAGAAGGTGGCGTTCTCCGCGGCGATGACCGCGTTCTGCATCTCCTTCGGGATGTCCTCCAGATCCACGATCTGGCGGTTCTTCTCACCGCCGTACGTGGCCATCTGGGTGCCGTCGGACCAGTAGTAGACGTTGTTCTGCGCCTTGGCGGCGGCGGCGACGCTGGGGACCTCCACCAGCATGTAGCCGAGGAAGAACAGGCCGACGAGCAGCCCGACGCCGAGCACGCACATCCCCGTGACCTGTTTCCAGGAGGGGAGCCAGCGGCGCAGGCCGGTGTGGTTGGAGCGGGGGTAGTCGATGAACCGCTTCCGCGGCGGCGGCTCGGGGCGGCGCCTGCGGCGCGGGCCGTCGTAGCCGCCGGCGGCGGAGTGGCTGCGGCCGTGTCCGGCCGCTCCTGCCGCCGCGCCCGCGGCGGCGCCCGCACCGGCCGCGGTGCCCGCACCGTAGGCGGTGTTCCCGTCGGGGGCTCTCCTTCTGCCGCCACCGCCGCCTCCGGCGGCCCGGCGGCCGGCTGTGGCGCCTCCGTCCGCGCCGGGCGTCCCGCGGCGACCGGAGTGCGCGCCGTGACGGCCTCCTCCGCGGCCGCTGTTCGGCGGCTTGCGACGGTGCTCGCTCATGAAGGGACTACTCCTCGAACAGGTGGCATCGCCTGTCGGCGTTTTCTGTCAGCCGGTCCCCCCGATGCACGACCGGTTCTCTGCCCTCTGGCAACCAGCCGCACTGTACCGAGGACGAAGACGTCCGCATGCGGCTCTCGGTTCCCTTCGGACAGCATGCGGAACAGAGTACGCACCGGCGTTGCCCGCTTTGCGCCGGGTATTACGCGCTTTACCGGACACTTCGGCGCGCCCGGCCAAGCCGATGTGACGCCGTTCACAGAACCCTCACTTGCTGCTGCCCGTGCCCCGTCCTATCGTTTGGATGTATCGAGTCGATACATCCGCGCGACACATCAGTGCGACACATCGGCCCGGTATAACCAGAGCGGGACATCCGCGGCACGGAAGGAGACGGCGATGAGCAGGCGCTCAGGCATCCTGGAATTCGCCATCCTCGGCCTGCTCCGCGAGTCCCCCATGCACGGCTACGAGCTGCGCAAGCGGCTCAACAGCTCGCTGGGGGTGTTCCGCGCGTTCAGCTACGGCAGCCTCTATCCCTGCCTGAAGACTCTCGTCGCACAGGGATGGCTGACGGAGGAGACCGCCCCTGCACCACAGGACGGTCCCGCCGTACCGCTGGCGGGCCGGCGCGCCAAGATCGTCTACCGGCTGACGGCCGAGGGCAAGGAGCACTTCGAGGAGCTGCTCGCCCAAACCGGGCCCGAGGCGTGGGAGGACGAGCACTTCGGCGTCCGCTTCGCCTTCTTCGGCCAGACGTCGCGTGACGTACGCGTCCGGGTGCTGGAAGGCCGGCGCAGCCGGCTGGAGGAGCGCCTGGACAAGATGCGGACGTCGCTGGCGCGCACGCGCGAGCGACTCGACGACTACACCCTGGAGCTACAGCGACACGGGATGGAGTCCGTCGAGCGCGAGGTGCGCTGGCTGACCGAGCTGATCGAGAGCGAACGGGCGGGGCGCGACGAGCGCCCTTCGGGGAACGCCGGTTCTGCAGAGACGGGCGGCCTGCCCCGTGACCGGGACAGCACCCGGCCGGATCCGTCCGACGACACCGCCATCTGAGGTCCTGCCTGCCCTGGCACGGCCTCAACGAAAACAGGGAGCAACCGTCAATGGGTTCGGTACGTGTAGCCATCGTCGGCGTGGGCAACTGCGCCGCGTCCCTCGTGCAGGGCGTCGAGTTCTACAAGGACGCCGCCCCGGGCAGCCGGGTGCCCGGGCTGATGCACGTCCAGTTCGGCGACTACCACGTTCGTGACGTCGAGTTCGTCGCGGCGTTCGACGTCGACGCCAAGAAGGTGGGCCTCGACCTGGCCGACGCCATCGGGGCGAGCGAGAACAACACCATCAAGATCTGCGACGTGCCCAACAGCGGCGTGACCGTGCAGCGCGGCCACACGCTCGACGGCCTCGGGCGCTACTACCGCGAGACGATCGAGGAGTCCGCCGAGGAGCCCGTCGACGTCGCGCAGGTGCTGCGGGACCGGCAGGTCGACGTGCTGGTCTGCTACCTGCCGGTGGGCTCCGAGGACGCCGCGAAGTTCTACGCGCAGTGCGCCATCGACGCCGGCGTGGGCTTCGTCAACGCGCTGCCGGTGTTCATCGCGGGCACCAAGGAGTGGGCGGACAAGTTCACCGCGGCGGGCGTGCCGATCGTCGGCGACGACATCAAGTCGCAGGTCGGCGCCACCATCACGCACCGCGTCATGGCGAAGCTGTTCGAGGACCGGGGCGTCATCCTGGACCGTACGATGCAGCTCAACGTCGGCGGCAACATGGACTTCAAGAACATGCTGGAGCGGGACCGGCTGGAGTCCAAGAAGATCTCCAAGACCCAGGCCGTCACGTCCCAGATCCCCGACCGCGACCTGGGCGAGCACAACGTGCACATCGGCCCGTCGGACTACGTCGCCTGGCTGGACGACCGCAAGTGGGCGTACGTGCGCCTGGAGGGCCGCGCCTTCGGTGAGGTGCCGCTCAACCTGGAGTACAAGCTGGAGGTCTGGGACTCCCCGAACTCCGCGGGCATCATCATCGACGCGCTGCGCGCCGCGAAGATCGCCAAGGACCGCGGCATCGGCGGCCCGGTGCTCTCCGCGTCCTCGTACTTCATGAAGTCCCCGCCCGTGCAGTACTTCGACGACGAGGCGCGGGAGAGCGTGGAGAAGTTCATCCGCGGTGAAGTCGAGCGCTGAGCGCCACTCCACCGCCGACGACTCGCCGTCTTCAGGGGCCCCGGGCTGCAGCCCGGGGCCCCTGGGCATGTGATGCTGAACGCCATGCCCGTTGTCCGCGACCTCCGCAGCCTGCTGAAGCTGCACGGCTTCCGCCGGCTGCTGGCCGTACGGCTGCTCTCCCAGGGCGCCGACGGCGTCTACCAGGTGGCGCTCGCCGCATACGTGGTCTTCTCCCCCGAACGGCAGACCTCGCCGGCCGCCATCGCCTCCGCGATGGCGGTGCTGCTGCTGCCGTACTCGCTCGTCGGCCCCTTCGCGGGCGTACTGCTGGACCGCTGGCGGCGCCGGCAGGTGCTGCTGTACGGGAACCTGCTGCGCGCCGTCTTCGCCGCGGGCACGGCGGCGCTGCTCCTGGCCGGGGTGCCGGACTGGCTGTTCTATCTGTCCGCGCTCTCCGTCACCGCCGTCAACCGCTTCGTGCTGTCCGGGCTCTCCGCGGCGCTGCCGCGCGTGGTGGACACCGAGGAGCAGCTCGTGGTCGGGAACTCCCTGTCGCCGACCGCGGGCACGCTGGCCGCCACGGCAGGCGGCGGCGTCGCCTTCCTCGTCGGGCTGGCCGGGCCCAAGGGGGGCACGGCGGACGCGCTGACGGTGCTGGTCGGCTCGGGGCTGTATCTCTGTGCGGCGCTGGCGTCGCTGCGGATGGCGCCTGAGGCGCTGGGGCCGGACCCGGAGCTGGTGCTGCCGCGGATAAGGGCGGCGGTCGCCAGCACCGCGCGGGGGCTCGTCGCGGGGGTCCGGCATCTGCGTGAGCGGCGCGAGGCGGCACAGGCGCTGTCCGCCATGGCCCTGATGCGCTTCTGCTTCGGCGCACTGACCGTGATGCTGCTGATGCTGTGCCGCTATACCTGGTCCGACGGCGAGGACGACGGCATGGCGCTGCTCGGTGTGGCCGTCGGGCTGTCGGGGCTGGGGTTCTTCGTCGCGGCGGTGGTGACGCCGTCGCTGGTAACGCGGCTGAGCCGGACCGGCTGGATGACGCTGTGCGCGGCGCTGGCGGCGGTGCTGACGCCGGTGCTGGCGCTGTCCTTCGCGCCGGGGCCGATGCTGGTCGCCGCGTTCGTCCTCGGAGTGACGACGCAGGGGGTCAAGATCACGACGGACACGGTGGTGCAGTCGTCGGTGGACGACGCCTATCGCGGCCGGGTCTTCTCCCTCTACGACATGCTCTTCAACGTCGCCTTCGTGGGCGCCGCGGCGGCCGCGGCGGCGCTGCTGCCCGCGGACGGGCGCTCGGCGGTGCTGGTGGTGGGAGTCTCGGTGATCTTCGCGGCCGTCGCCTTGTCGATGTTTCACGTGAAACACGCGCCCGTGGAACAGGGGCACCCGCCGGTCCTGGAGGGCGGCGCCGAGCCGCATGTTTCACGTGAAACATGACGCCCGCGCCGGGAGCCGTGCCACCGTCCCCGTACGCCGCCGGTCTACGGGGCCGTAGCCCCTACGCGGGCGGGTTCTGCTCCGCCCACCACGCGCGCAGCGCCTCGACCGCCGCCTCGTGCCCCATCGGCCCGTGCTCCAGCCGCAGCTCCAGCATGTGCCGGTACGCGCCGCCGACCGCGGGCCCGGGGCCGATGCCGAGAATCTTCATGATCTCGTTGCCGTCGAGGTCCGGGCGGATCGCGTCCAGCTCCTCCTGCGCCTGCAGCCGGGCGATGCGCTCCTCCAGCCCGTCGTACGCGCGCTGCAGGGCCAGCGCCTTGCGCTTATTGCGCGTGGTGCAGTCGGAGCGGGTCAGCTTGTGCAGCCGCTCCAGCAGCGGCCCGGCGTCGCGTACGTAGCGGCGCACCGCGGAGTCGGTCCACTCACCGGTGCCGTAGCCGTGGAAGCGCAGGTGCAGCTCGACCAGCCGGGAGACGTCCTTGATCTGGTCGTTGGCGTACTTCAGCTTCGTCATCCGGGCCTTGGTCATCTTGGCGCCCACCACCTCGTGGTGGTGGAAGGAGACCCGGCCGTCCGTCTCGAAGCGGCGCGTGCGCGGCTTGCCGATGTCGTGGAACAGCGCCGCGAGCCGCAGCACCAGGTCGGGCCCGTTCTCCTCCAGCGCGATGGCCTGCTCCAGCACGATCAGGGAGTGCTCGTAGACGTCCTTGTGCCGGTGGTGCTCGTCGCGCTCCAGCCGCAGCGCGGGCAGCTCCGGCAGCACGTGCCCGGCCAGCCCGGTGTCGACGAGGAGGTGCAGACCCAGGCGCGGGCGGGAGGCCAGGACCAGCTTGTTCAGCTCGTCCCTCACCCGCTCGGCGGACACGATCTCGATGCGCGCGGCCATGTCCGTCATCGCCGCGACGACCTCCGGCGCCACCTCGAAGCCCAACTGGGCCGCGAACCGCGCGGCCCGCATCATCCGCAGCGGGTCGTCGCCGAAGGACTCCTGCGGGGTGCCGGGGGTGCGCAGCACCCGGGCCGCCAGGTCGTCGAGACCGCCGTGCGGGTCGACGAACTCCTTCTCCGGCAGCGCCACGGCCATCGCGTTGACCGTGAAGTCGCGGCGGACGAGGTCCTCCTCGATGGAGTCGCCGTAGGACACCTCGGGCTTGCGGGAGGTCCGGTCGTACGCCTCGGAGCGGTACGTGGTGATCTCGATCTGCAGATCGCCCTTGCGGCAGCCGACGGTGCCGAACGCGATGCCGACCTCCCACACCGCGTCCGCCCACGGCCGGACGATGTCGAGCACCCGCTCCGGGCGGGCGTCGGTGGTGAAGTCGAGGTCGTTGCCGAGCCGGCCGAGCAGCGCGTCCCGTACGGAGCCGCCCACCAGCGCCAGCCGGGCGCCGGCGTCCTGGAAGCGGTGCGCCAGGTCGTCGGCGACGGGGGAGACGCGCAGCAGTTCGCTGACGGCGCTGCGCTGGGCACGGCTGAGCGTGGCCTGCTGGGTTCGGTGGTCTTCGCGGGCATTCGGCACAACAGAACAGGGTACGGCCCGTGCGCCGCGGGACCGCAACTGGCCACCCTCGGCGGCCTCTCCGTACGCCCCCGGTGTCGATCAGGTGGCCGACGGCCCGGGGGTTGACGCGGTCCCCGCCACCCGGCGTCCCGTACCTCGTTACCATCGGGGTCCAAGGCAGGCGGCACAAGGCCGCGGGCCGGGCACGAGGACAATGAGGACGGGCGAGCGCGTGGCCGAGCTGGCACATTTGACCGGGTTCCCGGGCGGCTCTCCCGCCCGTCCCCCGGCCCACCGGCGGCTGCTGACCGCCCTGCTGCTCGTGGCGCTGCTGCTGCCGGCCGCACTCGTACAGGTGCCGACGGCGGGCGAGGCGCACGCGCAGCCGTCCGGCTCCCGCTCGGTGAACGTGTCCGTGGACTACATGAACCCCTCCGTCCCCTCCGGGGGCGACGACCTGACGGTCTCCGGCAAGGTCACCAACAAGACCGACGCCAAGATCACCGACCCGCATGTCTCCCTGCGCCTCAGCGGCCCGCTGACGAGCCGCAGCGAGGTCACCCAGGCCACCGAGCGCACGGGCTGGATCTCGGACTACGACGGGACGGAGATCGACGGCCCCGGCACCGAGGAGCTGAAGACCCTGGCTCCCGGGATGAGCCGTGACTTCAGCATCACGATCCCCGTGAACCGGCTGCCGCTGGACGCGCCCGGCGTCTACCAGCTCGCGGTCTCCCTCAGCGGCACCTCCGCGGACATCGGCTACGAGCAGGTGCTCGGCATCGAGCACACCTTCCTCCCCTGGCAGCCCGACGACCTGTCGACCAAGACCCGGCTCACCTTCGTCTGGCCCGTCATGGCCGCCCCCCAGCTCACGGCGCGCACCGAGGCGGACGAGCAGCAGACGCCGGTGCTCGCCAGCGACCGGCTGCTGGAGCAGATGGAGCCCGGCGGCCGGCTGCAGCAGATGGTCGCGCTCGGCGAGGAACTGCCCGTGACGTGGGTCATCGACCCGGATCTGCTGGCCACGGCGTCCGCGATGACGGAGGCGTACAACGTGGTGGGCGAGGACGGCGAGACCGTCCCCGGCAAGGGCCAGGCCACCGCCCAGCAGTGGCTGCATGACCTGCAGAACGCCGTGAAGGGCCGCGAGGTCGTCGCGCTGCCCTTCGGCGACCCCGACCTCGCCTCCATCGCTCACCGCGGCCGCAAGGTCTCCGGCACCCTCGACCAGCTCGGCGACGCCACCACCCTGGGCCGTTTGACCGTGAAGTCGGAGCTCAATCTGGAGCCGGAGACGGACCTCGCGTGGCCGGCGGACGGGGCGATCGACAAGCGCATCGTCGGCGTCGCGGGCGCGGCCGGGGCGAAGTGGATCCTCGCCCGCAGCGACAGCATGACCGAGAGCGGCCTGTCGTATACGCCGACCGCGGCCCGCCCCATCGGGGGCGGCCGGACGGCGCTGGTGGCCGACGCACAGCTCTCCCGGGCCTTCGAGGGGGACATGAGCCGGGCGGAGACGTTCTCCCTGGCCATCCAGGAGTTCCTGGCCCAGACCCTCGTGACGACGCTGCAGCAGCCGAACCTGCAGCGCAGCATCGTCGTCGCCCCGCAGCGCACCCCCACGCTCGGCCAGGCGCAGGCGATGGCGGAGGCGCTCGGCGACCTCGACACCAGTACGTGGATGACGCCGCTGAACCTCAGCAGCGCCGCGGTGGAGCCGGCGGACCCGGGCGCCACCCGGACGGTGCCGAGCACCGGGGCGTACCCAAAGAAGCTGCGGAAGCAGGAGATCCCGCGCGAGGCGTTCGAGCGGATCCTCGACACCCGGCTGCACCTCGACAACTTCTCCGAGATCCTGAACGACAGCCGCCGCGTGACCGTCCCCTTCGGCAACGCGCTGCTGCGCGAGATGTCCACGCAGTGGCGCGGGCGCAAGACGGAGGCGGAGGCGTTCCGGCGGGAGGTGCAGGGCTACCTGGAGGACATCACCTCGCAGGTGCAGCTCATCGACAAGTCGGACCTCACGCTGTCCGGCAACAGCGGCACGATCCCGGTGACGGTGCAGAACAACCTGGTGCAGAACGTCCGCGGGCTGGAGCTGCGGCTGACGTCGAACGTGCCCAGCCGGCTGCGGATCGAGGAGGAGCGGCAGTCCATCGAGGTGGCGGGCGGCCACAGCACCTCGGTGAAGTTCGAGGCGTCCGCGCGGGCCAGCGGCCCGGTGACCATCACCGCCCAGCTCTACACCGCGGACGGCAGGCCCTTCGGCGCGGAGAAGACCTTCAAGGTGGAGGTGACGTCCATCACCTCCACGGTGCTGCTCGTCATCGGCGCCGGGATCCTGCTGCTCGTCCTCGCCGGGGTACGCATGTACTCGCAGCGCAAGCGCGCCGCCAGGACGGCGGAGGCGGGCGAAGAGGCGGACGGGAACGGGGAAGAGGACGGAGACGGCGACGGGGACGGCGGCACCGGCGGCGCCGGGAGCCCGGAGGACTCGGCGGATCCCGGTAGCGACGGCGATACCGGGGAAGCCGACAAGGAGGCACACGGAACGCACCTCACCGGGGGCGACCGCGCCGACGACACCGACACCGAAAGCGGTGCCCGGTCGGGTGCCAGTGAGAGAGTGGAGCGGTGAGAGCGACCAGGCCGTTTCCAGGCCGGCCATGACCCTTGTGGGGTGTCGATGAACGCGCCGTACGACGGTGACCGCAGTCAGGGCACCGGCGATCCCGCGAACCTTCCGCCCGCCGGGTCGCCTCCGCCTGCCCACCAGCAGTCCCCGGCCGACCAGCAGAACGCCGATCCGTACGCGCCCGACCCCTACGCGCAGCCCGTCCAGGACCCGTACGCGCAGTACCAGCAGGAGCACTACGCCCCGCCCGCCGACCCCCGGGACCCGTACGGCCAGGGCGCCCCGGGCCACTTTGGACAGCCCGCCGCTCCCGACCCCTACGCCCAGCACCCGCCCCAGGCCCAGCAGGGGCCGCAGGACCCGTACGCGCAGCCCGGTCAGCACGGTCAGCCCGGCCAGTACGCACAGCCCGCTCAGCACGGCCAGCACGGCCAGCACGGCCAGCACGGCCAGCACGGCCAGCAGCCCCACTACGGGCAGCCGCAGCCGCCGCAGCACGGTGGGCCCCCGCAGCAGGGCCACCCCGATCAGTACGGCCGGCCCGCGCCCCCGGCGCACCAGGGGCAGCAGCCCGGCGGCCAGCACCCGCCCGACCCGTACGGCAGGCAGGGCCAGGACCCCTACGGGCGGCCCGCGGACCCGTACGGCCGCCCCGCCGACCCGTACGCCGCCGGCCCCCAGGCCCCCGCCCCGCAGGCGCCGCACGACCCCCGCTCCCCGTACCAGCAGAGCGACCCGCGGGCCCCGCACTACCCGCAGCAGCCGCACCACCCCCAGGGCGGGCAGCCGCAGCACCCGCACGCCGACCCCCGGGACCCGTACGGCCAGGCCGCCGCCTCCCAGGCCGCGGCCGGCCCGTCAGCGCCCTACGCCCACGACCCGTACCTCCAGGACGCCTACGCGCCCGACCCGTACCAGCAGCGCGCCGACCCCCTCGGCGACGCGCTCTACGACCACGCCGCCCACCCTCCGCCGCCCGCGGGCAGTCAGCCCGCCGCCCAGCCGCCGTACCAGCAGCCGCCCTCGCCGCACTACCGCACGGACCCCCGCCAGTGGGCCGACCCGCCCGCGCCCGAGCCCGACGGACCCACCCGGCACCTGCGCTACGGCGACGAGACCACGCAGTTCGTCGGCGTCGACGACCTCGTCACCGGGGCCGGCGGGTTCACCGGGGCCGGCGGGCCGGGGCAGCCGGAGCCGGACGCCTTCGCCCACCTCTTCCGCGACCAGCGCGCCCCGCAGCCGCCGCCGCTGGGCCTGCAGCCGCAGCCCGCGGCGCCCGCGCCCGTACCGCCGCAGCGCCGCGGCGGCCGCGTCGCGAGCCTGGCGCGCTCCAGCGCCGTCATGGCCGCCGGCACCCTCGTCTCGCGCATCACGGGGTTCCTGCGCACGCTGGTGATCTCCGCGGCCCTGGGCGTCGCGGTCCTCGGCGACACCTACACCGTCGCGTACACGCTGCCGACGATGATCTACATCCTCACCATCGGCGGCGGCCTCAACTCCGTTTTCGTCCCGCAGCTCGTGCGCGCGATGAAGAACGACCCCGACGGCGGCATCGCCTACGCGAACCGGCTGCTGACCCTCGTCTCGGTGATCCTCGGCGGGATGGTCCTCGTCGCCGTGTTCGCCGCCCCGCTGCTCATCCGCGCGATGTCGGTGAAGATCGCCGACAACCCGCACTCCAACGAGGTCGCGATCACCTTCGCGCAGTACTGCCTGCCCACCATCTTCTTCATGGGCATCCACGTGGTGATGGGGCAGATCCTCAACGCGCGCGGCAGCTTCGGCCCGATGATGTGGACGCCGGTCCTCAACAACATCGTCATCATCGCCACCTTCGGCCTCTTCCTCTGGGTCTACGGCACCTCCGACTCCTCGGCGATGGACGAGACCACCATCCCGGGGGAGGGCGTGCGGCTCCTCGGCGTCGGCACCCTCCTGGGCCTCGTGGTGCAGTCGCTGGCGATGATCCCGTACCTGCGGCAGACGGGCTTCAAGATCCGGCCGCGCTTCGACTGGAAGGGCCACGGCCTCGGCAAGGCGGCCAAGCTCGCCAAGTGGACGTTCCTCTTCGTCCTCGCCAACCAGGCCGGGATGCTCGTCGTCACGCAGCTCGCCACCTGGGCCGGCGAGTCCGCCGCCGAGGTGGGCCACAAGGGCACCGGCATCATGGCCTTCCAGAACGCGCTGCTGATCTGGCAGATGCCGCAGGCGATCATCACCGTGTCGGTGATGGCCGCGATGCTGCCGCGCATCTCCCGGGCCGCCTCCGACGGCGACCCCAACGCGGTGCGCGACGACATCTCGCACGGCCTGCGCACCTCGGCCGTCGCCATCGTGCCGATCGCCTTCGCGCTCGTCGCGCTCGGCATCCCGATGTGCACCCTGCTCTTCGCCGCGGTCGGCAGCGACGCCGCCACCTCGATCGGGTACGTCCTGATGGCCTTCGGCCTCGGGCTGATCCCCTTCTCCGTGCAGTACGTCGTCCTGCGCGGCTTCTACGCCTACGAGGACACCCGCACGCCCTTCTACAACACCCTGATCGTCGCCGCGGTCTTCGCGACCGGCTCGGCGATCTCCTTCGTCCTGCTGCCCGACCGGCACGCGGTCATCGGCATGGCCGCCTGCTACGGCGTCGCCTACATGGTCGGCGTCGGCGTCGCCTGGCGGCGGCTGAAGCAGCGGATGGGGACCAACGACCTGGACGGCGCCCACGTCGTGCGCACGTACGCCCGCCTCATCGGCGCCAGCATCCCGGCGGCGCTCGCCGGCGGCGCGACCGCATGGGCCGTGACGGACAAGCTCGGCGAGGGCGTCACGGGGTCCCTCGCGGCGCTCGTCGCCGGCTCGCTCGTGCTCGGCGCGATCTTCTACGTGGCCGCCCGGCGGATGCGGATCCAGGAGCTGAACGCGATGATGGGGATGGTCCGCGGCCGCCTCGGCCGGTAACCGGGGGCACAACCTTCCGTCATCGCCGTGTGTCGTGGATGACGTGAGGCTGTGGGCACAATTGTCATGGCGCGGCTGTACGACACGAGAGTTGGGGAGGCAGGAACGGCGGTGGCGGAACGGAGCACGGCAGCCGTCGACGGCTCGGCGGCCGACCGCAGCGATGCGGCCGACACGACTGGGGCGGCGGACACGGAAGACCCAACGGGCGCCGCGGAGACGCCCGCTGCCGAGGCCCCTGCCGCGGCAGCCCCCGACTCCGGCGCCGCGGACGCCGCCGAGACGGACAGCAGTGATGCCCGGCCGGCCGCCGGGGACACGGCCGCGGCGGAGCCTCCCGCCGCGAACGCGCCGGCCGCGGAGCCGCCCGCGCCCGCAGAGCCCCCGCGGGCCGGCGTTCCCGTCGCCGACATGCACAGCGGCCACAAGCTCGCCGACCGCTACCGGCTGGAGGAGTGCGTCACCCGCCTCGACGGCTTCAGCAGTTGGCGCGCGGTCGACGAGAAACTCCGCCGCGCCGTCGGCGTCCACGTCCTGGCCGCCGGGCACGACCACGCCGAGGCCGTCCTCGACGCCGCCCGCGCGGCGGCCCTCATCGGCGACCCGCGCTTCGTCCAGGTCCTCGACGCCGTCGAGGAGGACAACGTCGTCTACGTGGTCCACGAATGGCTCCCTGACGCCACCGAGTTGTCCACGCTGCTCGCCGGCGGCGCGCCGATGGAGCCGCACGAGGCGTACGAACTCGTCACGCAGGTCTCCCAGGCGCTGGCCGCCGCCCACCGCAAGGACCTCGCGCACCTCAGGCTCACCCCGTCGGCCGTGCTGCGGACGGGCAGCGGGCAGTGGCGCATCCGCGGGCTCTCCGTCCACGCGGCGCTCCACGGCACCGAGGCGGACGACCCGCAGCGCACCGACACCGAGGCCGTCGGCGCGCTGCTGTACGCCGCGCTGACGGGTCGCTGGCCGTACGAGGGGGACGCCTACGGGCTGGCCGGGCTGCCCAAGCACGTGGGTCTCATCGCGCCGGAGAAGGTACGCGCGGGGGTGCACCGCGGGCTCTCGGAGCTGGCCATGCGCGCGCTCGCGGCCGGCTCCCCCGCCGCGGCGGCGCACCCGCGGCCGTGCACCACGCCCGCGGAGCTGAGCGCCGCCTGCGCCGAGCTCCCGCGTATCCGCCCGCCGGAGCAGCAGTACCCGCGGTCCGCGCCGTACCAGCAGACGACGTACCAGCAGGGCTACGCGCAGAGCGGCGGCCGCCCCGGCGGGCCCGCCACGCGCCCCGCCGCCGCCGTGCCGCCGCCCGCACCGCCCACGCTGCCGGGGCGGACCGGGAAGGCCGTGAAGTGGTGCGTGTCCGTGCTGCTGATCGTCGCGCTGGCCCTCGGCAGTTGGCAGCTCGCCGACGCCCTCATCAACCACGACGGCAGCAGCGGCGACACCGGCAACTCCGCGGCGCAGCCCGGCGGGGGCGGTGGCTCCGGCAGCGGCCGCGAGGGCGGCAAGCCGGTGGAGATCGAGAGCGCCCGGGACTTCGACCCGTACGGCACCGGCAGCGAGTCCCCGAGCAGCGTGCCCGCGGCCTTCGACTCCGACCCGTCGAGCTACTGGGAGACCAAGTGGTACACGAGCGCGGTCTTCGGGAACCTCAAGGAGGGCGTCGGGCTGGTCCTGGACCTCGGTGAGCCCAAGCGCGTCGGCAGCGTGAAGGTGTCCCTCATCGGCGACAGCAAGCTGACGGCCATGGCCACGCCGCAGGACACGGCGTCGATGCCGACGGATCTCGCCGGCTTCGAGGAGTTCGACGCGGCGGACGGCACCAATCTGACGCTCAAGCCCACCAAGCCGGTCGTCACCCAGTACGTTCTGCTGTGGCTCACGGAGATTCCGCCGTCGAACGAGGGCAACTTCCGTGGCAAGATCTCCGACATCCAGATTCGGAGCTGAGCGCGCAGCACTCGACCGGGGGGAGGGGTCGGCGTTGGAGAACGCCAGCGGCGGCGACGTCGACGACCGCACACTCCTCGCCCGCCATGTCTCCGGTGAGGACCCGCACGCCTTCGCCGAGATCGTCCGGCGCCACCGGGACCGGCTGTGGGCGGTGGCGCTGCGCACCCTCGGCGACCGCGAAGAGGCCGCGGACGCGGTGCAGGACGCGCTGCTCTCCGCGTTCCGCGCGGCGCACACCTTCCGCGGCCAGTCCGCCGTCACCACCTGGCTGCACCGCATCACCGTGAACGCCTGCCTGGACCGGGCCCGCAAGGCAGCCAGCCGCCGCGCGGCACCGGTCGCGGACACCGAGCACTTCGAGCAGTTGCTGGAGCCGGAGGAGTCCGCTGAGGCGCCCGCGGAGCGGGAGGACACCGGCCGGGAGCTACGCGAGGCGCTGGCGACCCTGCCCGTGGAGCAGCGAGCCGCCCTGGTGCTCGTCGACATGGCGGGCTATCCCGTCGCGGAGGCCGCCGACATCCTCGGCGTTCCCGCGGGTACCGTGAAGAGCCGCTGCGCCCGCGGTAGGGCCCGTCTCCTTCCTCTCGTACGTCATCTGCGGCTGTCCGCCGCCGACTCCGCGACGGGCGGACGGAACCCGGCGCAGGGGACATCCGTCCCACCGACGACAGAGCAGAACGACGTACGCGCGGCGAAGGGTGGAGGTGAGAGGCCATGACGCAGCCCCCGCAGTCCTCCGGCGCCGACGACGGGCACCCGGAGGTCGAAGAACTGGCCGACCTCGCCGAGGGCCTGGCCTCCCCCGCCCGCACCCAGCAGCTCCACCGCCATCTCGACGAGTGCGCCACCTGCCGTGAGATCCAGGAGGCCCTCGACGGCGTCCGCGGCCTTCTCGGCAGCCTCCCGGAGCCTGCCCCGATGCCCGCCGATATCGCGGGGCGAATCGACGCCGCGCTGGCGGCCGAGGCGCGCTACGACGCCGATGTGTCCGCCGTCGATGTTTCACGTGAAACCGCGCCGTCGGCGACCCAGGTGCCGGCACCGCGCGAGGCCGTTTCACGTGAAACACGACCCAGCCGCTCGCACCGCCGGCCCTCCGGCCACCGCACGGACGCCACCGGCCCCGGCCGACGCGCGCGGCGCTGGCCGCGCGCCCTCCTCGGCGCCGCCGGGGCGGCCGCGCTCGTCGCGCTTACCGTCGTCCTCATCCAGCTCCCGGAGACGGGCGATGGCGACGACAGCGCCGCAGACATGACGGCCAGCCAAGAGCAGTCCCAGGGGAACGCCCCGAAGGTCGCGCCGAGCGACGCCGGCCAGGGGCCGCTGAGCGCCGACTCGCTGGAGTCCCGGGTCCTCGGCATGCTCCAGCCCGAGCGGCGCGAGGGCGGCGGTGCCGGCCAGGGCACGCCCGAAAGCGGCGACGACCCGTTCGTCGCCGAGGGGGACGCCGCGCAGATGCCCGACTGCGTGCGGGCCGCCGTCAACCGCACCGAGGCGCCCCTCGCGGCCGAGACCGACACGTACGAGGGAACGCCCGTGTACGTCGTCGTGCTGCCGCACCCCGGCGACGCTCAGCGAGTGGACGCCTACGTGGTGGATTCTTCCTGCGCAGCCTCCCCGGACCGGTCGGGCGAGATTCTGCACCGCGACACCTTCCGGCGACCCTGAGCCGCGCCCACCCGCCCGCGGGAATGTCCGGCCCGTAGGATCCGTTGGGTGGGTGAGAGGGACAGGACGCAAGGCGGTCCCCGCCCCTTCAGGCAGCCGGTCGTAGACAAGGAAGAGTCCGTGAGCGACGTTCGCAACGTGATCATCATCGGCTCGGGGCCGGCGGGCTATACCGCCGCGCTGTACACCGCCCGCGCCGCGCTGCAGCCGCTGGTCTTCGAAGGCGCCGTCACCGCGGGTGGCGCGCTCATGAACACCACGGACGTGGAGAACTTCCCCGGGTTCCGCGACGGGATCATGGGTCCGGATCTGATGGACAACATGCGGGCACAGGCGGAGCGCTTCGGCGCCGAGCTCGTCCCCGACGACGTGGTGTCCGTAGACCTCACCGGCGACATCAAGACCGTCACCGACACCGCGGGCACGGTGCACCGTGCGCGGACCGTGATCGTCTCCACCGGGTCGCAGCACCGCAAGCTGGGGCTGCCCCGTGAGGACGAGCTGTCCGGCCGGGGCATCTCGTGGTGTGCCACCTGTGACGGCTTCTTCTTCCGCGAGCAGGACATCGTGGTCGTCGGCGGTGGCGACACCGCGATGGAGGAGGCCACCTTCCTCTCCCGCTTCGCCAAGAGCGTCACCGTCGTCCACCGCCGGGACAGCCTGCGCGCCAGCAAGGCGATGCAGGAGCGGGCCTTCGCGGACCCGAAGATCTCGTTCATCTGGGACAGCGAGGTCTCCGCCATCCAGGGCGGCGACAAGCTCTCCGGTCTGACCCTCAGGAACACCACGACCGGCGAGGAGTCCGAGATCGCGGTCACGGGTCTGTTCATCGCCATCGGGCACGACCCGCGCACGGAGCTGTTCAAGGGGCAGTTGGAGCTGGACGGGGAGGGCTACCTCACGGTCGACGCCCCCTCGACGCGCACCAACCTCGCCGGGGTCTTCGCATCGGGCGACGTTGTCGACCACACCTACCGCCAGGCGATCACCGCCGCCGGGACGGGTTGCTCTTCGGCGCTGGACGCCGAGCGCTACCTCGCCGCGATCGCCGACAAGGAGAAGTCGGCGGAGCCGGAGAAGGTCGCAGACGCCGTCTGAGACCGAGCAGCCATCAACGCACAACGACGTAAGGAGTACGCCATGGCCGGTGCCACGGTGACCGCAACCGATGCGGACTTCGAGGAGAAGGTCCTCAAGAGCGACAAGCCCGTACTGGTGGACTTCTGGGCTGCCTGGTGCGGCCCGTGCCGCCAGATCGCTCCGTCGCTCGAGGCCATCGCCGCGGAGAACCCCGAGAAGATCACCATCGTCAAGCTCAACATCGACGAGAACCCGGCGACGGCCGCGAAATACGGCATCATGTCGATCCCGACGATGAACGTCTACCAGGGTGGCGAGGTCGTGAAGACCATCGTCGGCGCCAAGCCGAAGACCGCCCTGGAGCGCGACCTCAGCGAGTTCATCGGCTGACGCAGCGGTCCTCGTTTCACGTGAAACGTGCGCGTGCCGCGTGAAACGCAGTCGCCGACAGCCGAAGGGCCCGTCCCCGTGGGGACGGGCCCTTCGTCGTGCCGGGACGCGGGTCAGAGCGGCCGCAGCACCGGATCCTTGCGTGCGCCGCCGAGTAGCTTGTCGAGCGCCAGCTCCACGTCCTCCTTCCAGGAGATCGCGGAGCGCAGCTCCAGCCGCATCCGGGGATGGCGGTAGTGGGGCCGTACGGTCTTGAAGCCGACCGCGACCAGATGGTCCGCCGGCAGCACGCACGCGGGCTCCTTCCAGGCCGCGTCTCCGAACGCCTCGACGGCTTTGACGCCCCGGCGCAGCAGATCCTTCGCGACGGTCTGGACGAGGGTCCGGCCCAGGCCCTGCCCCTGATATCCCGGGTTCAGCCACGCGGTCATGAGCTGGACGGCGTCCGCCGACACCGGGCTCGTCGGGAAGGCCAAGGAGCGGGGCACGTAGGCGGGCGGGGCGTACATCACGAACCCGGCCGGCACATCGTCGACGTAGAGGACCCGGCCGCAGGAACCCCACTCCAGCAGAACGGAGGAGATCCAGGCTTCCTTCTCCCGCTCCGGATGCCCGGACTTGGCGGCCGCTTCACCGCTGACGGGATCCAGCTCCCAGAAGACACACGAGCGGCATCGCCGGGGGAAGTCCGGGAGATTGTCCAGGGTGAGCGGTACGAGCCTTCGCCCCATGCAGCCCGATCCTCTCCTTCACCGGCATCCCCCTCGATACCCGTATGCATCGTATCCGGAGACGACAAAACAGGCCGCGGATTCCATCCGCGGCCTGTCTCGTGGGGATCGACGGGAGGGGGTCACTCGTCCTCGTCGGCGTCCTCGTCGCTCAGCTTCTTCTCCAGCACCCTGCCCTCGCCGGGCGCCATCGACCCGAGGATGCGCTCCAGATCCTCTATCGAGGCGAACTCGACGACGATCTTCCCCTTCTTCTGCCCCAGGTCGACCTTCACCCGGGTCTCGAAGCGGTCGGAGAGCCGGGACGCCAGATCGGTCAGCGCCGGAGACATCCGGTTGCCCGCCCGTGGCGCCTTCGGCCGGCGCCCGGTCTTGGGCTCCGACGCCATCAGGGTCACGATCTCCTCGACGGCCCGCACCGACAGCCCCTCGGCCACGATGCGATGCGCCAGCCGATCCTGCTCGCTGGCGTCCTCCACGGACAGCAGCGCCCGCGCATGGCCCGCCGAGATCACCCCGGCCGCCACCCGCCGCTGGACGGGCGGCGAGAGCCGCAGCAGCCGCAGCGTGTTGGAGACCTGGGGACGGGAGCGGCCGATCCGGTCGGCGAGCTGGTCGTGCGTGCACTCGAAGTCCCGCAGCAACTGGTCGTAGGCGGCGGCCTCTTCCAGCGGGTTGAGCTGTGCTCGATGCAGGTTCTCGAGCAGCGCGTCCAGGAGGAGCTTCTCGTCGTCCGTGGCGCGGACGATCGCGGGAATCCGCTCCATGCCCGCCTCGCGGCAGGCACGCCAGCGGCGCTCACCCATGACCAGCTCATAGCGGTCCGAGCCCAGCCGGCGGACGACGACCGGCTGGAGGAGCCCGACCTCCTGGATGGAGGTGACCAGTTCGGCGAGGGAGTCCTCGTCGAATACCTCACGGGGCTGCCGCGGGTTCGGCGTGATGGCGTCCAGCGGAACCTCGGCGAAGTGCGCACCGGCCACTTCGCCGCTGTCCGCGGCACCCTCGACGGCCGGCGGCGCCTCGTAGGCGTGCTCCGGCGGCACCTGCTCCTCGTACCCCTCAGGCTCGGGCTGCGGCGCCCGCTCCGACACTATGACCGGCACCGCTCCCGGCGACATGGTGGCGCCGCCGACCAGCGGTCCCGAGTCATCGGCGGGAGTGGGAGCGGCGGGGATCAGAGCCCCCAGCCCGCGACCCAGCCCTCTGCGTCGTTCCGTCACTGAGCCCCTCCGTCGTGCCGCTCGTGATGAGCTTCGCCCTGTCTGGGCATACCGCGCAGGGCCATCTCACGGGCCGCCTCCAGATAGGAGAGCGAGCCGCTCGACCCGGGATCGTAGGTGAGGACCGTCTGTCCGTAGCTCGGTGCCTCGGAGATACGCACCGAGCGCGGGATGCTGGTCCTCAGCACCTCGTTGCCGAAGTGGCCGCGGACCTCGTCCGCCACCTGGGAGGCCAGCCGCGTCCTCCCGTCGTACATCGTGAGGAGGATCGTCGACACGTGGAGCCGGGGGTTGAGATGCCCGCGCACCAGGTCGACGTTGTGGAGCAGTTGGCCCAGCCCCTCCAGCGCGTAGTACTCGCACTGGATGGGGATGAGCACCTCGTTGCCCGCCACCATGGCGTTGACGGTCAACAGGCCGAGCGAGGGCGGGCAGTCGATGAAGATGTAGTCCAACGGCTGCTCGTAGGCGTCGATCGCGCGCTTCAGCCGGCTCTCGCGTGCTACCAGCGAGACCAACTCGATCTCCGCGCCCGCGAGATCGATGGTCGCCGGCGCACAGAACAGCCCCTCGACATCGGGGACCGGCTGCACCACCTCGGCCAGCGGCCTGGCCTCCACCAGCACGTCGTAGACCGACGGCACCTCCGCGTGGTGGTCGACGCCCAGTGCGGTCGAGGCATTGCCCTGCGGATCGAGGTCGACGACCAGCACCCGGGCCCCGTGGAGGGCCAGTGAGGCCGCCAGATTGACCGTGGTGGTGGTCTTACCGACCCCGCCCTTCTGGTTGGCGACGACCATCACCCGGGTCTGCTCGGGGCGCGGCAGACCCTGGCCGGCCCGCCCGAGCGCCTCTACGGCGAGTTGAGCGGCACGGCCGATCGGAGTGTCGTCCATGGGAGGCGGTGTTTCACGTGAAACATCCGCCGATTCGGAGCGGGGACCGGGGACCGGATCGGCCATCGGCCCCGCGACATTGGCGTCGGACCGCAAGGATTCACTCTCCTCGACTTCAGACTCGCACTGCACAGAGCCTGCCATGCTTTCGGGGTCGCGAACCAGCGAGGCCCGTTCTCCTGTGGATGATTCCTTATCCACAGCCGACTCGCGGGCCTCTAGGGCACCGCGTCCTCGGCTGAGGATCCCGGGGAGCAACGAACGATGTTTCACGTGAAACACGATGCACAGCCCCGCGGGCACCACCGCAGCGACACTCCGGTGTATGTACGGTAGGCGGCTTTAATGGACCGATCGGCCCTCTTTCGGATACGAGCAGACTAACGGCGTCGGCCGTGCCCGCCGCGACCGCCCTTACGAGCGGCGCGGGCCCGCTTGGCGGCGAAGCGCACGCCCCCGGGACTCTCGCCCACCACGGCCCGCACGACGGTCGCCGGCGGGTCCACTACATCGGCTCCGACCTGCACGATCTCGGTCTCCGTCACGCCGAGCTTGTGCAGCGCGGCCTTCGAGGCGCGCAGTTCTTCCTCGGCGCTCTCGCCCTTGAGCGCCAGCATCTCGCCGTACGGGCGCAGCAGGGGAACGCCCCAGCCGGCCAGCCGGTCCAGCGGGGCCACCGCCCGCGCGGTGACCACATGCACGGGCTCCAGCGTGCCGAGGACCTCCTCGGCCCGGCCGCGGACGACGGTCACCTGCTGCTCCAGCCCAAGCAGCTCGGTGACCTCCTGCAGAAACCGGGTACGCCGCAGCAGCGGCTCCAGCAGCGTGATCCGCAGGTCGGGACGGACGAGAGCCAGGGGGATGCCCGGCAGGCCGGCGCCCGAGCCCACGTCGCAGACCGCGACGCCGTCGGGCACCACTTCGGCGAGCACCGCGCAGTTCAGCAGGTGCCGCTCCCACAGCCGGGGGACCTCCCGCGGGCCGATCAGCCCGCGGGTCACCGCCGTGTCGGCCAGCAGCTCGGCGTAGCGCACCGCGTCCGGAAGGGCACCGCCGAAGACCTTGTCGGCGGCTTCCGGCGCCGGCGGCAGATCCGCAACTTCGGACACGGGAACGTCCTCTCGCTGGAGCACGGGCGGGCAGGCGGGCGACGGCAGGGGCAGGGGAGCGGTCTGGGCCGGTCGGATCAACCGGCCCAGGGGTGGAGCAGCAGCTACGTTCCGGTCAGGCCGGGAGTACGACCACGCGCCGCTCGGGCTCCTCGCCCTCCGACTCGCTGCGCAGCCCCGCGGCCTTCACCGCGTCGTGCACCACCTTGCGCTCGAACGGCGACATCGGCCGCAGCTTCTCCGGCTCACCGCTCTCTTTGACCCGCTCGACGGCCTCGGTGCCGAGCTCGGTCAGCTCCTCGCGCTTGCGCGCCCGGAACCCCGCGATGTCCAGCATCAGCCGGCTGCGGTCACCCGTCTCCCGGTGCACGGCCAGCCGGGTCAGCTCCTGCAGCGCCTCCAGCACCTCGCCTTCGCGCCCCACCAGCTTCTGCAGGTGGCGGTCCGACGACCCTTCGCCGATGATCGACACCGAGGCCCGGCCGCCCTCGACGTCCATGTCGATGTCGCCGTCGAGGTCTGCGATGTCGAGCAGCTCCTCCAGATAGTCGGCGGCGATCTCGCCTTCCTGCTCCAGGCGCGTCAGGACGTCCTCGGCCGTGGCCTCGGGCTGCTCGGGCTGGGCCTCGATCTCCGAACCGGTTTCGCCGGTCGCGGACGCGGTGTCCGTCACGTGGGGACTCCTTCTTACTTCTTCGACGGGTGCTTGGGCCGCTGCGGCCCCTTGCGCTGACCGGACTTCCCGTTACGGGCGTTGCCACCCGCACCGCCGCGGCCGGATGAGCCGCCCGCCTTCTTCTTCGCGGCGCTCGACGCGGGCTTCTTGTCCTCGGACCCCGCGGCGTCGTCCGCGCCCTCCTGGTCCTGGCCGGAGCCGCCGGACTGGGCATGGCTGCGGCGCTGGGACTTCGACTGCCGCTTCGGCTGCTGCCGCCGGCTGGGGTCGCCGCTGCCGGGCTTGGCGTCCGCCAGCGGCGTCTCGCTCTTGACGATGGTGCCGTCCGCCTGGGGCAGCAGGTCGTGCTTGGCGAGCGCGGAGACGAACTTCCGCTCGTCCTCGTTGCGGTCCTTGCCCTTGGCGACCATCTGCTTGACGACGTAGCGGTCGCGGCGGCCGCGCACGCCGCCGCGGTCGATGACGTGCTTCTGCATGCGCTCCAGCAGGTGCGCGTAGGACTTGCTGCCCGGCGTGGGGTTCCGCTTGATCACGTACATCTGCTGGCCCATGGACCAGACGTTGGTGGTCAGCCAGTAGATCAGGACGCCGACCGGGAAGTTGATGCCGAAGACGGCGAACATGATCGGGAAGATGTACATCAGCATCTTCTGCTGCTGCATGAACGGCGTCTTGACCGTGAGGTCGACGTTCTTCGTCATGAGCTGACGCTGCGTGTAGAACTGCGAACCCGACATCAGCACGATCATGATGACGGTGACGACCCGCACATCGGCGAGCGTGGCGCCGAGGCTCTCCACCTTGCCGGCGCTGTCCATGAACTTCGCCGCGATCGGGGCACCGAAGACGTGGGCCTGCCGGGCCTCCGCGACCTGCGAGGCGTTGAGGACGCCGACCTCGTTGTTGCCGGCGATCTTGTTCAGCACCTGGAAGAGCGCCAGGAAGAACGGTGACTGGGCGAGGATCGGAAGACAGCTCGAGAGCGGGTTGGTACCCGTCTCCCGGTACAGCTTCATCATCTCCTCGGACTGGCGCTGCTTGTCGCTCTTGTAGCGCTCCTGGATCGCCTTCATCTTCGGCTGGAGCACCTGCATGTTCCGCGTCGCCTTGATCTGCTTCACGAACAGCGGGATCAACGCGATCCGGATGACGACCACCAGCGCCACGATGGACAGCCCCCACGCCCAGCCGCTGGCCGGGTCGAAGACCAGGCTGAACAGCGAGTGGAACTGGACGATGATCCAGGAAACGGCGATATAGAGAGGTTTGAGGACCGTGTCCACGAATCAGGCTCCTTGGGCCTTGGGCTGCGTCTTGCCCAGGCGGCTGCGCAGCCGCTGGTGCCAGACCGGATGCTTGCGGGGCGGAACGTGATCGACCCCGCCGAGCGACCACGGGTTGCAGCGCAGGATGCGCCAGGCGGTCAGGCCCGTGCCTTTGACCGCACCGTGCAGCCTGATCGCCTCATAGCCGTAGTGCGAGCACGACGGGTAGTACTTGCAGACCGGCCCCAGCAGCGGGCTGATGGTCCACTGGTACAGCTTGATCAACCAAAGCAGCGGATACTTCATCGCGGCGCCCTTCCCAGCAACCGCCCCAGCGCTGCGTCCAGGTCATCGCGCAGCCGGTCGTAGCCGGCCTCCGCGGCGCCAGGCAGCGCCCGTACGACCACCAGGCTACCTGCGGGCAGCAGATCCAACCGATCCCGTAGGAGATGACGCAGGCGACGCTTGACGAGGTTGCGCGCGACCGCCGGTCCGACGGCCCTGCTGACGACGAAACCCGCACGCGTCGGGGAGGCGTCCTCCCCGGCGGCATGCGGGTCACCGCCGCTGTTCAGATGGACGACGAGCAGCGGGCGGCCGGCCCGTCGTCCGCGGCGTACCGCTCGGGCGAAGTCCTCGCGCCGCCGCAGCCGGTGCTCAGCGGGCAGCACGAGCACACCAAGGGGTCAGGCGGACAGGCGTGCGCGGCCCTTGTTGCGACGGGCCGTGACGATGGCACGGCCGGCGCGGGTACGCATACGCAGCCGGAAGCCGTGCGTCTTGGCACGCTTGCGGTTGTTCGGCTGGAAAGTGCGCTTGCTCACTCGGGGGCTCCAGAAGATTCGTCACGGGTGGTTAGGCGCCGAACGGCTGCCACCGTGCGCCCTCGAGCCGGCTCGTCATCGCCCGACACGTGACATGATCACTGTCGCGGCCTGAGACTGATCGGAGGCAGGCGGCAGCAGCCGTCGACATCTCGACCTCGATACGGTACGCGGGCAGCCGCCGTCCGGTCAAACCCGCCCTGTACGGCCGACACGCCACAGGACACTGTGCACAGCCTGTGGACAGCGACTTGAATGGGGCAGCTCGGCGTGACTACCGTGGCTGGACTTCCGACCCTTGCGCGGATCCATCCCACCCGTCCCGAGATCACACCTTCGTGACCTGCCGTGACCTGAAAGAGCGTGACCCGTGGCCGACCTGCCTGCCGATCTCGCTGCAGTGTGGCCACGCGTGCTCGAGCGGCTGCTCGCGGACGACCAGGGCATCGAGGCCAAGGACCACCGCTGGCTGCACGACTGCCAGCCGCTCGTCCTGGTCGCCGGGACCGCGGTGCTGGCCGTGCCCAACGAGTACGCGAAGGGCGTCTTCGAGGGCCGCCTCGCCTCCAAGATCACCGATGCGCTGAGCCACGCCTGCCACCAGCCCATCGGCCTGGCCGTCACCGTCAGCCCCGGCGAGCCGGAGTCGAGGCAGCCGCAGCAGGCCCCGCCGCCGCAGCCGGCCCCCGAGCCGGGCGGGCACGGCCCGCACGTACCCCGTCCCCAGCAGGGTCCGCAGCCGCCGGCGCACGAGCAGGCCGCGCACCCCGGCGCCCCGCACCTGCCGCTGCCGCACACCGCCGCGCAGCCCACGCACCAGACCCACCAGAGCCATCAGCCGCCGCACCAGGGCCACGGCGGGCCGCTGCCCGAGCCGCCGTACGACGCGTACAGCCGCCCGGCGCCCGGGGACGACCGCCTCCCCACCGCCGCCCCGACGTACCCCGAGTACGCCCAGCCGCGCCCGGCGCCGGCCGCCTGGCCCCGCGCCGACCACCACCCGGGCCCGCCCGGCGCCCAGCCGGACACCGCGGCCGGGACCGACGGCACCGACTTCTACTCGGCCCACGACCACCTCGCGCAGCGCCCCGCCCACGACCGGTACGCGCACCCTGGGGCCCACCCCGGCGGGCACGCGGGAGGCCACACAGCGGGCCACCCCGGCGGTCACAGCCCCTCCGGCGCCCCGATCCCGCCGATGGTGCAGGCCATGGGGAACGTCGAGCTGCCCGTGCCCAGCGGCGCGCCCGGCCCGCTCGCCGCCCAGCCCGCCCCGGCCACGGGACCCGGCGAGCCGACCGCGCGGCTGAACCCGAAGTACCTCTTCGACACGTTCGTCATCGGCGCCTCCAACCGCTTCGCGCACGCCGCCGCGGTGGCCGTCGCCGAGGCCCCGGCCAAGGCGTACAACCCGCTCTTCATCTACGGCGAGTCCGGCCTGGGCAAGACTCACCTGCTGCACGCCATCGGCCACTACGCCCGCAGCCTCTACCCCGGCACCCGGGTGCGGTACGTGAGCTCCGAGGAGTTCACCAACGAGTTCATCAACTCCATCCGCGACGGCAAGGCGGACACGTTCCGCAAGCGCTACCGCGACATGGACATCCTTTTGGTCGACGACATCCAGTTCCTGGCGAGCAAGGAGTCGACGCAGGAGGAGTTCTTCCACACCTTCAACACGCTGCACAACGCCAACAAGCAGATCGTGCTCTCCAGCGACCGGCCGCCCAAGCAACTGATCACCCTGGAGGACCGGCTCCGCAACCGCTTCGAGTGGGGCCTGATCACCGACGTGCAGCCGCCGGAGCTGGAGACCCGGATCGCGATCCTGCGGAAGAAGGCGGTCCAGGAGCAGTTGAACGCCCCGCCGGAGGTGCTGGAGTTCATCGCCTCCCGGATCTCCCGCAACATCCGCGAGCTGGAGGGCGCCCTGATCCGGGTCACGGCCTTCGCCTCGCTCAACCGGCAGCCGGTGGACCTCGGGCTCACCGAGATCGTGCTGAAGGACCTCATCCCCGGCGGCGAGGACGCGGCCCCGGAGATCACCGCGGCCGCCATCATGGCCGCCACCGCCGACTACTTCGGGCTGACGGTGGAGGACCTGTGCGGCTCCTCCCGCAGCCGCGTGCTGGTCACCGCGCGCCAGATCGCCATGTACCTGTGCCGGGAGCTGACGGACCTCTCCCTGCCGAAGATCGGCGCCCAGTTCGGCAACCGGGACCACACCACGGTCATGCACGCGGACCGCAAGATCCGGGCGCTGATGGCCGAGCGGCGCTCGATCTACAACCAGGTCACCGAGCTGACCAACCGCATCAAGAACAGCTAGCGGCCCCGCCGCCGTTCCGTACGTCCCACATCCCGCCCCGCGCCGCTCCACAGCGCCTCCCGGGGCCCCACGCGTCCTCCGGCGGCCGGTTCTGCACAGGTCTTCCGTACGCGTCCGGCCGCCCCCGGCGCGTACCCGAACAGCCGAGCCCCCGCCCGCTGTTCGATTCCCGGGCCTGACCAGGCACTTCTCCACACCTCGCCGGCTTTTCCGCCGTCCACACCCTGGGGATCGGCGAGTTACCCACGGGCGGGTGTGGACGCGGTCTGGACAACTCGCGTCCGCGCAGCTCATCGGGGTGTGGATTTGTGGGCGAGCGTTGCCCACAACCTGTGGACACCCACCGCCGGCCCGATCGGCGCCGAGCGCTGTCCACCGCGGAAGACCACTCACCCACAGAAAACCCCGCTCTGTACACAGCCTGTCCACAAGTTTGTCCACTGTTCGGCAACGCAACGCGCCCCTTCACCGGGTCGAGTGAAAGCCGTCACACCGAGAGGCGGGATTGGCTGTGCAGAAACCCGGGTAACTTTGGGGATGGAGCTGTGGCTAAGTGGCCCCCGCCTGTGAACGGCCTGTGTACAGCCGGGCATCGTCCACAGGAACAGCGGGTTATCCACTCTTCGTCCCCAACCCGCCTGTGGGCAAAATTCGCGGTCTGACCTGCGCAGACAGGGTTTTCCACGGTTTCCACAGCCCCTACTACTACCTCTACACGTAGCTAGCTCGGAATCCGCTTCGAAGCGGGGCCTGTGCACAAGTGCGGTCGACGGCCTCCAGGGGCGGCAGCGACGAGTTGACCCCGACCTGCCCCCTGTGTCGGTGCCGTGCGTCAGACTGGTCCCCCACACCAACCGAGCCGGCAAGGGCCGAGAGCACCAGGAGGCGGTCTCCGTGAAGATCCGGGTGGAGCGCGACGTACTCGCGGAGGCAGTGGCGTGGGCAGCGCGCAGCCTCCCGGCCCGGCCGCCCGCGCCGGTGCTCGCCGGACTGCTGCTGAAGGCCGACGGCGCGGACGGCGGGACGCTCAGCCTCTCCGGCTTCGACTACGAGGTGTCCGCCCGCGTCTCCGTCGAGGCGGACGTGGAGGAGGACGGCACGGTCCTCGTCTCCGGGCGGCTGCTCGCCGACATCTCGCGGGCACTTCCCAACCGGCCTGTGGAGATCTCCACCGAGGGCGTCCGGGTCACCGTGGTCTGCGGCTCCTCGCGATTCACACTCCACACCCTGCCTGTGGAGGAGTATCCGACGCTGCCCGAGATGCCGACCGCGACCGGCACGGTCTCCGGCGAGGTCTTCGCCGCCGCCGTCGCGCAGGTCGCCATCGCCGCCGGCCGGGACGACACCCTGCCGGTGCTCACGGGCGTGCGCATCGAGATCGAGGGCGACACGGTCACGCTGGCCTCCACCGACCGGTACCGCTTCGCGGTCCGCGAGTTCCTGTGGAAGCCGGAGACCGCCGACGCCTCCTCGGTGGCGCTCGTCCCCGCCAAGACGCTCCTGGACACGGCCAAATCGCTGACCAGCGGCGACATCGTGACGCTCGCGCTGTCGGGCGCCGGTGCGGGCGAGGGCCTGATCGGCTTCGAGGGCGCCGGCCGGCGGACGACGACGCGGCTGATCGAGGGCGACCTGCCGAAGTACCGCACGCTGTTCCCCACGGAGTTCAACTCGGTGGCGGTCATCGAGACCCCGCCGTTCGTCGAGGCCGTCAAGCGCGTGGCGCTGGTGGCCGAGCGGAACACGCCGGTGCGGCTGAGCTTCGAGCAGGGCGTGCTGACCCTGGAGGCCGGGTCGAGCGACGACGCACAGGCTGTGGAAAGGGTGGACGCGCAGTTGGAGGGCGACGACATCTCGATCGCCTTCAACCCGCTGTTCCTCCTCGACGGGCTGAGCGCGATCGACTCGCCCGCGGCGCAGCTCTCGTTCACGACGTCGACGAAGCCGGCGCTGCTCAGCGGCAAGCCTGCGCTCGACGCCGAGGCGGACGAGGCGTACAAGTACCTGATCATGCCCGTGCGGCTGAGCGGCTGAGGTCCGGCGTAGGCTCGGACCCGATAGAGGACGCACAGACGGACGAAGGGGCAGTGATGGAGCTCGGTCTTGTGGGTCTCGGCCGGATGGGCGGGAACATGCGTGAGCGCATCCGGCGCGCGGGCCACACCGTCGTGGGGTACGACCACCACCCGGACAGAGCCGATGTCCACAGCCTGCGGGAGCTTGTGGACGCGCTGCCCGCCCCGCGTGTGGTGTGGGTGATGGTGCCCGCGGGCGCGGCCACCCAGTCGACCGTCGACGGGCTGGCCGAGCTGCTGCAGCCCGGCGACGTGCTCGTGGACGGTGGCAACTCGCGCTGGACGGACGACGAGAAGCACGCCGAGGAGCTGGGTGCGAAGGGCATCGGCTTCGTGGACTGCGGCGTCTCCGGGGGCGTGTGGGGCCTGGAGAACGGCTACGCGCTGATGTACGGCGGCGACGCCGAGCACGTGGCGCGGGTGCAGCCGGTCTTCGACGCGCTGAAGCCGGAGGGCGAGTTCGGCGCCGTCCACGCCGGCAAGGTCGGCGCGGGGCACTTCGCGAAGATGGTCCACAACGGCATCGAGTACGCGATGATGCAGGCCTTCGCCGAGGGCTGGGAGCTGCTGGAGGCCGCGGACTCGGTCACCGACGTGCGCGAGGTCTTCCGCTCCTGGCAGGAGGGCACGGTCATCCGCTCCTGGCTGCTGGACCTGGCGGTCCGGGCGCTGGACGACGACGAGCACCTGGGCAAGCTCCGCGGGTACGCGGAGGACTCCGGCGAGGGCCGGTGGACCGTGGAGGCGGCGATCGACCACGCGGTGCCGCTGCCGGCCATCACGGCCTCGCTCTTCGCCCGGTTCGCCTCGCGCCAGGACGACTCGCCGCAGATGAAGATGATCGCCGCACTGCGGAACCAGTTCGGCGGCCACGCGGTCAAGGAGGAGAAGTAGCTCTGCCGGGCGGCCGCCGGGAGCGCCGGCCCGCTCTTCGCCCAAGCTGAATCGAAGCTGAATCGGCCGAGTGCCTGGGGAGGTCGGCGTCGGGCCATGCACGTGACTCATCTCTCGCTGGCCGACTTCCGCTCGTACGAGCGGGCGGAGGTGCCCCTCGACCCGGGGGTGACGGCCTTCGTCGGGCCGAACGGCCAGGGCAAGACGAACCTGGTCGAGGCCGTCGGCTATCTCGCGACGCTGTGCAGCCACCGGGTGTCCGCGGACGCGCCGCTGGTGCGCATGGGCGCGGCGCGTGCGGTGGTACGGGCCGCGGTGACGCAGGACGGCCGGCAGCAGCTCGTGGAGCTGGAGCTGAACCCGGGCAAGGCGAACCGGGCGCGGCTGAACCGCTCGTCGCAGGTGCGGCCGCGCGACGTGCTGGGCGTGCTGCGTTCCGTGCTGTTCGCGCCGGAGGACCTGGCGCTGGTCAAGGGCGACCCGGACCAGCGGCGCCGCTTCCTCGACGAGCTGATCACGGCGCGGGCGCCGCGGCTGGCCGGGGTGCGCAGCGACTACGACCGGGTGCTCAAGCAGCGCAACACGCTGCTGAAGACGGCCGCGATGGCGCGGCGGCACGGCGGGCGGCAGCTCGACCTGTCGACGCTGGACGTGTGGGATCAGCATCTGGCGCGGGCCGGGGCGGAGCTGCTGGCGCAGCGGCTGGAGCTGATCGCGGTGCTGCAGCCGCTGGTGGACAAGGCGTACGAGCAGGTGGCGCCGGGCGCCGGGCCGACGGCGTTCGAGTACAGGTCGCCGGCGGGCGGGCGGTTCGCGGAGGCGCGTACGCGCGAGGAGTTCGCGGAGCTGCTGCTGGAGGCGATGGCGGAGGCGCGCAAGCAGGAGATCGAGCGGGGCGTGACGCTGGTCGGTCCGCACCGCGACGATCTGGTGCTGAAGCTGGGCGAGTTGCCGGCGAAGGGCTATGCGTCGCACGGGGAGTCGTGGTCGTACGCGCTGGCGCTGCGGCTCGCGTCGTACGAGCTGCTGCGCGGCGAGGGCGGCGGGGAGCCGGTGCTGGTGCTGGACGACGTGTTCGCGGAGCTGGACGCGCGGCGGCGGGAGCGGCTGGCGGAGCTGGTGGCGCCCGGCGAGCAGGTGCTCGTGACGGCGGCGGTGGCGGAGGACGTGCCGGGAGCGCTGGCGGGGGCGCGGTTCACGGTGGCCGACGGGCGGGTGGAGCGCGGATGAGCGAGGAGCCCGTACGCCCCGAGAGCGCCGCCGCGGACTCCGGGACCGCGGAGTCCCCCGCCGCTCCCGAGCCCTCCGGGGTCGACCTGGCGCGCGTGGCCCTGCGGGCGGCGCGGGCGGAGGCCCGGGCGCGGGGTGCGGCGGCGCAGCAGCGCCGGCAGGCCCGCCGCGGCGGCGGGCTGCGCTCGGGCGCCCGCGCCGACGGCCGCGATCCGCTGCCGCTGGGTGCCGCGGTGAGCAGGCTGATCACCGAGCGCGGCTGGGAGGCGCCGGCGGCGGTGGGCGGCGTGATGGGCCGCTGGCCGCAGCTCGTCGGTCCCGAGGTGGCGCAGCACTGCGCGCCCGAGCGGTACGACGAGCAGGAGCGGGTGCTCGTGGTGACGTGCGACTCCACGGCGTGGGCGACGCAGTTGCGGCTGCTGGCACCGCAGTTGGTGGCGCGGCTCAACGAGGAGCTCGGCCACGGCACCGTGAAGCTGATCAAAGTGGTGGGTCCCGGGGGCGGCGGGCGGCGCTTCGGTCCGCTGCGGGCGCCGGGGAGCCAGGGCCCCGGGGACACGTACGGGTAGGCCCGTACCTTCTGCTGAACCCCGGCGGTAAACCTGTGATGGAGTGAGGTCGGTCACAGTAGCTGATGGTTGACGCCCCGAAGCGCTGAGTGGCGCTCAGAGGCTCTGCAGGCCCCGGTGTGTGCAGCCCCCCTCGGCGGGCAGATGTTCAGGGCGCCACATGCGGGTTCAGGCACCTGCAAACCGCCATTCTGTCCTGGGCTACCGGTAGACTGGGAGCAACCCGCCCACTTGCGGAACACGCTGACCAACAACGACGCGGCCGCTCCCGCTCAGCCAGGAGAGTGGCCCGTGCTGTGCCAGAAAGGGCGCTTCGTGGCCGATTCCGGCAACTCCAACGAGAACATCCCTGCCAGCGAGAACGTGTCTCCAGGCGCCGACGGCGCCGCGGAGGCGGCCGCTGAGGCCGCACGGGCCCACGTCCGTGCGGAGGCGGAGGCCGTCGAGGACGCGGCGTACGACGCGAACGCGATCACCGTTCTCGAGGGCCTCGACGCCGTACGCAAGCGCCCGGGCATGTACATCGGCTCGACCGGTGAGCGCGGTCTGCACCACCTGGTGCAGGAGGTCGTGGACAACTCGGTGGACGAGGCGATGGCCGGCCACGCGGACACGATCGAGGTGACGCTGCTCGCCGACGGCGGCGTGCGCGTCGTCGACAACGGCCGCGGCATCCCCGTGGGCATCGTGCCGTCGGAGAACAAGCCGGCGGTGGAGGTCGTGCTGACCGTCCTGCACGCCGGCGGCAAGTTCGGCGGCGGCGGCTACGCGGTCTCCGGCGGTCTGCACGGCGTCGGCGTCTCGGTCGTGAACGCGCTCTCGACCCGGCTGTCGGTGGAGGTCAAGACCGACGGCCACCGCTGGACGCAGGACTACAAGCTGGGCATCCCGACCGAGCCGCTGGCGCGGAACGAGGAGACGGACGAGACCGGCACCACGGTCACGTTCTGGGCGGACGGCGACGTCTTCGAGACGACGGACTACTCGTTCGAGACGCTGTCGCGCCGCTTCCAGGAGATGGCGTTCCTGAACAAGGGGCTGACCATCTCGCTCACCGACGAGCGGGCGGCGGCCAAGCAGACCTCGGGCGCGGACACCGCGGGCGACGAGGACGAGGACAAGGCCCGCAGCGTCACGTACCACTACGAGGGCGGCATCTCCGACTTCGTACGCCACCTGAACTCGCGCAAGGGCGAGCCGGTGCACCCCTCGGTGATCGACTTCGAGGCCGCGGACACCGAGCGGCTGATGTCGGTCGAGATCGCGATGCAGTGGAACACGCAGTACAGCGAGGGCGTGTACAGCTTCGCGAACGTCATCCACACCCACGAGGGCGGCACGCACGAGGAGGGCTTCCGGGCCGCGCTGACCGGGCTGATCAACCGGTACGCGCGCGACAAGAAGCTGCTCCGCGAGAAGGACGACAACCTCACCGGCGAGGACATCCGCGAGGGCCTGACGGCGATCATCTCGGTCCGGCTGGGCGAGCCCCAGTTCGAGGGCCAGACGAAGACCAAGCTGGGTAACACGGAGGCGAAGACCTTCGTGCAGAAGGTCACGCACGAGCACCTGACGGACTGGCTCGACCGGAACCCGAACGAGGCCGCGGACATCGTCCGCAAGTCCATCCAGGCGGCGACGGCCCGCGTGGCCGCCCGCAAGGCGCGCGACCTGACGCGGCGCAAGGGGCTGCTGGAGACCGCGTCGCTGCCGGGCAAGCTGAGCGACTGCCAGTCCAACGACCCGTCCAAGTGCGAGATCTTCATCGTGGAGGGCGACTCCGCGGGCGGCTCGGCGAAGTCCGGCCGCAACCCGCGGTACCAGGCGATCCTCCCGATCCGCGGCAAGATCCTGAACGTGGAGAAGGCCCGGATCGACCGGGTGCTGCAGAACACCGAGGTGCAGGCGCTGATCTCGGCGTTCGGCACCGGCATCCACGAGGACTTCGACCTCTCCAAGCTGCGCTATCACAAGATCGTGCTGATGGCCGACGCGGACGTCGACGGCCAGCACATCCAGACCCTGCTGCTGACGCTGCTGTTCCGCTTCATGCGCCCGCTGATCGAGGGCGGGCACGTCTTCCTGGCCCAGCCGCCGCTGTACAAGATCAAGTGGACCAGGGACGAGTTCGAGTACGCCTACTCCGACCGCGAGCGGGACCAGCTCATCGCGCTGGGCCGCTCGCAGGGCAAGCGGATCAGGGACGACTCGATCCAGCGCTTCAAGGGCCTGGGCGAGATGAACGCGGAGGAGCTGCGGATCACCACCATGGACCAGGCGCACCGCGTCCTGCGCCAGGTGACGCTCGACGACGCCGCCGCGGCCGACGATCTGTTCTCCGTGCTCATGGGCGAGGACGTCGAGGCGCGCCGCTCGTTCATCCAGCGCAACGCCAAGGACGTCCGCTTCCTCGACATCTGAGTCGGCCCCGCCCGGGCGGCCCCCACCGCCCGGGTTTCCCGGGGTCCCCGCCCGGGTGCGACCGACCGCCTTCGAGACCTCTTCGAAAAGGTAGAAAAGACCCGCAATGGCCGACGAGCTCACTCCCCAGAACCCCGACCCGCAGCCGGACGGCGAGGGCGAAGACGGCGGCATCGTGCTGCGCGTGGACGCCGTCTCGCTCGAGACGGAGATGCAGCGCAGTTATCTCGACTACGCGATGAGCGTCATCGTCTCGCGTGCGCTGCCGGACATCCGCGACGGCCTGAAGCCCGTGCACCGCCGCGTCCTGTACTCGATGTACGAGGGCGGCTACCGCCCGGAGCGCGGGTACTTCAAGTGCGCGCGCGTCGTCGGCGACGTCATGGGCAACTACCACCCGCACGGCGACTCGGCGATCTACGACGCCCTGGTGCGGCTGGCCCAGCCCTGGTCGATGCGGATGCCGCTCGTCGACGGCAACGGCAACTTCGGCTCCCCGGGCAACGACCCGGCCGCCGCCATGCGCTACACCGAGTGCCGCATGGCGCAGCTCGCCATGGAGATGCTCCGCGACATCGACGAGGAGACCGTCGACTTCGGGGACAACTACGACGGCCGCTCCCAGGAGCCCTCCGTCCTGCCCGCCCGCTTCCCGAACCTGCTGATCAACGGCTCGGCGGGGATCGCGGTCGGCATGGCGACGAACATCCCGCCGCACAACCTGCGCGAGGTCGCCGAGGGGGTGCAGTGGTACCTGGAGCACCCCCACGCGTCCAACGACGAGCTGCTCGAAGCCCTCCTGGAGCGCATCAAGGGCCCCGACTTCCCCAGCGGCGCGCTGGTCGTCGGCCGCAAGGGCATCGAGGAGGCGTACCGCACCGGCCGCGGCTCGATCCCGATGCGCGCGGTGGTCGAGGTCGAGGAGATCCAGGACCGGCAGTGCCTGGTGGTCACCGAGCTGCCGTACCAGGTCAACCCCGACAACCTCGCGCAGAAGATCGCCGACGGGGTGAAGGACGGCCGGCTGACGGGCATCGCCGACGTACGGGACGAGACCTCGTCGCGTACGGGCCAGCGGCTGGTCATCGTGCTGCGCCGGGACGCCGTCGCGAAGGTCGTGCTGAACAACCTCTACAAGCACACCGACCTGCAGACGAACTTCGGCGCGAACATGCTCGCCCTCGTCGACGGCGTGCCGCGCACGCTGTCGCTGGACGCCTTCATCCGCCACTGGGTGGAGCACCAGATCGACGTCATCGTCCGCCGCACCACCTTCCGGCTGCGCAAGGCCGAGGAGCGGGCGCACATCCTGCGCGGCCTGCTGAAGGCGCTGGACGCCATCGACGAGGTCATCGCGCTGATCCGGGCCTCCCAGACGGTCGACGTGGCCCGCAGGGGCCTGATGGACCTGCTGGAGATCGACGAGATCCAGGCGAACGCGATCCTGGAGATGCAGCTCCGCCGGCTGGCCGCCCTGGAGCGGCAGAAGATCACCGCGGAGCACGACGAGCTGCAGGCGAAGATCGACGAGTACAACGCGATCCTCGCCTCCCCCGAGCGGCAGCGGCAGATCATCAGCGAGGAGCTGGCGGCGATCGTCGCGAAGTTCGGCAACGACCGGCGCACGCAGCTCGTGCCCTTCGACGGCGACGTGTCCATCGAGGACCTGATCGCCGAGGAGGACATCGTCGTCACGATCACCCGCGGCGGCTATGTGAAGCGGACGAAGACGAACGACTACCGCGCGCAGAAGCGCGGCGGCAAGGGCGTACGCGGGGCCAGGCTGCGCGAGGACGACATCGTCGACCACTTCTTCGTCTCCACCACCCACCACTGGCTGCTGTTCTTCACGAACAAGGGCCGGGTGTACCGCGCCAAGGCGTACGAGCTGCCGGACGCCGGACGGGACGCCAAGGGCCAGCACGTCGCGAATCTGCTGGCGTTCCAGCCGGACGAGCACATCGCGGAGATCCTGGCGATCCGGGACTACGCGGCCGCCCCGTACCTGGTGCTCGCCACCAAGGCCGGGCTGGTGAAGAAGACGGTGCTCAAGGACTACGACTCGCCCCGCCAGGGCGGCGTGATCGCCGTCAACCTGCGGGAGATGCCCGACGGCTCGCCGGACGAGGTGATCGGCGCCGAGCTGGTCTCGCCCGAGGACGACCTGCTGCTCGTCAGCAGGAAGGCCCAATCGATCCGGTTCACCGCAACGGACGAGGCGCTGCGCCCGATGGGCCGTGCGACCTCCGGCGTGAAGGGGATGAGCTTCCGCGAGGGTGACGAACTCCTCTCGATGAATGTCGTGCGGCCCGGTACGTTCGTGTTCACCGCCACCGACGGCGGTTACGCGAAGCGTACGAACGTGGACGACTATCGCGTTCAGGGACGAGGTGGCCTCGGCATCAAGGCGGCGAAGCTGGTGGAGGACCGGGGTTCGCTGGTGGGCGCGCTGGTGGTGGAGGAGTCGGATGAGATCCTCGCCATCACGCTCGGCGGCGGCGTGATCCGTACACGGGTCGACGAGGTCAGGGAAACGGGCCGTGACACCATGGGCGTCCAACTGATCAACCTGGGGAAGCGGGACGCCGTGGTCGGCATCGCGCGGAACGCAGAAGCCGGCCGGGAGGCGGAGGAGGTCGAGGAGGCCGTCGACGCCGCCGTCGCCGCCGACGAGGCCGGGAGCACGGACGCCGGGGCCCAGGGCCCCGCCGCGGACGGTGAAGGCGAGGAGTAGGTCGTGAGTGGAGCCACGGGTGCCGGCGCCGGGCCGGCGAGGGCGGAGGGGTACGCGCAGCCGAACCCCCCGCCAGGTCCGGATGACGCCGGCGGCGGGCACGGCGGCCGGCGCGGGCGCAGACGCGGCGCCTCCGCTGCCGCCGGGGTCGGCGGCGCGGAGGACCCGCAGGCGCATGCGTATCCGTACGACGGCGCCCCCGAGGGCCCGATGCCGCCGCCGACGGCCGCCCCCGGGGCCCCGCCGGCGCCGCACCACCCGCCGCAGGCGTACACCCCGCCGGCCGGCGTGGCCGGCGGCGGGCAGGCCGGGGGGCGTCCGGCGGGCCGCGGCGGTCAGGCGTACGAGCAGGCCCAGCAGACGGCCGCCGGGGTACGCAGGTCGCGTACCGGCGCCAGCACCGTCCCGCGCACCCGCAAGGCGCGGCTGCGGATCGCGAAGGCCGACCCGTGGTCGGTGATGAAGGTCAGCTTCCTGCTCTCCATCGCGCTCGGCATCTGCACGATCGTGGCGGTGACGGTGCTGTGGATGGTGCTGGACGCGATGGGCGTCTTCAGCACGGTCGGCGGCACGATCAGCGAGGCCACCGGCTCGGACGACTCGGCGGGCTTCGACCTGGAGTCGTTCCTGTCGCTGCCCCGGGTGGCCGGGTTCACCGCGGTGGTGGCGCTGATCGACGTGGTCCTCGCCACGGCGCTGGCGACGCTGGGCGCGTTCATCTACAACCTCTCCGCGGGCTTCGTCGGCGGCATCGAGGTCACGCTGGCGGAGGACGAGTAGCGCCCGCCGGGTACACCCGCTATCGATTTGGGCCGCGGCTCGGCGGTGGGGTAATCTCTGTGCAGCGCGCGGCTATAGCTCAGTCGGTTAGAGCGCATCCCTGATAAGGATGAGGCCCCAGGTTCAAGTCCTGGTAGCCGCACCGGAAATGGCGAAGGGCGCCTCCTCGTGACGAGGAGGCGCCCTTCGCCTTTGTCATGCCGCCGCCCTCATGCGGCTACGGACCCGGAGACGGGCCGGGTCCGCTTGCCCGGGCGGGGGAGGAAGGGGACCAGGAGCATCGAGGCGGCGGTGATGACACCGGCGGCCAGGAAGGCGCGGGCGTAGCCGTCCTCGGGGGCGCCGTGGCCCGCGGAGGCGACCGCGCCGAGGATCGCCAGGCCCAGCACCGCGCCGATCTGGCGCGAGGTGTTGACGAGGCCCGAGACGCCGCCGGCGTCCCGCTCGCCGACGCCGGAGGTGGAGACGTCGGTGAGCAGCGCCAGCAGGACGGCCTGGCCCGCGGCCATCGGGAGGGCCGGGCCGAGGATCGCGGAGACGAAGGTGCCGTCCGCGTCCATCGCCGCCGCCTGCCACAGGAACCCGGCGGCCGTGAGCAGCCCGCCGACGACCGTCATCGTGCGGATGCCGAAGCGGGCCGAGAGCCGGGGGGCGAACTGGGAGGCGACGATGAGCGCGGCGGTGTGCGGGAGGAAGGCCAGGCCGGTGCGGATGGCGCTGTAGCCGAGGACGGTCTGCATGTAGAGGGTGAGGAAGTACCAGAGGGCGAAGGCGCCGACCATGCTGACGAGCGTGACGACGTTGCCGACGGCCACCGCGCGGATGCGGAAGAGACGCAGCGGCATCAGCGGCTGCGCGGAGCGTGCCTCCACGGCGACGAAGCCCGCCAGCGCGGCGAGCCCGGCCAGCAGCGGCAGCAGCGCGGAGCCCGAGGTCCAGCCCGCGGACTCGGTCTCGGTGATGCCGTACGCCACGGCGCCGACGCCGCCGGTGACGAGCACGGCGCCGGGGAGGTCCAGGGCGGGGCGGTCGGCGTCGCGGCGCTGCTCGCGCAGCCAGACGAGGACCACGGCGCCCACGGCGAGGCCGATCGGCACGTTGATCAGCAGCACCCAGCGCCACGACGCCAGGTCCGTGAGCGCGCCGCCGATGAGCCCGCCGGTCGCGCCGCCGGCGGCGCCGACCGCCGTCCAGGCGGCGATGGCCCGGGTACGGGCGGCGCCCTCGGGCAGCGCCCGGGTCAGCAGGGAGAGGGTGACGGGCGCGAGGAACGCGGCGCCGACGCCCTGGGCGGCGCGGGCGGTGATGAGCACGGTGTCGCTCTGCGCCAGCCCGCCGGCGAGGCTGGCGGCGGCGAAGAGGCCGAGTCCGGCGAGGTAGACGCGCTTGGGGCCGAAGAGGTCGGAGAGCCGGCCGCCGAGCAGCAGGAAGCCGGCGAAGGTGAGGGCGTAGCCGTTGACGACCCACTGCAGCGCGCTGCCGCTGAGGGCGAGGTCGTCGCGCATGCTGGGCAGGGCGACGTTCACGACGGAGACGTCGAGGACGACGAGGAACTGGCCGATGTACGAGGCGAGCAGCACCGGCCAGAGCCGGGACGGGGACGCGGCACCGGCCGGTGCGGCGGCGGGGTCGCGGGACCGGTGGCCCGCGCTCGGACGGGTCGTCTTCGTGAGGGTCGCCGGGTCCGCGGCGTCGGTGGTGTCGGTGGCGTCGGGCGTGGTCATGACCGCCATCGTGCGCGGTGGACAGGGCTGTGCGGATCGGGCGACGGATGGAAACGGGGCGGGGACTTAGGTCCTAGTGCGGTCCTAGTGCCACGGTCCCGAGCCCGGCTCCGGTGTCGTACGCGCTGTGTATCATCGGGCTTCGTAGTCCAATGTCTCTGGAAGGACGAGGTCGCGGTGAAGAAGCTGTTCCTGATCGCATTGGCCGCTCTGGGCGGGCTTCTCGTGTACCGCCAGATCCAGGCGGATCGCGCCGAGCAGGACCTGTGGACGGAGGCCACCGACTCGGTGCCCTCCTCTTCGGGCGTCTGAGAACGCGAGAGCTCCGAGCAGGGCCGCCCGGTTCCGGGCCGGCTCTGGGCCCCGGCCCCGCCGCTTGCGCGGCGGTGCGGCTGGGGCCTCGGCATGACCGGAGCCCTGTTGCACGACCGTGACACCCGCCCCCTGTTATTTGCTACTGCACACGTTCTACGGTGCTTGAGCAAATGGTGGAGAACGAGGGGGAACTTGTCATGGAACGCACACTCCACGGCTGCCGGAGACGGCGCGCGTACGCCGGCCTGGCCGCGGCGCTCACCGCCGCGCTGACCGCGGGACCGCTCTCCGCGGCGACCGCCGCGCCGGGAGCCCCCGGCGCACCGGCCGCACCGGCCGCACCCGCTGGGCCCGCGCCGACCGGCGGCGGCCTGGTGATGGTGCTGGACTCCTCCGGTTCCATGGCCGACGACGACGGCTCCGGCGCCACCCGGATCGAGTCCGCCCGCGAAGCCGTCGGCACCGTCGCCGACGCCCTGCCCGACGGCTACCCGACCGGCCTGCGCGTCTACGGCGCCGACCGCGCCGGCGGCTGCACCGACACCCGCCTCGCCGTGCCCGTCGAGGATCTTGACCGGGGCCGCATCAAGGACGCCGTAGCAGAGGTGAAGCCGAAGGGCGACACCCCCATCGGCTACGCGCTCCAGCAGGCCGCCCGGGACCTCCCCGAGCGCCCGCCAGGGGCCCTCGGCCACCGCTCGATCCTCCTGGTCTCGGACGGCGAGGACACCTGCGGCACCCCCGACCCCTGCGAGGTCGCGGCGCAACTCGGCGAGACCGGCGGCGCCTTCGGCGCCCTGCGCATCGACACGGTCGGCTTCCAGGTCGGCGGCAAGGCCCGCGACGAGCTGAAGTGCATCGCGGAGAAGGGGCACGGCGCGTACTACGACGCCCCCGACGCCGACGCGCTCGCCCGCCAGCTCCAGCGCGCCGCCCGCCTCTCCGCCGACGGCTACCGCTTCCGCGGCGACCCGGTCGAGGGCGGCCTGCGCCGCGGCGGCGCCGCGGACGTCGCGCCCGGCCAGTACCTCGACAGCATCGGCGCGGGCGAGACCAAGTGGTACGCCGCCGAGCTGGACGCCGCCTCCGCCGCCGACTTCGGCGTCACCGCCGTGCCGCAGCCGGGTGTGCCCGTCGCGTACGGCGACGGCATCGAGCTGGAGCTGCACGCCACCGACGACCACGGCACCCGGTGCGACGCCCGGGACGCCCACTTCGGGCAGGACGAGGGCGCGCAGCCGCTGACCGGCGCGGTCAGCCGCATCCCCAGCGCCGAGGGCGGCGAGCCCTGCGACGCCGCCGGCCGCTACCTGCTCAGCGTCCACCGCACCAGCGCCGCCGGCTCGGACCGGGCCCGCTGGCCGCTGGAGCTGGCCGTCGGCGAGGAGGAGCCGCTGCGCGCCGGCGTCACGCCCGCGCAGTCCGAGACGGACTACGGCCCGGCCGGCGACGAGGGCGCGGAACTGCCCACCGCGGAACCGGAGGACATCACCGGCGGTACGGGCTTCAACGACGCGAAGGCGATCGGCCCCGGCGTCTGGCGCGACGAACTGCTGCCCGCGCAGACACGGTTCTACAAGACCGGCGTCGGCTGGGGCCAGCAGCTCCGCTACCGCGTCGAGTTCGCCAACGAGCCCACGCTCGACGGCGCCGCCGGGGTCTCCAGCTTCGCCGCCACCGACCTCTACTCGCCCGGCCGCGCCCTCGTCGGCGAAGGACCGTTCAGCAGCAGCCGGAGCTACTACGGTGAGCCCGTCGCCGCCGACCTCGGTACGGTGCCGGTCAGTTGGACGAACCGCTACGAGACCGCCACCGAGGTCGTGCCCGTGCGCCGCGGCGGCGAGTACTACCTGTCGGTCTCGCTGGGTCCTGACGCCGCGCGGTTCGCGCGGAACACGGCCATCGGCGTGGTGCTGCGCGTCGACGTGCTGGGCGAGGAGAAGTCGGGGCCACGGCACGGGGCACCGGCCGCCGCCGGCGACGGGAGCGGCGGAGCGAACGGCGCGAACGGCGAGGACGGCGGGCAGGATGCGCGGGCCGGGGCGGACGAGGAATCATCGGACTCCGTCCTGCCGCTCGCCGGCGGGATCGCCGGTGGCGTGCTGCTCGCCGGCGCGGGGGCCGCGTTCGTGATCGTACGGAACCGGAAGCGCCGGCCGGCGGGCGAAGCGCCCGCGGAAGCGGCGGCAGGCAACGGCGTAAGGGGTGGATGGTGAGGACGCGAACGATGGCGGGGCCGGCCGCGGCGCTGGCGGTGGCCGCGCTGGCGGCGCAGGCCGCGCTCCCGGCGGCGGCTCCGGCCGCTTCGGCGGCTTCGGCGGCCGGCAGGCAGGGAGCCGTGCCGCTGAACTCGCCCGCCGACGCGGGCGAGTACCGGACGGCGAAGGACGCCGAGCCCATCGAGGGCGCCGCGAGCAGCACCGGCGGCGAGAAGGTGGAGGCCGGCAAGACCTACACCGACTCCCTCGCCCCGGGCGACAAGCTGTACTACAGCGTCACGCTCGACGCGAAGTCCAACGCCTGGATATCCGCCGTGGCCGCGCCGAAGCCGGGTACCAAGGTCGCGTACGGCGACGGCATCGAGCTGGAGCTGGAGAGCAAGGGCGGCGACCGGTGCAGCAGTTCCGACGTCGACTTCGCCGCCGACGGCGCGGCCCGGCCGATCTCGCATTACGTCTGGCGGGTGGCCCAGCCCGACGGCACCTGCCAGGAGGCCGGCGTCTACAACCTCATCGTCACCCGTGTCAGCGACGCCACCTCCAGCCCGGCCCAGTGGCCGCTCGAGCTGCGCTTCATGGCGGAGCCGCCGCTGGCGAAGGCCGAGCCGACGACCCCGCCCGACCCGCAGTCGATCCCCACCGAGGCCCCGCCCCCGCCGACCGGCAAGGCCGAGCCGCGCAAGGGCGGCACCGGGTTCAACGACGCGATCGCCATCGACCACGGCGTGTGGACGGACAAGATCCGGCCGGGCGCCACGCACTTCTACCGGGTGCCGCTCGACTGGGGCCAGCAGCTCTTCCTGCAGACCGAGTTCGGCACGACGCCCGTGAGCGACGAGACGGCGTTCGCCTCCAACGGTGTGCGCGTCGACTTCTACAACCCCGCGCGCGGGTTCATCGCCAACGAGAACGAGACGTACTTCGGCGACGACCCCGCGGCGATCCCCGCCGTGGCCCCGCCGGTGGCGTACGAGAACCGCTACGCGGTCTACAGCGGCGAGCTGGGCAACGTCGGCTTCGCGGGCTGGTACTACATCGCCGTCAGCGTGTCCGGGGAGGTCGGGGAGTTCGCGGACGGGCCGGTGCCGGTGGAGCTGCGGACGACGATCAAGGGCGAGCCCGAGGCGGGCCCGGCGTACGACGGGGACGCGGCGGCGGCCGGGTTCGCGGTGACGGACGACGACCGCGACAGCGCGGCGGAGGGCGCGCCGGCCGGAGCGGACGGCGACGGCGACGGTGCCGGGAAGAAGATCCTGGCGATCGCCGGGATCGGCGCGGGCGTGCTGCTGCTGGCGGGCCTGGGGCTGTGGACGCTGCTGGCGCGGCGCCGGGCGGTGCCGGTCGCGGGTGGCGGTCCGCAGGTGGCGGGCGAGGACACGCAGACGGCGCCCGGCGCGTACGGGAGCGGGCCGGCCGGTCCCGCGTACGGCGAGCGGCCGTACGGTGACGGGTACCCACCGCCGCCGCCGCAGCAGAACTGGCGGCAGTAGGAGAGGAGCCGGGCGTACGGGCGTCAGCCCGAGGCCAGCGCCCAGACGCCGACCGCCATCAGCAGCACCGCGAGCACCACGACCGGGATCGCCACCTTCACGGGCGGTCCCGGTCGCCGTTGCGGCGCCGCGGCGCCGGGCCGGGGCTGCGGCGGCCGGGCATGGGGCTGCGGCGCGGCCGTCGTGTACGGGGCGGTGGGCGTCGGCGGCTGCGACGCGGCCGGCGGCGCGATGCCGTAGCTGGTCGCCTCGGCCTGGCCGCCCGCGCCGGGCCGCCCTGCCGCGGGCGGGTGCGCCGTGCCGGGCCCCGCAGGGCCGGGCTCGGGCGCGGCGGCCGCGGGCGGGGGCGGGGGCGGGGGTACGAATCCGGTGCCGCCCGGCGCGTGAGCGGGCCCCGCCGGGCCCGCTGCGTCACCGGCCGGCCCCGTACCCGTACCGGGACCGAGTCCCGTACCAGCACCAGCACCGAGTCCTGCACCGAGTCCCGTACCGGCACCCGGCCCGGGCGCGGCCTCCGCCGCCCGTTCCTCCGCTCGCTCCGGACCTCGCGGCCCGAACCCCACCGGCAGCGGCCCGAGCTGGTCGAAGACCTCCACCGGCTCCTCCGCCGGATCCAGCTCCGGCAGCAGCTCCGCCGCCTCCGCCAGCGCCTTCCGCGTACCCGTCGCGGTGCGGAACCGCAGCTCCGGATCCGGCTGCAGCAGGCTCGCGAGCACCTGCCACAGCGGCTCCGGCACCTCCTTGGGAGCCGGCGGCACGCCGTTCTTCAGATACATCTCCACCAGTGCCTGGCTGTCCGGACGCTCCCCGGTCAGCAGGTACAGCGCCACCAGACCCACCGCGAACAGGTCCGCGGGGAAGTCGGGCTCCGCGCCCAGCATCTGCTCGGGCGCGAAGTAACCGGGCGTCCCGACGACGAAGTTGGTGTCGGTCAGCCGCGGCTCGCCCTTGCGCATGGAGATGCCGAAGTCGGAGAGCCGGAGGTGCGGCCGGCCGGTGCCGGTCGCCTCCAGCAGCACGTTCGCCGGTTTGATGTCGCGGTGCACGACGTTCTCGCCGTGCACCGCGGCCAGGCCGGCGAGCAGTTGGTCGAGCAGCAGGCAGACGAACCGCGGCGGGAGCGGTCCGTAGTCGCCGATCAGATGGGCCAGTGAGCCGCCGCCCACCAGGTCCATCGTGAACAGCACCTTGTCGTCGTCGGCCGCCCAACTGGCGGGTGCCAGCACGTGCGGGTGGTCGATGCGTACCGCCTGCTCGCGGACGAAGCGCAGCAGCGTGTGCGCGTCGCTCTGCTGCAGCACCTTGGCCGCCACATAGCGCCGTCGCCGGTGATCCCAGGCGCGCCAGACCGCGCCCACCCCGCCCCGGCCGATCGGATCGATCAGCTCGTACCGCCCAGCGAAGACCTCACCCATGCTGCTGTGCCCGCCCCTTGTACGGCTCGTCAGTAATTCATCCGGTTATGACTGATGTGCTTCGTAATGTGCTACGGCATCGGCGGTGCGCCCCGCGCCGTACACCCGGAGGAACTCTGCCAGCTCCGGCTGTGTCGGCGCGAGCCGGTCCGCCGCGTCGATGATGTCGCCCGCGGCCGCCACCGAGCGCAGCAGGGACTGGATCTCCCGTACGACGCGGCGCACCGTCGTCGATCCGGTCGACGACTGCGTCTGCGTCGTCCCGAGCACCGCGCCTCCCGCGCTCTTGCGGATTCCCTCCATCCGTTCCGCCGCCTCCGCCGCGGAAACGCTGCCGCTCGACACTTCGGCGGCCAACTCCTGCAACGCCTGTACGCGTTGTACCACCGACGGATTGCCGATCTTCGCCCGCTGCCCGCTCATGAGCTGCGACAGCATCGGCGCCGAGATACCGAGCACGGCGGCCAGCCGTGCCTGGTTCAGGCCGAGATCGTCGATCAGCCGCCGGAACAGCACGCCCAGCGGTTCGCCATACCAGCTTCGCTGTAGTTCTCGTGCGCGTTCGCTGGTGTCCTGCCGTGGAGCTCCCATGCCGTGCGGCCTCCCCAGATGTCCCCGAGTCCAGATTCGCGCTTGCGAACTGCATCCTACGGAGCGGGACCGCCCCCAGACAGACCTCGGGGAGGTGAGATAACCGGGACGCGTTCTTCCACGTCCGCGACGGTCTACGCGTGCCACTCGGGGCACCCGCCGGGGGGCTCAGGACAGCTCGGGCGGCGGGGTGCGCTCCTCGTCGACGCGGTCCACGCGCTCCAGCTCGCCCCAGACCACGTAGCGGTGCCGGGAGGTGTACATCGGGGTGCACGTGGTGAGCGTGATGTACCGTCCCGGCTTCGTCTTCCCGGACTCCTCCGGGATCTTGTCCAGCACGGCGGTGTTGTACTTCGAGGTCTCGGAGAGCACGGCGTACGTCTTGTAGACGTACCAGCGGTCCTTCGTCTCGAAGACGATCGGGTCGCCCTCGTCGATGCGGTGGATGTCGTGGAACTTCGCGCCGTGCCCGTCGCGGTGCGCGGCGAGCGTGAAGTTGCCGCGGCGGTCCCAGGGCATGGCCGACTTCCTCGGCTCGGTGTAGTAGCCGGCGACGCCCCTGTTGAGGTCGTCGGTCGCCGTGCCCTTGCGGACGAGGATGTTCTCCTCCATCGCGGGCACGTGCAGGAAGCCGATGCCGCCCTTGAGGTCGCCGATGTCCACGGGGCGGGGCTTGCCGTCGTCCGGGGTGTTCTCCCAGGAGTCGCGGAGGTCGTCGGTCATGCGGCCGGCTTCGCGGTTGGCCTGGACGTTGGTCCAGTACAGGGAGTAGACGACGAAGAGGGCCATGAGGACGCCGACGGTGATGAGCACCTCGCCGAAGAGGCTGACGGCCCCGGCGAGGAGGCCGCGGCGGCGGGGGCGGGGCGGGGCCGCCTCTTCTTCCTCTCCTTCCGCGGCCCGACCTTCGTCCCGTACGGGCCCGGCCGCTTCTTCCGCTCCGGCCTTCGCCCCTTCTTCTCCGGGCTCCTCCGGGTCCTGGGCTTTCGGCGCAGCCTCTCCCGCGGCCTCCGCTGCGGGTCTGCTCTCCCGCTCATCGTCCGTCGCTGCCACCGCTTCCCCGTCCGTTCCGTCCCGCCGGCCTCCGGCCGCCCGTACCGCTCAGTCCATGAGCGCGTCGGGCTTGCCCTCGCTGCGCGGACGCTCCTCGATCATCTTGCCCCAGACAATAAGCCGATATTTGGACGTGTACTCAGGTGTACAGGTCGTTAGTGTGACGTAGCGGCCCGGCTCGGTGAATCCCGACCCCTCGGGCACCGGGTCGATGACATCGGTGTTCGAGGGCGAAGTCGACGGGAGCGTGCTGGACACCTCGTAGATGTAGTACGTGTCCTTGGTCTCGACGATGATCTCCTCGCCCTTCTCCAGCCGGTTGATGTACCGGAAGGGCTCGCCGTGGGTGTTGCGGTGCCCGGCGACCGCGAAGTTCCCCTTCTCGTCCCACGGCATCGCCGTCTTGAGGTCGCCCTCCGAGTAGTGGCCGAGGAGGCCGCGGTCCAGGACCTTCTGTTTGTTGATGCCCTGGGCCACCGGCCGGTTCACGTCCAGCGACGGGATGTGCATGATCGCGAAGCCCTCGCCGGCCTCGAACGCCCCCGGATCGCGGGCGTCCTCCTTGCCCGCGCCGTCGCCGCGCTTCCACTGCTCCTCCAGTTGCTGGGCCTCCTGCCGGGACTCGCGGTCGGCGAGGACGTTGGTCCACCAGAGCTGGTACACGACGAAGAGGAGCATCAGCACGCCCAGGGTGATGAACGCCTCGCCGGTGATGCGGCTGATCAGCACGGTGCGCTGCTGCTTGGCGGCGCGGGCGGCCTTGCGGGCGGACATGCGGGTGCCCAGCGCACGGGCGACGTTCAGCGACATCGTCTGAACGGTGCGGTCCTCGCGGTCGCCGCGTCCTTCGCGGCCCTCGTCCGCTATGCCGCGGCGGCGGGAGGCGGGGGCGGTGCCCCAGGTGAGGCGCTGGTCGCCGCTCGCGGGCTGGTCGGTGGTACGGGCGCCGGGGGGCGGTCCCGGCACCTGGGTGCCTGCGAGGGCGGGTGCCGGAGTCGCTGCCGGCACCCCGGTCTGTGGCGGGGCCTGTGGCCCGGCGTGGGGCTGCGCTGTATGGGCCTGGGCCTGGGGCTGGGCCTGGGCCGGGTCGGCGGGCGCGGGGGCGCCGGCGTGGGCGGCGGCGGAGAGGTCGCCCCAGGGGGAGGGGTCGCGGTGGCCCGAGGGGGCGGCGCCGGCCGCCGTGCCCGCGGCGGCGGCGCTCCCCGGGGCGGCGCCTCCGGCATGCCGGCCGTGGGCGGGCGCGCCGTACGGCTGCTGCTGCTCCTCGACGGCCGGCCGCCCGGCGTGGCGGCGCGGGGCGGGATGGGGGGCGGCGGCCTGCGCGGCGGGCGGGTCGAGCGGGTCGAGGGGATCGGTGAGGGGGTCGCGGGTCCTGGCCCTGCGGCCGGTGGGGGGTGCCGGATCGAGGGGGTCGGTCAGCGGGTCCCCGGTCACCGCCGGGTAGGAGGCGCCGAGCGGGTCGGCGGGGGCCTGGTCGTAGCCGAGGAGCTGCGGGTCGTACGCCGCCGGCCCGTGCGGGTCGTAGGCGGAGGTGCTCTGCCCGTACGCGGCCGCCTCCGGCGCCTCCGCGTACGGGGACGGGTGGCCCGCGTCGTAGGACGACACCGGGTACTGCGCCGCGGTCCCGTCCCGCGGCACGATCGCAGTCTGGTCGGCAGGCGCATCGGTGCGCGCGGGGTACGCCGGGGACGCGTGGGCGCCGGGGGCGGCGCGGTCGTCCGGCTGGTAGGCGTGCGGGGCCGGTACCGGGGCGGGGTCCGGGGTGGGCGCGTAGCCGCCGGGGTGGTGGGCGCCGGGGGGCGGCGGATCGTTTCGCGGGGTGCCCTGCGAAGGGTCCGCGGCGCGCGCGTAGTCCGCGGGGCCGGCGTTCGGGTCGCGGCCGTCCGGCGCGGTGTGCGGGCGGAACCAGCGGGAGACCGCCGAGGTCGGCGACTCGGGCCGCTCCAGCGGCCGCGGCCGCGGGCCGTCCGCGCCCGCGGGCTCCTGCCGCGGCACGTGCGGCTGCGGGTAGGCGGTCTGCGGATGCCGGGGCTGCGCGGGCTCGCCCTGCGGGTCCTGCTGCGTGAACGGGCCCTGCCCCTGCGGCGGCTGTGCGCCGTGCTCCTGCGGCGACCCCGCCTCGGCGCTGCGCGGCGGCGGCAGGGGGTCGCCGCGGAGCGGGTTGCGGTGGGCGTACTCCGGCAGGTGGCCCTGTTCCAGCGGATCCTGACCGCCGCCCGCGGCGCCGTAGCTCGCGGGCCGCGCAGCCCGGCCGCCCTGCCCCTGCTCGTACGCCCCGGAGCCTGCGCCGCCGCCCGCGCCGTAACCGGCGGGCCCCGGCCCCGTACCGGAGCCGAACCCCGGCCGCGTACCGGACGATCCGGCGCCCTGCCCGCGGCCCCCGGCACCGGCGCTCCCCGGCCCCGCGCGCCCGCCCGCTCCCGATGTGTCCCGGCGCGGCAGCGGCGGCCGGCCGCCGGACTCCGGGTCGGTGAGCGGGTCCCCGGCGTCGCCCGCCGGCCGGCCGGGGGCGCTTGGGTCGTGGAAGCCGCGATAACGCGCTTCGCGCCCCGGCTCGCGCTCCTCCGCGCGCCCCGGTGCGCTGCCGTCCGGCCGGGTGCCGGTCACCCCGCGGTCCCGGCCGCCCCGCCGCCCGCAGGCGCCACCCCGCCCGCGGGTGCCACGTCAGGTGCCGGGCCCGGTGCCGGGCCCGTCGCGAAACCACCCGTCACCGGCGCCAGCCCCGCCGACCGCGCGACGGCCCCGCCGTCGCCGCACTCGGCCAGCCAGTTCGCCAGCATCCGGTGCCCCCACTCCGTCAGCACCGACTCCGGGTGGAACTGCACGCCCTCCACCGGCAGATCGCGGTGGCGCAGCCCCATCACCAGGCCGCTGTCCGTCTCGGCCGTGACCGCCAGCTCGTCGGGCAGCGACTCCCGCTCGACGGCCAGCGAGTGGTAGCGCGTCGCCGTGAACGGCGACGGCAGCCCGGCGAACACGCCCGCGCCGCCGTGCGTCACCGGCGAGGTCTTGCCGTGCAGCAACTCCGGCGCCCGGTCGACCACACCGCCGTACGCGACCGCCATCGACTGCAGCCCGAGGCAGACCCCGAACACCGGCAGCCCGCGCTCCGCGCAGTGCCGCACCATGTCGACGCACACCCCCGCCTGCTCCGGGGTGCCGGGCCCGGGGGACAGCAGCACGCCGTCGAAGCCGTCGTCGGCGTGCTGCGGCATCACCTCGTCGTTGCGCAGCACCTCGCACGAGGCGTCGAGCTGGCAGAGGTACTGGACCAGGTTGAAGACGAAGCTGTCGTAGTTGTCCACGACCAGAATGCGCGCGCTCATCGCCGGGCGGCTCCCTCGTCGACGGTGACGTCGTTGAACGGCAGCAGCGGCTCGGCCCAGGGGAACACGTACTGGAAGAGGAGGAAGACGATGCCGAGGACGAGGATGAGCGAGATCAGCGCCCGTACCAGCGCGTTGCCCGGCAGATGCCGCCAGATCCAGCCGTACATGCGTCCCTCTTCGCCGATCTTCGCCGTTGTCCTTGCGTTGCCCTGCCGCTGCCTTCGCGTGGCCTGTCCGCGGCCCGTGTGCGGCCCGCGTGTGGCCTTGCGCCGCTGCCGAATTCGTCCGTACGAGTCACCAGACTAACGACACGTGCCCCGCGAAGCGGCGGGCTTCGCCCGCGTCACCGGCCGGGGGGACGTGGGAGTGGTCACTCCACCGGGCGGGCGTGGTGCAGGCCGACGGTGCCGGAGTAGCCGGGCAGCGTCACCGAGTCGTGCCGGTCGACCTCGTAGCCGAGGCCGTACGCCTCGACGTAGCGCAGATAGTTCTGCACCGCGGGCTCCGCGTCCAGGGCCGCCTGGAGATCCTGCCGGTCGCCGACCGCGGTGATCTTGTACGGGGGTGAGTACACCCGGCCCTGGAGGATCAGGGTGTTGCCGACGCAGCGCACCGCGCTGGTGGAGATCAGCCGCTGGTCCATGACCCGGATGCCCTCCGCGCCGCCCGCCCACAGGGCGTTGACGACGGCCTGCAGATCCTGCTGGTGCACGACGAGGGTGTCCGGCGTGGGGTCGGGCACGCCGGGGATGAGCGCGGTGGCGTCCGGCGGGGCGTCGGTGAGTGTCACCGTGAGCCCGGCGCCGTCGACCTCGGTGGCCCCGGCCGCCCGCTCCGCCTCCCGGAGCTCCTTGCCGGGGGCGGTGCCGGCGCCGTGGTCGCGCTCGGCGAGGGAGTCGACGTCCTCGCGGAGCGAGGCGTTGCCGCCGTCGAGGCGCTGGTTGGCGCGGTCGCGCTCGTAGATGAGGTCGGTGAGCCGGAGCATGGAGTCGTCGGTGCGCAGGTTGGTGCCCTGCGCGGTGTTGAAGCTGGTCCAGAAGATCAGCCCGGCGAGGGCGAAGGCGGCGAAGGTGAACAGCCGTGCGGGCCTGATACGGAGCCGCTGTGCGGAATTGGTCACCGTACCCTTGTCTCCTTACCCCCGGTGGAAGGACTACGCTAACGGACACGCCCGGGGAAGGAGCCGCCCCCGCGGCTCGGGGCCTCCCCGTCAGGCCCGCAACCGCAGCGTCGACAGGAGAGTCTCTCGTGCCGAAGTCACGGATCCGCAAGAAGGCCGATTACACCCCGCCGCCGGCGAAGTCGGGCGAGTTCAAGCTCTCCGGCACCGGCAGGAGCTGGGTGGCGCCGCTGATGCTGGCGCTGTTCGTGATCGGACTCGCCTGGATCGTCGTGTTCTACGTGACCACCGGGGACCTGCCGCTCGAAGCGATCGGCAACTGGAACATCGTGGTCGGCTTCGGCTTCATCCTCGCGGGGTTCGTCGTCTCCACGCAGTGGAAGTAGCCGCCGCCACGCCCTCGCGGCCCGCCGCGGGCAGAGTTATCCACAGGTCATCCACATGCTGTGCAGAAAGCAGAAGATCTGTGGATAACCTCAGTGGCATTGACGCCGGTCCGACCGCGGTACACCGTCCGGACCAGCGGTGATTCCGCAGCCTGCCAAGGAAAACGCAGGGGTGTTCGATATCGAACGGCTGTCCCCACGGTACGCACAGGATCGCTGACTACCTGTGGACAACTCCGGGCGTGGCTGCTTGCCCCACCCCTCTCAACGCGGCTGCGGCCCGGAGGTTACGTGGCCCGCCGCGGCGGGTCCTAGGTCAGTTGCAGGGTGCGGATCACGACCACCGCGACGATCGCCAGCAGCGCCGCCGCCGCCACCGCCCGCTGCACCAGGACCCGCTTGTCGCGGGGCGCGTGCACGAACCCGTACGCGACGGCCGTGCCGATCACCAGCCCGCCGATGTGGCCCTGCCAGGCGATGCCCGACCAGGTGAAGGTGAAGACCAGGTTGATCGCCAGCAGCACGAGCACGGGCCGCATGTCGTAGTTCATCCGGCGCATCAGCACCGCGGTGGCGCCGAAGAGGCCGAAGATGGCGCCGGAGGCGCCGAGGGCGGCGTCGTTGGGCGCGGCGACCAGATAGAACAGCGCGCTGCCGCCGAGGCCGGAGAGCAGGTAGAGCGTGACGAACCGCAGCCGGCCGAGCGCCGCCTCCAGCGGCGGCCCGAGGAACCACAGCGCCAGCATGTTCAGCACGATGTGGGCGACTTCCTCGTGCAGGAAGACGGAGCTGAGCAGCCGGTAGTACTGCCCCTCCGCGACGCCTTCGAGCGGCCCGCCGAAGGAGAAGATCGCCTTCCCGACGAGGAGCATCGGGTCGCTGACCCGGTCGCCGCCGGTGAGCACGGCGAGGAAGACCGCGAGGTTGAGACCAAGGATGATCTTGGTGATGAGCCGCGGGTCCTCCGACATGACGCCGCCCGCGAGCGTACGGGGAGCGGCGGCGCGCGGCGCGGTGCCCGTACCCGAGCCGCCGCGGACGCAGTCGGGGCACTGGAAGCCGACCGACGCGCTTATCATGCACTCCGGGCAGATGGGCCGGTCGCAGCGGACGCAGCGCACGCCGGTCTCCCGGTCCGGGTGCCGGTAGCAGCCCGGCAGCCCGCTGTCCTCGGCCGGTCTCTCCGCCCCTCCCGGCGCCTGGTCCGTCATTGCCCCGCGTCCCCTCTGGTTCTCCGCACGCCCCGCCCCGCACTCCCGCCCGTCGACTACCTGCTGGTGGTACGACGGGCGGGGCGCTCAGGTTCCCGGGGTCAGCGGCGTGTGATCTCCACGGACTCGATGACCACGTCCTTCTCGGGGCGGTCGGCCCGCTTCGTCCGGACGGCCGCGATCTCGTCGACGACCTTCTTGCCGGCCTCGTCGGCGACCTCACCGAAGATGGTGTGCTTGCCGGTCAGCCAGGCGGTGGGCGCCACGGTGATGAAGAACTGCGAGCCGTTGGTGCCGGGCCCGGCGTTCGCCATCGCCAGCAGGTACGGGCGGTCGAAGGCCAGGTCCGGGTGGAACTCGTCACCGAACTCGTAGCCGGGGCCGCCGGTGCCGTTGCCCAGCGGGTCACCGCCCTGGATCATGAAGCCGCTGATGACGCGGTGGAACACGGTGCCGTCGTACAGACGCTCGGTGGAGACCTTGCCCGTCGCCGGGTGGGTCCACTCGCGCTCGCCGGTGGCGAGCCCGACGAAGTTCTGCACCGTCTTCGGCGCGTGGTTCGGCAGGAGCTTCACCTCGATGTCGCCGTGGTTCGTCTTCAGGGTGGCGTAGAGCTGCTCGGCCACGATGTGCCTTCCTTACGGATTCATTTGCGTCCCCCGATCCTCGCACGCCCGCCCGGGCGATCCCCAGCCTCCTGCCAAGTGACCGGCGTGACATAACATGCTTAAACGGTTGAATCCGGGCATGATCTGTACGCAGGTGAACAGGCGCACAGTGCCACCCGTCCCGTACGAAGGAGAGATCCGTGACCCGCAAGAACGGTGCGCGCACGGCCACTGACACGGCGAAGCAGAGCGTGCAGCAGGCGGCCGAGGCGGTGGCGCCGTACGCCGCCACCGCCAGGGACCAGTGCGCCCACATGGCGCACGAGGCGCTGGAGCGCTTCCGCCCGATGGTCTCCGACATGGCCGCGAACGCCCAGGTGGCCTACGGCGCCCACCTGGAGCCCCAGGTACGGAAGGTGCGCGAGGCGGTGCCCGGCGAGCTGGACAGGACCGCCTCCGACGTGGCCCGCCGGGCACGCGAGGCGGCGGCGTACGCCGCCCCGCGCGTCCTGGGCGCCGCGGCGGCGACGAAGGCCGCGGCGGTCGCGACGAAGGCCGCCGCGGGCCCGGCGACCAGGCAGGCAGCCGCCCGCGGCACCGCGGCGCTGTCGGCGCTGCGCGGCGAGGTGAGCCCGGCGGAGATCGACCGGCTGGCGCGCAGGCGGCACCGCCGCGCGGTCGTCGGCCGTACGGTCAAGCGCACCGCCGTCGTCGGCGCCCTCGGCGCCGCGGCGGTCGTCGCCTGGCGCTGGTGGGACCGCCAGGTCAACCCGGACTGGATGGTCGAACCCCCGGAGGCCACGGAACCCGGCGGCGACGCCTCCACCACCCGGATCGTCGACGACACCGAGTACATGGACCGCGAGACCCGCATCGACCGCGCCGACGCCGGCCGGGACTTGGACGCCCAGGCCCGCCAGGCGGCGGCGGACATGGATGCCGAGGGCGGCGGCACGGCCCGCTCGGAGGCGGGTGAGCCCACGGACACCGGCCGCGCGTACTACGAACGCGAGGACGACCTCTGACGGCGAAGGACGAACGCCCCCCGGAAGATCCCTTCCGGGGGGCGTCCGCATGCGTCCGGTCTGCTGTGCAGGTCCGTGGAGCCTAGGAGAGTCGAACTCCTGACATCTGCCATGCAAAGACAGCGCTCTACCAACTGAGCTAAGGCCCCGAAGCGGCCCCCAGCCTACCCGCTCGGCGGGGGCGCTCGCATCGCGCTGATCTAGCGGCCGGGGGCCGGCCGGGAGCCGGCTCCGAGCCCCCTAGTCCTGCTCGCCCGGCCGCGTGACCAGGTTCACAGTGCTGCCGGGCTCCACCTCGGTCCCCGGCGGCGGGTCGTGGGTCACGATGACCGCGGCGTCGTCCGAGGGGACGCCGGGGATGAAGCCGACGACCAGGCCCATGCCCTCCAACTGGGCCTTCGCCTCCCCGACGGTCTTGTTGACCAGGTCCGTCGGCACCGTCAGCGTCTCCGGCTCGTCCGGCTCGATGGCGACCGTCACCGTGACCGTGTCGCCCTCCGTGGCCGCCGTGCCGCCCTCCGGGCTCTGCGCGACGACCGTCTCCGGGGCGGCGTCGGCCGTCTGCTGGTCGGTGCGCGCGACGACGAAGCCCTGGCCCTCCAGGGTCGACTTCGCGTCCTCGTACGACAGGTCGATGACCCGCGGGATGTTGATCGTCGCCGGCTCCGTCTCCTCCGGCTCGATCGCGACGGTGAGCGTGACGAGGGAGCCCTTCTTGGCCTTGGTCTCGCCCTCGGGGTCCTGGTTCAGGACCTGCCCCTCCGGCTCGCTGGACTCCTGCTCCTCCTGCTCGACGTCGAAGCCCGCCTCTCGCAGGGTGTCCTCGGCCTCGTCGGCGTCGATGCCCGTCACGTCCGGGACGGTGACCTGCTGGGCGCTCGAGCCCTTGGAGACGACCGCCGTGACCGTCGAGCCGCGGTCGACGTCCTCGCCGGCCGCCGGGTCGGTGCTGCACACCGTGCCCTTGGGCTGGTCGCAGCGCTCCTCGCCGGACTTGGTCAGGGTGAGCTTGACGTTGCTCATGGAGTTCTGGGCGTCCGCGAACTTCTCGCCGACGACGTCCGGCACCTTGACCGGGTCCGCCCCCTGGTCGCCGAAGATGGACTTGCCGATGAAGATGGCGCCCACGAGCACCAGGATGCCGGCGAGGATCAGCAGCACCGTCGACGTCGCGCCGCTGCGCTTCTGCTGCCGGCGGCGGCCCTGGCCGCGGTCGTCGTAGCCCATGCCGCCGTCGTCGTCCCGGGCGGGCGGCAGCATCGAGGTGCCGTAGCCGTTCTGCGGGGTCATGGCGGTGGTCGGGTTGTCGCCGCCGTAGCCGACGGCGCCCATCGCGGCGGCCGCCGCGACGGGCAGGCCCTCCAGCGCGGCGTCGATGTCGGCGCGCATCTCGTCGGCGCTCTGGTACCGGTAGTCCGGGTCCTTGACGAGCGCCTTCATCACGATGGCGTCCATCTCGGGCGTGACCTCGGGGTCGAACGTGCTCGGCGGCGGCGCCTCCTCGCGTACGTGCTGGTACGCCACCGCCACCGGGGAGTCGCCGACGAACGGCGGCCGGCCGGTCAGCAGCTCGTACAGCAGGCAGCCCGTCGAGTACAGGTCGGAGCGGGCGTCGACCTGCTCGCCCTTGGCCTGCTCGGGGGAGAGGTACTGCGCGGTGCCGATGACCGCCGCGGTCTGCGTCATCGTCATGCCGGAGTCGCCCATCGCCCGGGCGATGCCGAAGTCCATGACCTTGACCTGGCCGGTGCGCGTCAGCATGACGTTCGCCGGCTTGATGTCGCGGTGGACGATGCCGCTGCGGTGCGAGTACTCCAGGGCCTGGAGGATGCCGGTGCACATCTCCAGCGTGCGCTCGGGCAGCAGCTTGCGCCCGGAGTGCAGCAGCTCGCGCAGCGTGGAGCCGTCGACGTACTCCATCACGATGTACGGGATGGAGACGCTGTCGATGTAGTCCTCGCCGGTGTCGTACACGGCGACGATGGCGGGGTGGTTCAGGGAGGCGGCGGACTGGGCCTCGCGGCGGAAGCGGGCCTGGAACGAGGGGTCGCGGGCCATGTCGGCACGCAGCGTCTTGACCGCGACCGTACGGCCGAGGCGGGTGTCGTGGGCGAGGTACACCTCGGCCATCCCGCCGCGGCCGAGCACCTGGCCCAGCTCGTACCGCCCGCCGAGGCGACGCGGCTCTTCCATAGCTTCTCCCAGCCCTCTTCCGTTCCTGCTCCCGTACCGAAGTGGAGCCTCGGCACGGGGTGTCCGGCTCGTGCTGCTCGGCATACCGTACCGGGCGCGGATGACACCGTTCGGGCCAGACCGTCAGCCGATATCCGACCGGTATCCGACCGCTATCGGGTGACGCCGCGCACCTGCTCCGCGGTTCCCCTCATGCGGTCACTTTTCCCGGCACTCCCCCCGGGTGACATCCCCCGCCGCTCCACCTCTCACCCTTTCGTTCCCCGCCTGCGTCCCGCTTGCGCGCGGTCCGCTACCGCCCGAGACCGGCTTCCATGACGCTCTTGGCGATCGGCGCCGCGACGCCGCCACCGGAGATGTCGTCGCGGTTCGCGCTCGCGTCCTCGACGACGACGGCGACGGCGATCTGCTTGTCGCTGTCGGGGTCCTTGGCGTACGAGATGAACCAGGCGTACGGCAGGTCGCGGTTGTCGATGCCGTGCTGCGCGGTACCCGTCTTGCCGCCGACGGTGGCCCCGTCGATCTTGGCGTTGGAGCCCGTGCCCTCGTTGACGACGGTCTCCATCATCTGCTGCATCTTCTGCGCGTTCTCGCCGGACAGCGGCTCGCTCAGCGTCTGCGGCTGCGTCACCTCGATGTCGTTGAGGTTCGGCGCGACCAGCTTCTCGACCATGTACGGCTTCATCAGCTCGCCGTCGTTGGCGACGGCCGAGGCGACCATCGCCATCTGCAGCGGCGTCGCGCGGTTGGACGCCTGGCCGATGCCGCCCATGGCGTTCTGCGGGCGGTCCATCTCCGGGTAGATGCTCTCGGCGGCGCGGACCGGGGTGTCCAGCTCGGAGTTGCCGAAACCGAACTTCTCGGACATCTCGATCATGCCCTCGTTGCCGACCTTGTCGCTGATCATCGCGTAGACCGAGTTGCAGGACCACTGCAGCGCCTCGCGCAGGGTGGCGTCCTTGCACACGCCCTTGACCTCGTTGCCCAGGGTGTTGGTCGACAGCGGCAGCTTGTACGTCTCGGGGGCGCCGGTCGGCTCGTCCATGTCGTACTCGCCGCTCTCCAGCGCCGCCGCGGCGGTGACGACCTTGTACGTCGAACCGGGCGGGTACGTCTCGCGCAGCGCCCGGTTGAGCATCGGCTTGTCCTTGTCCTTGTTCAGCGCGACCCAGTTGTCCGAGTCCTTGTTGGAGTTGCCCGCGAAGGAGGAGGGGTCGTAGCTGGGACTGCTGGCCAGGCCGAGGATCGCGCCGGTCTCCGGGTCGATGGCGGCGACGGCGCCCTTGCGGTCGCCCAGACCCTCGAACGCGGCCTTCTGCACGTTCGCGTCGAGGGTGGTGACGACGTTGCCGCCCTTCTTGTCCTTGCCGGTGATCATGTCGATCGTGCGGTTGAAGAACAGCCGGTCGTCGTTGCCGGTGAGGATGCCGTCGTTCAGCGCCTCCAACTGGTTGGCGCCGAACGCCTGGGACGCGTAGCCGGTGACGGGGGCCCACAGGGGGCCGTCCTTGTAGGTGCGCTTGTACTTGAAGTCGCTGCCCGAGGTCTCGGCCGAGCCGGTGATCGCCTTGTCGCCGACGATGATGTTGCCCCGGGGGTGGGCGTAGCGCTCGATGGCCACGCGCCGGTTGTCCTCGTGGTTGCGCAGCTCGTCGGCCTCGACGAACTGGATCCAGTTGACCCGGACGAGCAGGGCTATCACCAGCAGGCCGCAGAAGACGGCGACGCGGCGGAGCGGCTTGTTCATGTGCGTACCACCTGGGTCATCTCGGCGTCGGGCGAAGGTGCGGGCGCCGGTGCCGGCCTGCGCGCGGTGTCGCTGATGCGCAGCAGGATCGCGACCAGTGCCCAGTTGGCGATGACCGAGGAGCCACCCTGGGCGAGAAACGGCATCGTCATGCCGGTCAGCGGGATGAGCGCGGTGACGCCGCCGGCGACCACGAAGCACTGCAGCGCGAACGCGCCGGAGAGGCCGACCGCGAGCAGCTTGCCGAACGGGTCGCGGGCCGCGAGGGCCGTGCGCATGCCGCGCTCGATGAGGAGCCCGTAGAGGACGACGATCGCCATCAGGCCGGTCAGGCCCAGCTCCTCGCCGACGGTGGCGAGGATGTAGTCGCTCTTGGTGGCGATGCCGCCGATGAGGCGCGAGAAGCCCTGGCCGAGGCCGGAGCCGAAGAGGCCGCCGGAGCCGAAGGAGTACATCGCCTGCGCGGTCTCGGTCACCCCGTCGTTGACGGGGCTGCGCGCCAGCGGGTTCAGCCAGTTGTCGACGCGGTCGCCGATGTGGCTGTTGAAGGAGGCCACGCTGACCGCGCCGAGTGCGGACAGCAGCAGGCCGAAGACGATCCAGCTCGTGCGCTCCGTGGCCACGTAGAGCATGATCACGAACAGACCGAAGAAGAGCAGCGAGGTGCCGAGGTCGGTCTCGAAGACCAGGATCATGAGGCTGAGGCCCCAGATCACCAGGATCGGGCCGAGGTCGCGGCCGCGCGGCAGGTACAGCCCCATGAAGCGGCGGCTGGCCAGCGCCAGCGCGTCCCGCTTGACCATCAGGTAGCCGGCGAAGAAGACCGCGATGACGATCTTCGCGAACTCACCGGGCTGCAGCGAGCCGAGGCCCGGGATGCGGATCCAGATGCGGGCGCCGTTCACGTTCGCGCCCAGGCCGGGCACCATCGGCATGATGAGCAGGACCAGCGCCGCGGCCATGGAGATGTACGTGTAACGCTGCAGGACCCGGTGGTCCTTGAGGAAGAGCAGCACGACGACGAAGAGCCCGACGCCGACCGCGGACCACATGAGCTGGCCGGGGGCCATCGGGCCGCCGAGGGCGGGCGTGGTGAGCGAAGGCTCCTGGTCGAGGCGCCAGATCAGCACCAGGCCGAGGCCGTTGAGAAGGGTGGCGATCGGCAGCAGCAGCGGATCGGAGTACGGGGCGAACTTCCGTACCACCAGGTGCGCGACGGCGGCCAGGCAGCCGAGGCCCGCCGCGTAGCCGAGGACGCCGGCGGGGACGGTGTCCTCCTTCGCCAGGCCCACGTTGATGTACGCGAAGACCGGGATCAGTACGGCGAAGACGAGCATCGCCAGCTCTGTGTTGCGCCGACTGGGCGCAGCCACCGAACTGATGGTGCTGGTGTGGCTGCTGCTCATGTGCGGTCCGCCCCCCAACGGGTTATTGGTTCGGGCACTGCCTCGCCAGTTTCTGCTCTTCCTCGGTCAACGAGGCTCCGGGTGCCGGCGACTCGGCCTTCTCGTCCCCCGCCTTGTCGCCGGCCTTGTCCGCTGCGTCGCCCTGCTTGTCGGGGTTCTGCTTCTCCTGCTCCTGCTGCCGCCGCTCGTCCTCCTGCGCGCGGGAGTCGGCGGCCTTGGCCTCCGCGACCGTACGGCAGACGGCGGCCTGCTCCTGGAGGTCGGCCACCTTCGCCTGGGCGTCGCCGAGGCTCTCCTCGGCGATGTTGTCCTCGACGCGCTTCTGCTGGTACGTGGGGAGGTACTTGAGCTCGATGTCCGGGTGGTCCTGGTGGACGGAGGACAGGCTCATCCAGGCGAGCTTCTGGTCGATGCCCTGGTACACGGCGACGTGGTCGTCCTTCGTGCCCACGTAGTACTGGGACTGGGTCCAGTCGTACGCCTTGTAGCCGCCGAACCCCAGCCCGCCGAGGACCACGGCGAGCAGCAGCCCGCGCTTGAGCCACTTGAAGCGGGGCGGGGCCTTGACGAAGTCCTCGTCGTTGTACGACAGCCCGTACGGGTCGCCGGCGTCGCCCGCCGGGCCGAAGCCGCCGGCCTGCGGCGGCGTGGGCCGGCCGAGGCCCGCGGCGCGGGCGGCCGGGGTCTGCATGCCGGCGGTGTCGATCTGGTGCTGGTTCTCGGCGACGGCGCCGACGACCAGGGGGGCGTCGTTGAGCCGGCCGGCCATGGTGTCGTCGTCGGCGGCGTCCAGGACGTCGGCGATGATGACGGTGATGTTGTCCGGGCCGCCGCCGCGCAGCGCCAGCTCGATCAGCTCCTGCACCGTCTCCTGCGGCCCGGCGTAGCCGGCGAGGGTGTTCTCCATCGTCTCGTGGCTGACCACGGACGACAGGCCGTCGGAGCAGACCAGGTAGCGGTCGCCGGCGCGCACCTCGCGGATGGACAGGTCGGGCTCGACCTGGTCGCCGCTGCCGAGCGCGCGCATGAGCAGCGAGCGCTGCGGGTGGGTGGTCGCCTCCTCCTCGGTGATGCGGTTCTCGTCGACGAGCCGCTGCACCCAGGTGTGGTCCTTGGTGATCTGTGTCAGCGCACCGTCGCGCAGCAGGTACGCGCGGGAGTCGCCGACGTGCACGAGGCCCAGCCGCTGGCCCGTCCAGAGCAGGGCCGTGAGCGTGGTGCCCATGCCCTCCAGGCGCGGGTCCTCCTCGACCATGCGGCGCAGCCGGTCGTTGGCGTGCTCCACGGTCGTACCGAGGGCGGTGAGCAGGTCGGAGCCCGGGACGTCCTCGTCCAGGGCGACCATGACGGAGATGACCTCGGAGCTGGCCACCTCGCCGGCGGCCTGGCCGCCCATGCCGTCGGCGATGGCGAGCAGCCGGGGACCGGCGTAGCCGGAGTCCTCGTTGTGATCACGGATCATGCCCTCGTGCGACCCGGCGGCGAAGCGCAGAGAGAGGCTCATGCGCACCTCGCCGGTCGGCTCCGGGTACATCCGCATGGTGCCCGCCCTCCGGTCATGGTCTTCTACTTCCGCAGCTCGATGACGGTCTTGCCGATCCGGATCGGTGCGCCGGGCGGGATCGGCACCGGCGAGGTGAGCCGGGACCGGTCGAGGTAGGTGCCGTTGGTGGACCCGAGGTCCTCCACGATCCAGCGCCCGTCACGGTCCGGATAGATCCTGGCATGCCGCGAGGAGGCGTAGTCGTCGTCCAGCACGATTGTCGAATCGTGGGCCCGTCCCAGGGTGATGGTCTGCCCCTGCAGGGTGACGGTGGTGCCGGTGAGCGACCCCTCGGTGACCACGAGTTTGGTCGGGGCCCCGCGCTGCCCCCGGCGCCCGCCGCGTCCGCCCCTGGCGTCCTGCGGCGGCGCCTGCGGCCGCGGTGGCGGCCGGTCCTGGGCGGCCGCCGCCCGCCGGGTGACCCGGGTGCCGAACAGGTCGCTGCGGATGACCTGTACGGCGACGATGACGAACAGCCACAGTACGGCGAGGAAACCCAGCCGCATGACCGTCAGGGTCAGCTCTGACATCGGCCCCGCTTCACCCTTCTTGCCGGTAGAGGACGGTGGTGTTGCCCACGCGGATGCGTGAGCCGTCGCGGAGCGTAGCGCGCTGGGTGTGCTGGTCGTCCACCACGATGCCGTTCGTGGACCCGAGATCCTGCACCATCGCGCCGCCGTCGAAGGTACGGATCTCGGCGTGCCGGCGGGAGACGCCGGGGTCGTCGATCCGCACGTCGGCTTCCGTGCTGCGCCCCAGGACCAGCGACTGCCTGGTCATCTGGTGGCGTACGCCGTTGATCTCCAGCCAGTGGCGCAGCCGGCGCGCGCCGCCGGGCGGTGCTCCGGCGGGGGCTCCGCCGGGCGGTCCCGGCGGCGGGCCCGCGGGCATGGGCGGCGGCTGGTGCTGCGGCGGGCGGCCGTAGGCGGCGTAGTCGCTCGGCTGGGAGCCGTAGGTGCCGGGGCCGGCGGGTCCGGGCGGCGCGGTGGGCGCACCGCCGGGGCGGCCCCGTGCGGGCGCCTGGGAGTGGCTGCCGGCCAGGGTGCGGCTGCGGATCCGGTAGAGGCCGGTGTCGAGGTCCTCCGCCTTCTCCAGGTGCACCTTTATCGGGCCCATGAAGGTGTAGCGCTGCTGCTGGGCGTAGTCGCGGACCATCGCGGCCAGCTCCTCGCCGAGCTGGCCGGAGTAGGGAGCGAGCCGGTCGTAGTCGGGGGCGCTCAGCTCCACGATGAAGTCGTTGGGCACGACGGTGCGCTCACGGTTCCAGATCGTGGCGTTGTTGTCGCACTCGCGCTGCAGGGCGCCGGCGATCTCCACCGGCTGCACCTCGGACTTGAACACCTTGGCGAAGGTGCCGTTGACGAGACCCTCGAGACGCTGCTCGAAGCGCTTGAGTACTCCCACGGGGCACCTCCTCTCCTACGGGCCTTCCCGCCGGGCCCTCGAACATGCTGCTCGAAACTGCACGCTGATCGTATCCACGCGCGGGGGAATGGACTGGTTCCCGGTCCCCGCCGCCGGTACGCGGTGTCCTCTCTCACATCTGTCTCGCACCTGTCGGGACGACCGGCCCGGCCGGTCGTCCCGCCCTGCTCCACCACCGTCCGCCCAGGCGTCCCCTGGGATGGTACGGGCGGCTCCTCCCAGTGTCCCGCACCAGCGGCCTCGAGCGGCCTCGGTGCGGGCAAATCGGATGTGATTCGGGCCCGGACCGCGTGCTAGTCTTCCTGACGTCAGCACGACGCCGGGGCGGCCTTCAGTCGCGTACGGCACACCCTTTGCGCGGGTGGCGGAATAGGCAGACGCGCTGGATTCAGGTTCCAGTGTCCGAAAGGACGTGGGGGTTCAACTCCCCCCTCGCGCACACAGAAGCATCGACGGAAGGTGCCTGGCCCGGGTGACGCAAGTCACCGGTGCGGGGAGCCTTCCGTCGTTTCGTTGTGCGCCCGGCACCCCGCGCTTATCGCGGGTGCGGCCGGCCGGGGAGCCCGGACGCGTATGCACTCTTTTCCGGCAGGACGGCGCCGGTCGGCGATGTGTGAAACGGTTGAGGGGAGCGTCGGGCCGCCGCGGGGCGGCCCGGGTCTGGTTTCACGTGAAACGCCCGGACGGCGTAACGCGCCGCCCGGGGGGTTCCGGGGCGATCGGCGAAGGTGGTAGACCCGAGGGCACGAGGTCCGATTCGTCGCCGTACGCTGGCGGGAACCGGGGTCCCGGGGTGCTCGTTGCACCGATGGGTGCCACGGTCAGCCGGGCCCAGCAATGTTCGTCAAGCGGCGCGGCCCGCGCCGGATTGGGGCAGGGTAAGTCATGGGTGTCAGCCTCGCTAAGGGTGGAAACGTCTCGCTGACGAAGGAGGCGCCGGGTCTCACCGCCGTCATCGTCGGTCTCGGCTGGGACGTGCGTACCACCACCGGCTCGGACTTCGACCTCGACGCCAGCGCGCTGCTGCTCGGCGCCGACGGGAAGGTCCTCTCGGACCAGCACTTCATCTTCTTCAACAACCTCAAGAGCCCCGACGGCTCCGTCGAGCACACCGGTGACAACCTCACCGGTGAGGGCGAGGGTGACGACGAGCAGGTGAAGGTGAACCTCGCGGGCGTGCCCGCCGAGATCGAGAAGATCAGCTTCCCGGTGTCGATCTACGAGGCCGAGAGCCGCCAGCAGAGCTTCGGCCAGGTGCGCAACGCGTTCATCCGCGTCGTCAACCAGGCCGACAACAACGAGATCGCCCGCTACGACCTCAGCGAGGACGCCTCGACCGAGACCGCCATGGTCTTCGGCGAGCTGTACCGCAACGGGGCCGAGTGGAAGTTCCGCGCCGTGGGCCAGGGCTACGCCTCGGGGCTGCGCGGCATCGCGCAGGACTTCGGCGTCAACGTCTGAGTCAACGTCCGAGCCGGTGACGGCTCTTGAGGCGGTGGTTCCGCGGACCCCCGGGCCCGCGGCCCTCCCGCCCTGCCCGATCAGCGGACCGGCGACGGCACAGCCGTCGCCGGTCTCGCCGTTTCCGGGCCCGACCGCGGCGGAGGCGGTGCGGGGCCGTATGCGGCGGGCCACACCTGGCGGAACCGGCCGTCCCGCCCGGAGGCCCACCCCGTACGCTGGCGGCGTGACGGAACCCGCGGAGCCCGACGAGCAGACGCCCCCCGACGACGAGCACGCGCGCGCCGACGGCACAGGAAGCGGCGGCGAGCACGCCAAGGACGCGGACGGCGGCGCGGAGACCGGCGCCGAGCGGCTGGAGCGCGCCGTACGGGCCGCGGAGCAGGCCCTCATCGAGTTCGAGGTGGCCGTCGAGACGTTCCGTATCGAGGTCGACAACTTCTCCCGGCTGCACCACCAGCGGCTCGGCCCCATGTACAGCCGCCTCGACGAGCTGGACGCCCTCATCGCCGAGGCCAGGGCCGAGCGGACCGGCGACCCGGAGGACAAGCGCCGGGCCGACGAGGCGCGGGCGCTGGTGATGCCGATGCCCGGCGTCGAGGAACTGTTCGGCGGCTGGCTCGACTCCGACGGTCTCTCGCCGGAGGCCGCCGACATGCTCACCGGCCGGCCGGTGTCGCCGCCGCCGCGGGTGCGGCCCAGCGAGGAGGCCCGCCGGCTCTACCGCGAGCTGGCCCGCATGGCGCACCCCGACCTCGCCCAGGACGAGCACGAGTCGGACCGGCGCAGCGCTTTCATCGCCCGGGTGAACATCGCGTACGCCTCCGGGGACGTCGAGGCGCTGACCGCGCTCAAGGCGGAGTGGCAGGCCGGGCCCGCGCCCGAGGAGCCCCGCCGCAGCCGGGCGGAGGAGCTGTACGCGCGGCTGGAGTGGCTGTCGCAGCGCAAGGAGCTGCTGGTGTCGGTCGCGAAGCAGTTGGAGGAGGGCGCGATCGGGCAGATGCTGAAGCTGGCCCCCGACGACCCTGACCGGCTGCTGGAGGAGATCGCCGAGGAGCTGCTGGCGCGGGTGTCGGAGAAGGAAGCGGCGCTCGCGGAGCTGGCGCACGGCTGAGCCGGGGCGGGACGGAGCCGGGGCCGGGACGGGCGGCGACGCGGGGAGCGCGGGGGCACCGGGCGGCGGTCCGGTAGCGTCGGGGCATGAGCTTTGGTCACGTACCCACGGTCGGCATCGACGAGCTGACGGAGGCCGCCTTCCTCCTGGACGTCCGCGAGGACGACGAGTGGCAGGCCGGTCACGCCGAGGGCGCCCTGCATGTCCCGATGAGCCAGTTCGCCGCGCGCTACGGCGAGGTGACCGAGGCGGCGCCGCAGGACGGCCGGATCAACGTGATCTGCCGCTCCGGCGGGCGCTCGGCGCAGGTGGCGATGTACCTCGTGCAGCAGGGGATGGACGCCGTCAACGTCGCCGGGGGCATGGAGGCGTGGGCCGCCGCCGGGCGGCCGGTCGTGGACGACAAGGGCGCCGCGGGGCACGTGCTCTGACACGGCCCGCGGCCGCGGTCGCGGCTACGGCCGCGGCCCGTCCCCGGTCAGCGGTCGAAGTCCAGCTCCACCTGCTCGGTCACCGGGTGCGACTGGCAGGCCAGCACGTAGCCGGCGGCCAGCTCGTCGGGCTCCAGCGCGTAGCTGCGGTCCATCCTGACCTCGCCGCGGACCAGGAACGCCCGGCACGTACCGCAGACGCCGCCCTTGCAGGCGTACGGGGCGTCCGGGCGGGCCCGTAGCACCGCGTCGAGCAGCTTCTCGCCCGGCCGCAGCGGCCAACTGCCGGAGCGGCCCGCGAGAGTGGCGGTCAGCGTGCTGTGCTCGGGGGCGGCGCCGGCGGGCTCGGGGGCCGGGGCGTCGTCGACGTGGAAGATCTCCTCGTGGATCCGGCGGCGGGGCACGCCGAGGCCGCGCAGCCCGCGCTCCGCCTGCTGGATCAGCCCGAAGGGCCCGCACAGGAACCAGCCCGCGACGTCCGCCACCGGCAGCAGCGCGGGCAGCAGCTCCGCCAGCCGCGCCGCGTCGAGCCGCCCGGCGGGCAGCCCGGCCTGCTGCTCCTCGCGGCTGAGCGACTGCACGACCTGGAGCCGGTCGGGATAGCGGTCCTTGAGGTCGGCGACCTCCTCCAGGAACATCGCCGAGTCGGCCGAGCGGTCGCTGCGGACGAGGCAGAAGCGGGCCCGCGGGTCGCGGCCCAGGAGGGTCGCGGCGATCGAGAGCACGGGCGTGATGCCGCTGCCGCCGACCACCGCCCCGTAGCGCCCGCCGGGGACCGGGGCGCCGCGCAGCCCGAAGCGGCCCGCGGGGGTGAGCACGGGCATGGTCTCCCCCGGCGCGAGCCGCCGGTTGACGTACGGCGAGCAGGCGCCGTCCGCCACCTCGCGGACGCCGACGGTCAGCTCGGCGGGCCCGGAGTCCTCGGGGGAGCAGATCGAGTACGTCCGCCGGTCGCTGGTCCCGCCCTCGGTGCCGGTGGGGATCCGCAGGGCGACGTGCTGCCCGGCCCGGAAGCCGTACGCGGCGCGCAGCTCGGGCGGCACGGCGAAGGTCACGGCGACGGCGTCGTCCGTGAGACGGCGGATGTCGGCGACCTTGAGGTCGTGGAAGACGGCGTGCCCCCGGGGTGCGGCGGCGGAGGTCACGTCAGCTCCTTGAAGTGGTCGAAGGGCTCCAGGCAGGCGGTGCAGCGGCGGAGCGCCTTGCAGGCGGTGGAGGAGAACGGCGACAGCAACTCGGTCTCGGCGGAGCCGCAGCGAGGACACCGCACGGGCTCGCCTGCTGCGGGCGCGAGGTCGCCTGCGGCGGGCGCGGCGAGGCGGGCCGGGGTGGGGGTCTCTGCCTGTGCGGTGCCGGCGTGGCCGGGTGCCGAGGGGGACGCACTGCCGGAGCGGTCGGCGGCCGCGGCCGTGGTCTCGGGTGGCGCGGGGCCGCCGCGGGTGGTCAGGGTGACCGGGACCGGGCCGGTGGGGCGCGTCGTACGGGGTGGGGCGATGCCCGACTCGGCGAGCTTGCGGCGGCCTTCCGGCGTGATGTCGTCCGTCGTCCACGGCGGCGCCAGCACCCGCCGTACCCGTACCTCCGCCATCCCGCCGCGCTCGCGCAGCACCCGCTCGATGTCCTCGGCCATGGACTCCACGGCCGGGCAGCCCGTGTACGTCGGCGTCAGCTCGACCTCCACCGCCGCCGTCCCCGTCCTGCGCACCCCGCGGACCACGCCCAGCTCCGCGAGCGTCAGCATCGGCAGCTCCGGGTCCGGCACGCTGCCGGCCAGCTCGCGCAGCCGCTCCTCCAGCGGGGTGTCCGTCACCATGACGCCCCCGGGTGGCTGCGGTGCAGGTGCTGCATCTCCGCGAGCATCCGGCCGAACGGTTCCGTGTGCACGCCCTCGCGCCCGGCCCCGGCCGACCAGCCGGTGCCGCGCGGGCCCTCGGGCAGCGCGAGCGTGGCGCGCTCCAGCACGCCGCCGACGGTGGCCAGCCACGCCGACTCCAGCCCGGCCCAGTCCACCGCCAGGCCCTCGACGGGCCGGAACAGCTCGCCCGTGTACCGCCAGAGCGCGTCGAGGCCCGCGCGCATCCGGGCGTGCGAGGTCGCCGTGCCGTCGCCGAGGCGCAGGGTCCACTGCTCGGCGTGGTCGCGGTGGTACGCGACCTCCTTGACCGCCTTCGCCGCGAGCGGCGCCAGGGGCGACGGCTCACCGGCGGCGGCCACCTGCCCGTAGAGCAGCTCCTGGTAGACGGAGAAGTACAACTGGCGGGCGATCGTGTGCGCGAAGTCGCCGTTCGGCAGCTCGACCAACTGCACGTTGCGGAAGGCGCGTTCCTCGCGGAGGAAGGCCAGCTCGTCTTCGTCGCCGACGAGGGAGAGCAGCGTGCGCGCCTGGCCGAGCAGGTCGAGCGCGATGTTCGCGAGGGCGACCTCCTCCTCCAGGACCGGCGCGTGGCCGGTCCACTCCGCGAGCCGGTGGGACAGCACGAGCGCGTCGTCCCCCAGCGCCAGCGCACCCGCGGCGGCAGCGGGGTCGAGGGGAGCCGGGTCGGGGGCCGCCGGGTCGGCGGTGGCCGGGTCCTGGGCGGTGCTCACAGGTTCCGCACCCCCTCCGGCAGCTCGTAGAACGTGGGGTGCCGGTACGGCTTGTCCGCGGCGGGGGCGAAGAACGGGTCCTTCTCGTCGGGCGAGGAGGCCGTGACCGCAGCGGACGGCACGACCCACACCGAGACGCCCTCCTGGCGGCGGGTGTAGAGATCGCGCGCGTTGCGCAGGGCCATGGCGGCGTCCGGGGCGTGCAGCGAGCCGGCGTGCACGTGTGACAGGCCGCGCCTGCTGCGTACGAACACCTCCCACAGCGGCCAGTCCCCTGCCGGCGCCTCCGCACCGCCGGACCCGGGGCCCGCCTCCGCGCCCGTACGACCCGGGCCCGCGCCCGGCTCCGCACCGCCGCCGGCGGCCGGCGCGGTCATGCCGCCGCCTCCGCGGACTCCGCGGCGCGCGCCCGCTTCGCGGCGTACGCCGCGGCGGCGTCACGCACCCACGCGCCGTCCTCGTGCGCCTGCCGCCTGCTGCCTATCCGCTGCTCGTTGCACGGCCCGTTCCCCCGGAGGACTTCCTTGAACTCCGTCCAGTCGATGGCGCCGAAGTCGTGCTGTCCCCGCTCCTCGTTCCACCGCAGGTCCGGGTCCGGGAGCGTCAGGCCCAGGATCTCGGCCTGCGGCACGCAGATGTCGACGAAGCGCTGGCGCAGCTCGTCGTTCGAGTGGCGCTTGATCTTCCAGGCCATGGACTGCGCCGAGTGCGCCGACTCGTCGTCGGGCGGGCCGAACATCATCAGCGACGGCCACCACCAGCGGTCGACGGCGTCCTGCGCCATCGCGTGCTGCTCGGGGGTGCCGTGCGCGAGGGTGTGCAGCAGCTCGTACCCCTGGCGCTGGTGGAAGGACTCCTCCTTGCAGATGCGGACCATCGCGCGCGCGTACGGGCCGTAGGAGCAGCGGCACAGCGGCACCTGGTTGATGATCGCGGCGCCGTCCACGAGCCAGCCGATGGCGCCGACGTCGGCCCAGGTGAGCGTGGGGTAGTTGAAGATCGAGGAGTACTTCTGGCGGCCGGCGTGCAGCTTGTCCAGCAGCTCGTCCCGGCCGGTGCCCAGGGTCTCGGCGGCGCTGTAGAGATACAGGCCGTGGCCCGCCTCGTCCTGCACCTTGGCGAGCAGGATCGCCTTGCGGCGCAGGGAGGGGGCGCGTGTCAGCCAGTTCGCCTCGGGCTGCATGCCGATGATCTCGGAGTGCGCGTGCTGGGCGATCTGGCGGACGAGCGTCGCGCGGTAGGCATCGGGCATCCAGTCGCGCGGCTCGATGCGCTCGTCCGCGGCGATCTTCGCCTCGAACGCGGCGGTGGCCTGCGGCGCGGCGTCCGCCGGCCCCGTGTCCTTACGGGGTCGGGAACCCGGCTCGGCTCCTGACCCGCGGCCTCTTTCGGTGATCGTCTCCGGCATCTCGGCTCCCGTGCCCTCCCTACCGACCGATCGTTCGGTTCCATGCTCCTTGCCCGGCCTTACCCTGTCAAGGTCGGTTTCTGCCCCCGCACGCTGCGCGGAGGCGGTCGGGGTGGGTAGCGTGCCGGTCCTAAGGACCGGAGGAGACGGGAGCCCGGGGGTTATGGAATCGCGCCAGCCGGACGAAAGCCGCGCCGGCATACCCGGCGGCGGGGGCGTCACGGGGGCGGAAGCAGCGGCGCCGGCGGCGCCGGCGGAGGACGGACCGGCGGCGGCGCCGCGGCCGGTGCCCGTCATCGCCGGGCTGTCGCCGCTCTCGCGGATCATCGTCGCGCTGGCCATCGCCGTGCTGGTCGGCGTCGTCACCGTGCATCTCGGCGCGGGCTTCCTGCACGTCGCCCCGGCCAACACGCTCAGCAAGAAGCACGACGAGACGATAGACCGCATCGTCTTCCCCGAGTTCGAGCAGAACTGGCGGCTCTTCGCGCCCAACCCGCTGCAGACCAACATCCACGTCGAGGTACGCGCCCAGTTGCTGATGCCCGACGGCGGCTCCGAGGAGACCGGCTGGGTCGACCTCACCGCCATGGACCACGAGAACATCGAGGGCAACCCGGCCCCCAGCCACACCGTGCAGAACGAACTGCGCCGCGGCTGGGACTACTGGATCGACACCCACGACGAGGACAACCGCGCCATCTCCGACCGGGCCGACCTCGCCGAGGACTACGTCAAGCGCATCGTGATGCGGCGCCTGGGCCCCGTGCTGAACGAGGGCCGGGTCGAGAAGATCCAGCTCCGGCAGACCAGCCGGCGGATCGCGCCGCCGCCGTGGAGCAGTGAGGAGTGGGACACCGCGCCGGTCCACCGGGAACTGCCCTGGTGGATCGTCACGGCGGAGGACCTGATGGAGAGCGACCGTGAGGTGTGGGAGGAGAGCGCCCAGTGACCTCGGCACCGCACACACCCCCCACGCCACCGGAGCCTCCCCCGCCCACCATGTCTCCCTCATCTCCCGCGTCTCCTGCGCCTCCCTCGTCTGCTGCGCCTCCCGTGTCGACTGCGCCCCCCGCGCCCGGCGAACCGCCCGCGCCCCCGAAGGTCCCCTCTGCGCACGAACTGCGCCGGCGCTTCGAGGACGCCCTCACCCGCGGCCTCGGCCACGTCACGACACGGGCGCTCGGCCCGTACCAGACGGCCGTCGTGCGCATCGGCTTCGCGTTCACCTGGCTCTGCTTCCTGCTGCGCGAACTGCCGCACCGGCACGAGCTGTACGGCCCCGACGGGCCGTGGAGCTACGACCTCGGCAAGCGGCTGATCAGCCAGACCGACGCGTTCACGCTGCTGATGTGGTCGCGCAGCGAGTTCTGGTTCGAGATCGTCTACCTGCTGGCCATCGCCGGCAGCGTGATGATGCTGCTGGGGTGGCGGACGCGGACGGCGTCCGTGCTGTTCATGATCGGCGTGCTGTCGCTGCAGAACCGCAGCATCTTCATGGGCGACGGCGGCGACAACGTCATCCACCTCATGGCCACGTACCTGGTGGTCACGCGCTGCGGCCAGGTCTGGTCGCTCGACGCGCGGCGGGCCCGGCGGCAGGCGGCCCCCGGTACGGGCACTCCGGCGCGGGACCGGGTCGGGACGGTGCTGTGGGCGGTGACCGGCACCGCGCTGGCCGCCGCCACCCTGCTGGGGCAACTGAGCTGGGGCTGGGCGCTGATCTTCTGGGGTCTGTGGGTCGCGCACGCGGTGCGGTGGGCGGCGCAGCGCGCCGGGTCCGCCGAGCCGCGGACGGTCTGCGACGTGCTGGCGAACCTCGCCCACAACGCCGGGCTGCTCGTGATCATGGCCCAGGTCTGCTTCATCTACGCGACCGCCGGCTGGTACAAGGTCCAGGGCACCCGCTGGCAGGACGGCACCGCCGTCTACTACCCGCTCAAGCTGGACTACTTCACGCCCTGGCCGGGGCTCGCGGACATGATGGCGAGCCACGGGGCCGTGATCATGCTGATCGGCTACGGCACGGTCATCGTGCAGGTCGCCTTCCCGTTCACCCTCTTCAACAGGCGGCTGAAGAACGTACTGCTGACCGTCATGATCATCGACCACGCGTCGATCGCCGTGATCATGGGGCTGCCGTTCTTCTCCGCGGCGATGATCTCGGCGGACCTGGTGTTCCTCCCGACGATCTTCCTGGTGTGGGCGGGCGCCAAGGTCACGGGGCTGAAGAACCTGCTCCTCGGCAGGCTGCCGGGCACCGCCCCGCCGGACGGGCACCCGCCGCGGCAGCCGGCGGCCGAGGGCCCGGCCCCCGCGGTCCCGGCCCCGGCGGCCTCCCCGGAGGCACCCGCGGACGTCCGCGGGGCCTGAGAGGCGCAGGGGTACGCGGACGGGGCGCCGCCCGCGACGCGTAGGCTCGGCGCATGAGCGCGGACGTCGTACGGGAGTGGCGTGAGGCCGCCGCGGACGACCGTGCCGTACTGCTCGACGGCTTCCACGCCCTCAAGCACGCCCTGCGCTTCGGCGCCCGGGTCCGGCTCGCCGTCACCGCCTCCCGCGCCGACGCCCGCGCGCTCGCCGCCGAACTGGCCCCCGACCTCGCCGGCCGCCTCAACGCCCTGCTCGCCGAGGTGCCCGACCGGGAACTGCGCGAGCTGGTGCCCCGGCGGCACCCCACCGGCGTCGCCGCCCTGGCCGACCGGCCGGAACCGGCCGCCGTCCGCGCCGCGCTGTACGCGCCCCGCTCCGCGCCGGTCGTCGTCCTCGACAACCCGCGCAACCTCGGCAACGTCGGCGCCGTCGTCCGCCTCGCCGCCGGCATGGGCGCCACCGGCGTCGTCACCACCGGCGACGCCGACCCCTGGCACCCCAACGCCGTCCGCGGCGCCGCCGGGCTGCACTACGCCACCGCCGTCGCCCGCCTCCCGCTCGGCGACCTCCCCGACGCCGCCCCCGGCCCGCTCTACGCCCTCGACCCCGAGGGCGACGACCTGCGCACCCTGCGGCTGCCGGCCGGCGTGCTCCTCGCCTTCGGCTCCGAACGGCACGGCATCTCCCCGGCCCTGCGCAACCGCGCGGACCGGCTCGTCTCGCTCCCGATGCACCCCCAGGTCTCCAGCTACAACCTGGCCACCAGCGTCGCCATGACCCTCTACCACTGGTCCCTGGACGCCGGCCCCGGGGCCCCGGGCGCGCGCTAGCCCGGAGTGCTACCCGGGGCGGCGGACCTCCACCATCCGGAAGCGGTTCGCCACGAAGGCGCCGTCCGTCAGTGCCGCGTTCGCCGCCGGGTTGCCGCCGGAGCCGTGGAAGTCGGAGAAGGCCGCGGTCTGGTTCACGAAGACCCCGCCGGTGAGGTTGAAGGACAACTGCGCCGGCTCCTCCAGGCACGCGTCCTCGATCTGCCGCTCCACCTCGGTCGACGTCGTGTACGCCCCGACCGTCATGGCGCCCTTCTCGCGGATGGTGCGCCGCAGCAGCTCCACCGCGTCCCCCGTCGAGTCGACCGCGACGGCGAACGACACCGGGCCGAAGCACTCCTCCAGGTACGCCGCCTCGGCCTCGGGCTTGGCGCCGTCGAGCTTGACGATCACCGGTGTACGCACCGTCGCGCCGGGGAACTCCGGGTGGACCACCGCCCGGGTGGCCAGGGCGACTTCGCCGAGCCCCGGGGCCGCCGCCAGCCGCTCCTGGACCCCCGGGTTGACGATCGCGCCGAGCAGCGCCGCCGCCCGCTCGTCGTCCCCGAGGAGCTTGTCGACCGCGGCGGCGAGTCCTGCGACCACCTCGTCGTACGACTTGCGGCCCTGGTCGGTGTCGATGCCGTCGCGGGGGATCAGCAGGTTCTGCGGGGTGGTGCACATCTGGCCGCTGTAGAGCGAGAGGGAGAAGGCGAGGTTGGCGAGCATGCCGCGGTAGTCGTCGGTGGAGTCGACCACGACCGTGTTGACCCCGGCCTTCTCCGTGTAGACCTGCGCCTGGCGGGCGTTCTCCTCCAGCCACTCGCCGAAGGCGGACGAGCCGGTGTAGTCCACGATCCGGATCTCGGGGCGCAGCGCCAGCGACTTGGCCACGCCCTCGCCGTCCCGCTCGGCGGTCAGGCACACCAGGTTCGGGTCGAAGCCGGCCTCCGTCAGCACCTCGCGGGTGACCTGCACCGTCAGCGCCAGCGGCAGCACGGCCCGCGGGTGCGGCTTGACCAGCACCGCGTTCCCCGTCGCCAGGGAGGCGAAGAGGCCGGGATAGCCGTTCCACGTCGGGAACGTGTTGCACCCGACGAGCAGCGCGACGCCGCGCGGCACGGCCGTGAACGTCTTGCGCAGGTGCAGCGGGTCCCGCTTGCCCTGCGGCTTGGACCACTCGGCGACCAGCGGCGTGCGGCTCTGCTCCCCATACGCGTACGCGACGGCCTCCAGGCCGCGGTCCTGCGCATGCGGCCCGCCGGCCTGGAACGCCATCATGAACGCCTGGCCCGACGTGTGCATCACCGCGTGCGCGAACTCGTGGGTGCGGGCGCTGATCCGGGCGAGGATCTCCAGGCACACCAGCGCGCGCAGCTCGGGACCCGCCTCCCGCCACGCCCCCGTCGCCGCCCGCATCGCGGGCAGCAGCACGTCCGGGTCCGCGTGCGGATACGTGATCCCCAGCTCCAGCCCGAACGGCGAGACCTCGTCCCCCGCCCAGCCGTCCGTGCCGGGCTGGCCGAGGTCGACGCGGGTGCCGCGGAGCGCCTCGAAGGCCGCCTGGCCGTCCGCGGGGGCGCTCTCGCCGTACGCCTTCGGGTGCTCGGGGTGCGGCGACCAGAAGGCGCGGGTGCGGATCGCGTCCAGCGCCTGGTCCAGGATCGGGCGGTGCTTCTCGGCGAGCGAGTCGGGAGTGAGGGGGGCGGGCATGCGGAACCAACTCCTCGTCGAGCTGGGCGGAAATCGGGCTTCGCGGCTAGAGTAACCGAATGATCGGTCGGGGCAAGAGAGGCTGTGGATAAGTGGCCGAGAGCAGGCGGACAGGCGCGCGGAGCGGCGCGAAACGGGACACGTACACCCCCGAGACGCTGCTCGCCGTGGCCGTCGAGGTCTTCCTGGAGCGGGGCTACGACGGCACCTCGATGGAACACCTCTCGCGCGCCGCGGGCATCTCCAAGTCCTCGATATACCACCACGTGCGCGGCAAGGAAGAGCTGCTGCACCGCGCGGTCAGCCGGGCCCTCGACGGCCTCTTCGGCGTCCTCGACGAGCCCGCCGCGCGCACCGGCCGGGCCGTGGACCGGCTGGAGGCCGTCGCCCGGGGCACGACCGCGGTGCTGATGTCGGAGCTGCCGTACGTGACGCTGCTGCTGCGCGTGCGCGGCAACACCGAGACGGAGCGCTGGGCGATGGCGCGCCGGCGCGAGTTCGATGCCCGGGTGGCGGCGCTGCTCAAGGAGGCGGTGGCGGACGGCGACCTGCGCGCGGACGTGGACGTCCGGCTGGCGACGCGGCTGCTCTTCGGCATGATCAACTCGATCGCGGAGTGGTACCGCCCGCGCGCGGGGAACGCCCACGACGACGCCGAGGTCTCGGCGGCCGTGGTGACGCTGGCCTTCGCGGGCCTGCGCACCTGACGGCGGACGCCCGACGGCCCACGGCGGCAGGGCGCCCGGCGCGGCCCCGGGCGCGCGCTCAGCTCAGCAGGTCGTTCTGCACGTCCGTCTCCTCGAAGACCAGCAGCGTGCGCGTCGACAGCACCTCGGGGATCGACTGGATCCGGGTCAGCACCAGGTCGCGCAGCGCGCGGTTGTCCTCCGTGTGCACCAGCAGCAGCACGTCGAAGTCCCCGCCGACGAGCGCGATGTGCGCCGCGCCCGGCAGTTGTTCGAGCTGGCGGCGGGCGGTGCGCCAGGTGTTCTGGACGATCTTCAGCGTGATGTACGCGGACGTCCCCTGCCCCGCCCGCTCCTGGTCGATACGGGCGGCGAAGCCGCGGATCACGCCGTCGTCGATGAGGCGGTTGATCCGGGCGTAGGCGTTGGCTCGGGAGACGTGGACCTGCTCGGCCACGGAGCGTACGGAGGCGCGGCCGTCGGCGCGCAGGATGCGGACGATCTCGCGGTCGACGGAGTCCAGGCGGCGGGCCGGCGGGCGCGGCGCGGGCACCGCGGGGACGGGCGCGGGCAGGTCGGGGGTGTCGTCTGCCAACTGTTCTTCCACCATGCCGTACCGCCTCCCCTGTCTGGACGACCTGCTGGTATTGGAAGCTGTGCAGAACCGTTTGTCCACAGGCTGGGGTTCCCTGTAGCCAAAATGTGCCGTCAACCGAACAATCGGTAGGGAGTGCATGAGGCTCAGCCACGCCCACAAGGAGGTGGACGTCATGACGGTCATCGAGCAGCCCGGCCGCGCCTACCACCCGGCGCCCCCGCCGGCCTGGAAGCCGCGTACGGAAGCGGCCCCCCTGCTGCCCGACCCCGAGCCGTACCGCGTGCTCGGCACCTCCGCCGCGGAGAAGACGGACGCCGGACTGCTCCGCGAGCTGTACGGCGCCCTGGTTTCCGGCCGGCGGTACAACGAGCAGGCCACCACCCTGACCAAGCAGGGCCGCCTCGCCGTCTACCCGTCCACGACCGGCCAGGAAGCCTGCCAGGTCGCCGCCGCCCGGGCGCTGCGCCTGCAGGACTGGCTCTTCCCCAGCTACCGGGACACGCTCGCGGCCGTCGCCCGCGGCCTCGACCCCGTGCAGGCCCTCACCCTGCTCCGCGGCGACTGGCACACCGGGTACGACCCCGCGGAGCACCGCATCGCGCCCCTGTGCACCCCGCTCGCCACCCAGCTCCCGCACGCGGTCGGCCTCGCCCGCGCCGCGCAGCTCAAGGGTGACGACGTGGTCGCCCTCGCCATGGTCGGCGACGGCGGCACCAGCGAGGGCGACTTCCACGAGGCGCTGAACTTCGCCGCCGTCTGGCGCGCGCCGGTGGTCTTCCTCGTGCAGAACAACGGCTTCGCGATCTCCGTCCCCCTCGCCAAGCAGACCGCCGCCCCCTCCCTCGCCCACAAGGCCGTGGGGTACGGGATGCCGGGCCGCCTCATCGACGGCAACGACGTGCTGGCCGCGCACGAGGTCCTCACCGAGGCCGTCGAGCGGGCCAGGGGCGGCGGCGGCCCGACGCTCGTCGAGGCCGTGACGTACCGCATGGACGCGCACACCAACGCCGACGACGCCACGCGGTACCGGACGGACAGCGAGGTCGAGCCCTGGCGCGGGCACGACCCCATCGCGCTGCTGGAGGCCGAGCTGACCGGCCGCGGGCTGCTCGACGAGGCGGGCGCCGCCGCGGCCCGCGCGGCCGCGGAGGAGGTGGCGGCGGGCATGCGCGAGCGGCTGCACGCCGACGCCGAGCTGGACCCGATGGACCTCTTCGCGCACGTCTACACCGAGCCGACCCAGCAGCTCCGCGCGCAGGAGAGCATGCTGCGCGCCGAACTGGAGGCGGAGCTCCAGGCCGAAGAGGAGGACGGGCGATGACGACGACGGCCGTCGCCGGCACCGCCGCCGGACGCAAGCCCGCCACCATGGCGCAGGCCCTCACGCGCGCGATGCGCGACGCCATGGCCGCCGACCCCGCTGTCCACGTCATGGGCGAGGACGTCGGGCAGCTCGGCGGCGTCTTCCGCATCACCCAGGGCCTGGCGGAGGAGTTCGGCGAGGACCGCTGCGCGGACACCCCGCTGGCCGAGGCCGGCATCCTCGGCACGGCCGTGGGGATGGCGATGTACGGGCTGCGGCCCGTGGTGGAGATGCAGTTCGACGCCTTCGGCTACCCGGCGTTCGAGCAGCTCGTCAGCCACGTCTCCCGGATGCGCAACCGCACCCGGGGAGCCACCCCGATGCCGCTGACCATCCGCGTCCCGTACGGCGGCGGCATCGGCGGCGTCGAGCACCACGGCGACTCCTCCGAGGCGTACTACATGGCGACCCCCGGGCTGCACGTGGTGACGCCCGGCACCGTCGCCGACGCCTACGGGCTGCTGCGCGCGGCGATCGCCTCCGACGACCCCGTCGTCTTCATGGAGCCCAAGCGGCTCTACTGGTCGAAGGCCGGCTGGGACCCCGACCGCCCCGAGGAGGTGCCGGGCATCGGCCGCGCGGTGGTGCGCCGGCCGGGCACGACGGCGACGCTCGTGACGTACGGGCCGTCGGTGCCGGTCTGCCTGGAGGCCGCCGAGGCCGCGCGGGAGGAGGGCTGGGACCTGGAGGTCGTCGACCTGCGCTCCCTGGTGCCGTTCGACGAGGAGACGGTGGCGGCGTCCGTGCGGCGCACGGGCCGGGCCGTCGTCGTCCACGAGTCGCCCGGCTTCGCGGGACCCGGCGGCGAGATCGCCGCCCGCATCGGCGAGCGGTGCTTCCACCACCTGGAGGCGCCCGTGCTGCGCGTCGCCGGCCTCGACATCCCGTACCCGCCGCCGATGCTGGAGAAGCACCACCTGCCGGGCGTGGACCGCGTGCTGGACGCGGTGTCGCGGCTGCAGTGGGAGGCCGAGTGGACGGAGGGCGGCTGATGCCGGAGGTCCGCGAGTTCGCGCTGCCCGACCTGGGGGAGGGCCTGACGGAGGCGGAGATCGTCACCTGGCTGGTGGACGTCGGCGACGTCATCGCCGTCGACCAGCCGGTGGTGGAGGTGGAGACGGCCAAGGCGATGGTCGAGGTGCCCTGCCCGTACGGGGGTGTGGTCACCGCCCGCCACGGCGACCCGGGCACGGAGGTGCCGGTGGGGTCCGTGCTGGTCACGGTGGCGGTGGAGACCGGCACCGGGTCCGGGGCAGGGTCCGGTGCCGGTGCCGGTAGCCGATACCGGGACCGGATCGAGGACAGGATCCGCGGCGCCGGAGCCGGTCCGGCGGATGGTGGCCGGGCGGGTGCGGTCGACGGGGCGGTGGCCGCCGGCGCGGTGGCCGACGCACGGGCGGCGGAGTTCGCAGGCGAGGAGACCGGAGGTTCGGGCAACGTCCTCGTCGGCTACGGCACGAGCGCGGGCGGTACGCGCCGCCGGCGCCGGAGCGCCGGTGCCGGGCGAACCGCCCCCGGCGGCGGCCCGGTTCGTCCCGGAGCGGACGCGCCGGCACCGCGGGGCACGGAGGCGCCCGAAGTCCCGGCGGACGGACCGGTGGCCGTCATCTCGCCGCTGGTGCGGCGGATCGCCCGGGAGTCCGGGCTCGACCTGCGTGCCATCACCGGCAGCGGGCCGCACGGGCTGATCCTGCGCGCCGACGTCGAGGCCGCGGTACGGGCCGGGGCGCCCGCGGGCCGTGGTGCGGCCGCGGCTGCGGCACGTACGGCGGCCGGTGACACGGCAGTTGGCGCCGGGGCGCGTACCGCCGGTGCCGGGACGGCCGGGGCCGTGGCCGCCGCCGGCGGGCTCGCCGGGGGCGAGCGGGTGCCGCTGCGGGGAGTGCGCGGGGCCATCGCCGACAAGCTGTCCCGCAGCCGGCGGGAGATCCCCGATGTCACGTGCTGGGTGGACGCCGACGCGACGGAGCTGCTCGAGGCCCGGCGGGCGATGAACGCCACGGCGGGGGACCGCCCCGCGGTGTCGCTGCTCGCCCTGCTCGGCCGCGTCTGCACCGCCGCGCTCGCGCGCTACCCGGAGCTGAACTCCACGGTGCGGGGCCGCGAGATAGTCCGGCTGCCCGCCGTCCACCTCGGTTTCGCCGCGCAGACGGACCGCGGGCTCGTCGTCCCGGTCGTACGCGACGCGCACGCGCTCTCCGCCGAGCGGCTCTCCGCGGAGATGGCGCGGCTGACGGAGGCGGCGCGGGCCGGCAGGCTGACGCCCGCGGAGCTGACCGGCGGCACGTTCACGCTGAACAACTACGGCGTCTTCGGCGTCGACGGCTCGACCCCGATCCTCAACCACCCCGAGGCGGGCATGCTCGGCGTGGGGCGGATCGCGGAGAAGCCGTGGGTGCACGGCGGCGAGTTGGCGGTGCGGCGCGTGGTGGAGCTGTCGTTCACCTTCGACCACCGGGTGTGCGACGGCGGCACGGCGGGCGGCTTCCTGCGGTACGTGGCCGACTGCGTCGAGCATCCCGCGGTGCTGCTCAGGGCGCTCTAGCGGAACGGCGCACGGCGGGTAGGGTCCCGTGCCATGGAGGAGTCCGGCGGTACGGGGTCCGGGGCGGGGTCCGCCGGTGCCGGGCCCGGCGCGGCGCACGCGGGTGCGGGCGCCGGGGCGGCCGGGGCGTATGACGCCGTCGTGCTCGCCGGAGGCGCCGCGCGGCGGCTCGGCGGGGTCGACAAGATGGCCCTGCGCGTCGGCGGCCGGACGCTGCTGGACCGGGTGTTGCGCGCGTGCCGCGGCGCCGGGCAGACCGTCGTCGTGGGGCCGCGCCGCCCCACGGTCCGCCCGGTGACGTGGACCCGCGAGGCGCCGCCCGGCGGCGGCCCCGTCGCCGCGCTGGCCGCCGCGCTGCCGCTGACCTCCGCCGACACCGTCGTGCTGCTCTCCGCCGACCTGCCGTTCCTGGACGACGGCACGGTCCGTACCCTCCGCGAATCGCTCGTGGCGGCCGGCGACGGCGTGGACGGGGCGATGTTCGTGGACGGCACCGGGCGCGACCAGCCGCTGGTCGCGGTGTACCGGGGCGAGTCGCTGCGGCGCGGCCTCGCGCTGCTGGCCGTCGAGTACGGAGGGGTCGCCGGGCTGCCGCTGCGGCTGCTGACGGGGGAGCTGACGCTCGTCCGCTCGGCATCCGGTGCCACGTTCGACTGCGACACCTGGGAGGATCTGGCCACGGCCAGGGACCGGATCAGGGAGCATGGGCACGTGCTGGATGAATGGCTCGCAGCGGTCAAGGAAGAACTCGGTCTCGACACCGAGGTGGACACCCGCGTCCTGCTCGACCTCGCGCGCGACGCCGCGCACGGAGTGGCGCGCCCCGCGGCCCCGTTGACGACGTTCCTCGTCGGCTACGCGGCGGGGCGGGCAGGCGGCGGCCCCGAGGCGGTCGCGGAGGCGGCGCGCAAGGTCACGGCGCTGACGGAGCGGTGGGCGGAGGAGGCGGCCGAGGAGGGCCGGTCGGACACATGACGTCTGGTCGGCGCGGCGACCGGCGCACCCAGGGGTCGGGCGCCGGAGCCGGGAGCGGGAACGGGAGCGACGGCGAAACCGGCGCCCGCGGCGATGAGTTCGCGGACGCGCTGGCGCTGGCGAACGACCGCCGCGACCTGGCCGCCGCCTACGGCGACGCCTTCACCCTCGCCGACCCCCCGCCGCCCGCGGCTCCCGCACGGCCGGGTACGTCCCGAGAGCGGGCGTGCACGGACGAGTTCGGCGACGACCGTGCGCCTTCGGGCTCCGACAGCAGCCCCCGGGACCGCGGGGACGGTTTCGTCGCGCCATCGGCCCGTACGGGTCCGGGGTCCCGCGCCGAGGGGCGCGGGACCGGCGGGGGCCGCGGGGCCGCCCCGGGCTCCGGGCCCGGGCCCCGCGGGCGCCGCGGCGGGCCGGGCGCAGGGGACGGGCCCGCCGCGCCGGGATCTGGGGCCGGCTCCGGGCGCCGCAGCGGTCGCGCGATGCGCCAGGGCCCGGACCGTACTCCCCGGGAACGCGGGGGCGACGCCACCGGATCGGGCCGCGGCGGGGACCCGCTGGACGTCGCCCTCGGGCTCGACGGGCGCGCCCGGCGGGAGCCGCGTGACCCCCGCGGTCTGTCCTGGGACGCCGCCCGCCGCGTCGCCGTACGGTCCGGGCGGCGGCTGGGTGCCGTCGCGGTGCCGGTGGCCGGTGCATACGGGCAGGTGCTCGCCGAGCCGCTCAGGGCGCTCGCCGACCTCCCCCCCTTCGACACCTCCGCGATGGACGGCTACGCCGTCGCGGGACCCGGCCCCTGGCGGCTCGACGCCGCGGGCCAGGGCATCCTCGCCGGCCACGCCGCCCACCCCGCGCTGCCCGACGGCCACGCCGTACGCATCGCCACCGGCGCCCGCGTCCCGCCCGGCGCCACCGGCGTCCTCCGCTCCGAGCACGCCGGACTCCGCGACGACGGCAGCCTCTACGCCACCGGCGCCACCGCCGCGCAGGACGTCCGCACCGGCCAGGACATCCGCCCCCGCGGCCAGGAGTGCCGCGCGGGCGTCGAGTTGCTGCCCGCGGGCGAGCGCGTCACCCCCGCGGTCCTCGGGCTCGCCGCCGCCGCGGGCCACGACGAGCTGCGCGTCGTCCGCCGCCCGCGCGTCGAGGTCCTCGTCCTCGGCGCCGAGTTGCTGCACCGCGGCCTGCCCCGCGAGGGCCGGATCCGCGACGCGCTCGGCCCGATGCTGGAGCCGTGGCTGCGCGCGTGCGGCGCCGAGCCGTTCGTCACCCGCCGCCTCGGGGACGACGCGGAGCTGCTGTACGAGGCCGTCGCCACGTCCACCGCCGACGTCGTGGTCACCACCGGCGGCACCGCCGCGGGCCCGGTCGACCACGTCCACGGCACCCTGCGCCGCCTCAAGGCGGACCTGGTCGTCGACGGCGTCGCGGTACGGCCCGGCCACCCGATGCTGCTCGCGGTGCTGCCGACCGGCGCGCACGTCGTGGGGCTGCCCGGCAACCCGCTTGCGGCGGTCTCCGGGCTGCTCACGCTCGCCGAGCCGTTGCTGCGCGTGCTCGGCGGCGCGCCCGTGCCGGAGCCGCCGGAGGCGGTGCTCACCGCGGACGCGAAGGGGCACCCGACGGACACCCGGCTGGTGCCCGTCGCCATGGAGCACGGCGGCGCGCACGCTCCGGCGGCGCACCGGCCCGCGCGTACGGAGCGCTCCGCGCCCGACGCACCCACCGCGCAGATCCCGCCCCCGAGCGCCCAGCGCCCGGCGCGTACCCCCGCGCGCAGCGCCCACGCCGCGCCCGTCCGCGCCGCGGCATCCGGCGCCCCGTACCCCGCCGCGCGCCCCCTGCACTTCACGGGACCCGCCATGCTCCGCGGCCTCGCCGCCGCCGACGCCCTCGCCGTCGTCCCGCCCGGCGGCGCCCCCGCCGGCGCCCCCGTGCGCGTCCTCCGCCTCCCCTGGGCCGCCGCCTCCGCGGCCGCGACCGCCCCGGCAGGCCCCGCGTGAAATACCCCGACCAACGCGTCGCCCTGCCCCGCCGCCCCCGCGCCCCGCTGCGCCAGGTCGGAGGCCGCATCCTGGCCGCGCTCTTCGTCCTCTTCCTCGCGGTGTTCGTCGTCTACCTCGGCCGCGACGGCTACCACGACAACGCCGGCGGCAAGGTCGGCCTGCTGGACGCCGCGTACTACGCCACCGTCTCGCTCTCCACCACCGGCTACGGCGACATCGTCCCCGCCACCCCGGGCACCCGGCTCACCACGGTCCTCGTGGTGACCCCGCTGCGCGTGCTCTTCCTGATCATCCTCGTCGGCACCACCCTTGAGGTGCTCACCGAGCGCACCCGCCAGCAGTGGCGGCTCGATCGCTGGAGGTCCACGTTGCGCGATCACACCGTCATCGTCGGCTACGGCACGAAGGGCCGCTCCGCGCTGCAGACGCTGCGCGCGAAGGGGCTCGACAAGGGCCAGGTCGTGATCATCGACCCGAGCAGCAAGGTCATCGAGGCGGCTAACGCCGACGGCTTCGCCGGCGTCGTCGGCGACGCGACGCGCTCCGCCGTGCTGCTGCGCGCCGAGGGGCAGCGGGCGGCGCAGTTCGTCATCTCGCCGCAGCGCGACGACACCGCGGTGCTGGTGACGCTGACGGTCCGGCAGTTGAACCCGCGGGCCAAGATCGTGACGGCGGTGCGCGAGGAGGAGAACGCGCCGCTGCTGCGCCAGTCCGGCGCGGACGCGGTGATCACCAGCTCCAGCGCGGCGGGCCGGCTGCTCGGCCTGTCGGTGCTGAGCCCGAGCGCGGGCACGGTGCTGGAGGACCTGATCGTGCAGGGCTCGGGACTGGATCTCATCGAGCGCCCGGCGACCAGGGCGGAGGCGGGCCTCCACCCGCGCGAGACCGACGACTTGGTGGTGGCGGTCAAGCGCGGGCACCGGCTGATGGCGTACGACGATCCGGACGTCGGCCGGCTGGAGATGACGGACCGTCTGATCACCATCAGCCGGGCCGCGGGACCGGCGACGACGCCGGAGAAGGAGCGCATAGTCACCCGCGAGGGTGGCTGGGACCTGGGCGGACGCCGGGACCGCGGCTACCGGGACTACGAGGACACCCGCGACTCCCGCGGCGCCAGGGGCTACGGCGCCTACGGCGAGTTGGGCGGCGCGGACCGCGACCGGGACCGCGGCCGCGGCTGGAACCGGAACGGCGACGGCGGTCCGGGGGAGGACGGGGACGGCGCGGACGACGCGGAGTAGTAGCGTCCACTCCATGCATGCCATCACCATCTCAGAGCCAGGCGGCCCCGATTCGCTCGTCTGGGCCGAGGTCCCCGACCCCGTGCCGGCGGAAGGCGAAGTGCTGATCGAGGTGGCTGCCGCCGGTGTGAACCGCGCCGACGTGCTGCAGCGCCAGGGGTTCTACGAGCCGCCCGCCGGCGCGTCCCCGTACCCGGGACTGGAGTGTGCGGGCCGGATCGCCGCGCTCGGCGCGGGCGTGACCGGCTGGCAGGTCGGCGACGAGGTGTGCGCGCTGCTCGCCGGCGGCGGGTACGCGGAGCTGGTCGCGGTGCCCGCCGGACAACTGCTGCCCGTACCGCGCGGCCACGACGCCGTGACCGCCGCCGCGCTGCCCGAAGTGGCGTGCACGGTCTGGTCGAACGTCTTCATGATCGCCCATCTGCGCCCCGGCGAGACGCTGCTCGTGCACGGCGGCGGCAGCGGCATCGGCACGATGGCGGTGCAACTGGCCAAGGCGGTCGGCGCCCGGGTGGCGGTGACGGCGGGCAGCGTGGAGAAGCTGGAGTACTGCCGCGAGCTGGGCGCGGACGTGCTGGTCAACTACCGCGAGCAGGACTTCGTCAAGGAGGTGCGCGCCGCCACCGGGGGCGCGGGCGCCGACGTGATCCTGGACATCGTCGGGGCCGCGTATCTGGCGCAGAACGTGAAGGCGCTGGCGGTCAACGGCCGGATCGCGGTGATCGGGCTGCAGGGCGGCGCGAAGGGGGAGCTGAACCTCGGCGCGCTGCTGGCCAAGCGCGGGGCGATCACGGCGACCTCGCTGCGGGGGCGGCCGCCGGGCGAGAAGGCGGCGATCGTGGCGGCGGTACGGGAGCACGTATGGCCGCTGGTGGAGGCGGACCGGGTGCGGCCGATCGTGGACAGGACGCTGCCGGTGCAGCAGGCGGGCGAGGCGCACCGGGTGATGGAGTCGAGCGCGCACGTGGGGAAGCTGCTGCTGACGACGTGAGGACGGGCGGTGCGCCGTGCGGGTGTACCCGCACGGCGTAGCCCCGAATGTCGGCTTTGTTGGTTTATGTGACTCTAGTCACGTCAGCACTGCCGGCACGGAAGGGTCCCCGCCGTGGCTGCTCCCGCACGTCGCCTGCGCCTCGCGGCCGGGGTGGTGGCGGTGGTGCTGTGGCAGGGGACGGTGGCGGGGCAGGGGGTCGCGTACGGGGTGAGCAACGCGGCACCGGCCGGAGCCCGGCACGAGGCGCCGCAGCGCGCGGTGACCCGGCCGGTCGCGGCGGCGCAGCCCGCCCGTCTCGCCGGCCCCCCGGCGAGCGCCACGGCCCTCGGGAGCCTCGCCGCACCGCCCCACCGACCCGGCTCCGCATCCGGCCGCCCCGGCGCTACGGACGGACGCCCCCGCGCGACGGACGGCACCCCCGGGCCCGCGACCGCCCGCCCCCGCGGCGCAGCGGCCCGGCCCCGCGCGACCGACCCGCGACCCGGCGCGGCGGACGACCGCCCCGGGTTCACCGCCGCTCGACCCGACTCCGCGTCCGGCCGCCCAGGCGAGGCAGCCGACCGACCCGGTGCCTCAGACCTCCGCCCCGGTTCCGCACCCGGCCGCCCCCGCGCCGCGGACGCCCCCCGCGGCCCGGCGGCCCCGCCCCCAGACGCCGACGGCGACCCCGACCGCCCCCGCCGCCCCGGGGGTCTCGCCGGCAACGGCGCCGGCGAAGGACGCCGCCACCCCGGTCGCCCCCAGCCCGCCGCGCCCCCCGGCGACGTCACCGCGCCCCCCCGCCCGGAGCGCCCGGACCGCCCCGAGCCCCCCGCGCCACCCCGCCCCGGCGCCGAGGGGCCCGTACCCCCCGCACCGCCCCGCCCCAAGGCCCCCGACGCGGACCGCACCCCCCGCCCCGACCCCCCGGCACCGCGCCGCGATCGCCCGGAGCGCCCGGACCACCGGGACCGCCCCGACCGGCCCCCGCACTCCGGCCGCTCCCCCGCACCCACGCCCACCCCGCACGGCAAGCGCCGCGATGCCGGCCACCCCCGCGCGGAGCGCGACCGCCCCCGCAGCCCGCGCCCCCACGCCTCCGCCCCCGGCGCCCGCAAGGCGGACCCGGGCCCCCCGCACACCCGCCCCCGCCCGCCCCGCGCCCCCGCCCCGTACCGCAGCAGCAACCCCCCGGTCCCCGGCACCGACCACACCCCCGACCCGGCGCAGAGCCTCACCTTCGTCCCGGACGCCCAGGCCGACGCCACCGAACGCGTCCCGCGCCGCGGCTCCGGCACGGCGGACCGCGTCCTGCCCCTCGGCACCGGCATGACCCTCATCGGCCTCGGCCTGGCGTACTTCGCCCTCCGCCTCCGCCGCCGCTGAGCCCGCGGCCCGCGGCCAGGAGCCAGGACCGACCCCGCGACTACGCTGCCCGCATGGACCCGGCGAAACCCAGCAACGCCCAGGCCGACGCCCAGGCCGACGCCCAGGCCGGCGCACCCGGCAGCGAGCCCGGCGCACCCCACCGCACCACCCCGGCCGCTCCAGGCCCCGCGCCGGCCGGCCCAGCCCCCGCGCCCGGCACCCCGCCCGCCCCACACGAACCCGCCCTCCTCACTGCCCCCGCCCTCGCCGCCACCCCCCGCCTCGCCGCGGCCTTCCCCGCCGCCGCCCACCGCCTCCTCGCCGCCCTCGTCCGCGACGGTGCCGCCCTCGGCTGGGTCGAGCCGCCGTCCCCCGCCGAGGTGGCCGCGCTCCTCGACGACGTGTCCGCCGCCGCCCGGGCCGGCGACGGCGCGCTGCGTGCCGCGTACCAGGGCGACCGGCTCCTCGGCCTCGGCTACTGGCTCCGCTACGCCCGCCCCACCCACCGCCCGCACGCCGACCTGGAGAAGCTCGCGGTGGCCGCCGAGGCGCACGGCCGCGGGGTCGGGCGGGCGCTGGCCGCGGCGCTGGTCGCCGACGCGCGGGCCGCCGGGATCGAGGTGCTGACCCTCGATGCCCGCGGCGACAACGGCGCCGCCCTGCGCCTCTACACCTCGCTGGGCTTCACGGAGTACGGCAGGCTCCCCGGGTTCGTGGCCGTCGGGGAGCGCCGCTACGACAAGGTCTTCCACATGCTGGACCTCCGCCGTCCGCCGGACGGCCGGCGCGGCGACCCGCCCGGCCCCCCGACCAGCGACCACACCCGGCCGGACCCGATCCGCCCGCGCCGCCCAAGATCCCGATAGCCCCGCCGCCGGGCTCGTGCGCGACAATGGCCCTATGAATACTCCGAGCAACGAGCGCCCGCCAGAGACCCCCCAGGTGGTGGTGGTCGGACCCGACGGCATGGCACGCGGGACCGTCGCGCCGGGCGACGGCGGCGCGGACGAGGAGGGCCGCGAGATCCCGCTGACCGACAAGGTCGAGCAGCCGGCGAAGGTCATGCGCATCGGCAGCATGATCAAGCAGTTGCTGGAGGAGGTGCGGGCCGCGCCCCTGGACGAGGCGAGCCGGGCCCGGCTGAAGGAGATCCACTCCAGTTCCGTGAAGGAGCTGGAGGACGGCCTCGCCCCCGACCTGATCGACGAGCTGGAGCGGCTGACGCTGCCCTTCACCGACGAGACCGTGCCCACGGAGGCGGAGCTGCGCATCGCGCAGGCGCAGTTGGTCGGCTGGCTCGAAGGGCTCTTCCACGGCATCCAGACGACGCTGTTCGCGCAGCAGATGGCCGCGCGGGCGCAGTTGGAGCAGATGCGCCGGGCGCTGCCGGCCGGCGGCGGACTCGGCGGCGAGGACCAGGGCGAGATGGGCCCGGAGCACGGCCGCAGCGGCGGTCCGTACCTCTGATCCGGAAGCCCCTGGCTCCACACGGCGGCGGGCCGGTTCGTACCAAGGTACGAACCGGCCCGTAGTCCTTCGCGGGACGGGGAGTCCTACTGCTTGTACCCCGTCGCGATGACCAGCTCCAGCTTGTCCTTCGACGGGTCGAAATAGTCGTCGTACTCGTCGAAGTTCTGCTCCAGCACGGTGTCCTTGCCCCACAGCTCGTCGGGCTCCTCGTCCACCTCGTACGACCACTGCGCGGCACGCAGGCACTCGCGCACCGACTGGTAGTCCTTGAAGGTGAAGTCCGGCACCCGGACCAGCTTCTCGTTCTGGGGGTCGGTCATCGGCTCGGTGCAGCGGGTCTTGTCGATCGTGCGGGAGCGGTCCGGCGGGATCATCTCGTTCTCGCCCTTGCCGCCGTCGTCGCCTTCGCCGCCGCTGTCGTCGCCCGGGTCGGCGGTCGGATCGGAGTTCGGGTCGGAGTCGGGGTCCTGCTGCGTCTGGCCGGTCGGCTTGGCCTCGGGCTCGCCGTCGTCGCCGCCGTTGAGCGCGACGACGATGATGGCGGCCGCGATCACCGCGACGGCGATGACGACGGTCAGCCCGATGACCGCGACGTTCCGGTTCCCCTTGCCGCCGCCCGCACCGCCGTGGCCGCCGCCCGGCCCGCCCTGCGGGCTGAGCGAGTACGGCTGGGGCGTCGCGTACCCGCCGTGCTGCTGCGGCTGCTGCTGTGGCGGGCCGAAGCCCTGCTGCTGCATCGGCTGGTACGGGGTGGGGGCGCCGGGCGGCGGCGAGTGGTACGGGTTGACCGGCGGGAACACCGCCGAGCCGACGCCCGCGCCCGAGTCCCGCGCGTGCGCCCCCGCGATGACGGACGGCATCGCGCCCGGCGGCGTCATGCCGCCCGCCCGGCGCACCTCCTCGCGCATCTCCTCGGCGCTGCGGAACCGTTCGCCGGGGTTCTTCGCCAGCGCCCGCGCCACCAGCGCGTCGACCACCGGCGGCACCGTCATGTTGATCGACGAGGGCGCCGGCGGCGGCTCCTGCACGTGCGCGTACGCGATGGCCAGCGGCGAGTCCGCGTCGAACGGCAGTCGGCCGGTCAGCAGCTCGAAGAGCATCACGCCCACCGAATACAGGTCGGAGCGGGCGTCGACGCCGCGGCCCAGGGCCTGTTCCGGGGAGAGGTACTGCGGGGTGCCGACGACCATGCCCGTCTGCGTCATCGACGTGACGCCGGACTGCACGGCGCGGGCGATGCCGAAGTCCATCACCTTGACCTGCTCGCGGCGCGTCATCATGACGTTCCCCGGCTTGATGTCGCGGTGCACGAGGCCCATCTCGTGGCTGGCGTCGAGCGCGGCCAGCACGTCCGAGACGATCCGCAGCGCCTTCTCCGTGGGCATCGCGCCGAACCGGGCCACGTCCTCGTCGAGCACCGAGCGCAGCGGGCGGCCCTCGACGTACTCCATGACGATGTACGGCACGGGCCCGCCGCCGTCGCCCGCGAAGCGGTCCTCGCCGGTGTCGAAGACGGAGACGACGTTCTGGTGCGACAGCCGGGCGACGGCCTGGGCCTCGCGGCGGAAGCGCTCGCGGAAGGAATCCTCGCGGCCCAGCTCGGTGTGGAGCGTCTTCACCGCGACCTGGCGGTCGAGCACGGTGTCGTGGGCGAGGTGGACGGAGGCCATGCCGCCCGTGCCCAGCAGGTCGAGGAGCCGGTAGCGGCCGCCTCCCACGGATCGGCCGGCGTAGTCGTCCTGGCCGCCGTACTCGGTCATGCTGGATCTCCCCCGGGTGCCTGCCTGATGCTGAAAGTCTGCCTCAGGCAGAGGAGAGGTCAAGCGGGTTGCCCGTTCCGTGACCACCTGCCCCCTTGAGCCGTCCCTTTGCACCCCCTTTACCCACCGCGCACCGCCGCCCCTCCGGCCCCGCGCCCCGCGCACCCCTCCCCACCACCGGCCCCGTCCGGGATTTGCGTACGGACCCCCGGACCCGGTTGCATGTTCCGTTCAGCGGGATCCGGTGTGTCAGGGGCAGGAGGTAGCGTGCCCCGTAGCCGGAAAGACGACGGAACAACGACGAGACGACGACGAGACCGAACCACCGCGAGGAACTGATGTCACAGACGGAGCCCCCCGAGGAGCCGTCGGCGAACGGGCCGGGCCGCGGCGGTATGGCTGATTCTCCCGAGAACTGGGGGGTCGGCGGGCTCGTCGGGGACGGGCGCTACCGGCTGACCCGCCGCCTCGGCCGCGGCGGCATGGCCGAGGTCTTCGCCGCGGAGGACGTGCGCCTGGGCCGCGAGGTCGCGGTCAAGCTGCTGCGCAGCGACCTCGCCGAGGACCCGGTGTCCAAGGCCCGCTTCACGCGCGAGGCGCAGTCGGTCGCGGGCCTGAACCACCACGCGGTCGTCGCGGTGTACGACTCGGGGGAGGACCAGGTCGCCGGCAGCACCGTGCCGTACATCGTCATGGAGCTGGTCGAGGGCCGGACGATCAAGGAGCTGCTGACCGGCGCCGAGATCCCGCCGCCCGACCAGGCGCTGCTGATCGTCTCGGGCGTGCTGGAGGCGCTGGCGTACAGCCACCAGCACAGCATCGTCCACCGCGACATCAAGCCCGCGAACGTGATCATCACCACCACCGGCGCGGTGAAGGTGATGGACTTCGGCATCGCCCGCGCGCTGCACGGCGCGGCCTCCACCATGACGCAGACCGGCATGGTCATGGGGACACCGCAGTACCTCTCCCCCGAGCAGGCGCTCGGCCGGGCCGTCGACACCCGCTCCGACCTCTACGCGGTCGGCTGCCTGCTGTACGAGCTGCTGACCGGCCGTCCGCCGTTCATCGGCGAGACCCCGCTGGCCGTGGTCTACCAGCACGCGCAGGACAACGCCGTGCCGCCGTCCCAGATCAGCGGGGAAGCGCCGCCGGAGCTCGACGGCCTGGTGATGCGCGCGCTGGCCAAGGAGCCCGACGACCGCTTCCAGACGGCCGACGAGATGCTCGGCCTCCTGCAGTACGCGCTGCGCATGCTGCGCGACGTCGGCCCGCACACCGGCACGTGGGACACCGGCGCCGTCGCCGTCGGCGGTACGCCGCCGATGGGCACCCCGGCCGTCGGCGCCACCGCGGCCACCGCGGCGCTCGCCTCCGCGGGCGGCGACACCCCGCCGCGGCTGCTGCGGACGAGCGGCCCCGACGACGGCGGCTTCGACCCCGGCCCGCGCCGGGCGGGCCGCGGGCGCGGCAGGATGTGGGCGATCGCGGCGCTGGCCGTGGTCGCCATAGTGCTGGGCGTGGCTTTCGCGCTGAGCGGCGGGGACGACGAGAACAAGAAGCAGGCGCCGCCGACGCCGACGAAGCAGGAGCAGAGTCCGACGAAGGACGAGGAGAAGGAGGAGGACTCCCCCTCGCCCACCGAGGAGGAGCCGACCTACCACGACGACGAGCCGACGTGGGAGGAGACCTCCGAGCCCCCGCCCACCACCTCGCCGACGGACTCCCCGACCGGCACCGGCAGCCCCACGGGCTCGCCCAGCGAGCCGAGCGACGACGCCGGCGGCACCACGAGCGAGGGCAGCGGCAGCACCACCGACGGCGGCGGCACCACGACGGGCGAGACCACCGGGGAGACGACCGGGGAGACCACGGGCGAGACCACCGGGGAGACGACGGGCGAGGTCGAGGGCGGCGAGATCGGCGGCGAGGTCGTCGACGGCGGCCAGGCCAACGGCGGCGCCGCCGGCACCGAAGGCTGAGGGACGGGGAGCCACCCCTCCCGGTCCCGGCCCGGGGGCGTCCTGCCCCCGGCTCTGCCCGCGGGCCCTACTCCTCCCGGAGCCGGTCCCGGTCGCCGCCGCCGCCCTGTTCCGCCTGGCGGCGGGCGACGTAGGCCGCCGCCTGCGACCTGCGCTCCATGTTCAGCTTCGACAGCAGGCTGGACACGTAGTTCTTGATCGTCTTCTCGGCGAGGTGCAGCCGCTCGCCGATGGCCCGGTTCGTGAGCCCCTCGCCGATCAGGTCGAGGATCCGGCGCTCCTGGTCCGTCAGCCCGGCCAGCCGCTCGTCCTCCCGCCCGCGCCCGCCGTCGCGCAGCCGCTCCAGCACCCGCGCCGTCGCCACCGGGTCGAGCAGCGACCTGCCCGCGGCCACGTCCCGTACGGCGGTCAGCAGCTCGTTGCCGCGGATGGCCTTCAGCACGTACCCGGACGCGCCCGCCATGATCGCGTCGAAGAGGGCCTCGTCGTCGGCGAACGAGGTGAGCATGAGGCACTTGATGCTCTCGTCCCGGGAGCGGATCTCCCGGCAGACCTCGACGCCGCTGCCGTCGGGCAGCCGGACGTCGAGCACGGCCACGTCGGGCCGTACGGCGGGGATGCGGACGAGCGCGTCGGCCGCGGTGCCGGCTTCGCCGACGACCTCGATGTCCGGCTCCGCCTGAAGCATCTCGTGTACCCCCCGACGGACCACTTCGTGGTCATCGAGTAGGAATACGGTGATTTTTCCATCTATGGCCACTGTCCCAGTCTCACATACTGGGTCTTCCCGCGCTCAGGGCCGCCGGGATAACGTGCCAGTGTTCCGGCAGCCTGCGAGGCTGTGACCAGTGGACCTGATGCCGACGAGGCGAGCCGGCTCCTGCGTTACTAGGAAATCAAAGCAAAACCGCAGGTCAGGACCGCTTCGCGAAGCAGCGGACCACTGTGTAACGTGCCTGCCAGTGGGAAGGATGCCGGGCGCCTGTCACCCCCGTATCCCCTCGGTGCACCCACCCCGTGCACGTAGGGGAATCGGGTGAGCCGCCCTCCGCTGCCGCGGGGGACCGAAGGCCACCGGCGATCCCGGGGGCCGGAGAGACGTCAGGAGAGACCGTGACCGAGAGCACTGCCGCGCGCGACCCGCGCCGCAGCAGCAAGCGCACCAGCGGGAGCGACGGCGGGAGCACCGCCCCGACGGCGGCGCCCGAGACGCCCGCGGCGCCCGCGAAGAAGGCAGCGGCCGGGAAGACGCCGGCCGGGAAGGCGACGGCGACCGCCAAGCCGCCCGCGAAGAAGGCCGCCGCCAAGAAGACCGCGGCGAAGAGCCCGGCGAAGAAGGCGCCGCCCGCGAAGAAGACGGCCGCGGCCGCCAAGCCGGCGAAGAGCGCCGCCAAGGCAGCCCGGAAGGCACCCGCGAAAGCGGCCGGGAAGGCGGCGGCATCCGCCGGGACCCCGCCGCACGGCGACGGCACCGCCGACGTCCCCGAGCTGGTCCAGCTCCTCACCCCCGAGGGCGAGCGCGTCGAGCACCCCGAGTACGCGGTCGACCCGAGCCCGGAAGAGCTGCGCGGCCTCTACCGCGACATGGTCCTCACCCGCCGCTTCGACGCCGAGGCCGTCACCCTCCAGCGCCAGGGCGAGCTGGGCCTGTGGCCCTCGCTGCTCGGCCAGGAGGCCGCCCAGGTCGGCTCGGGACGGGCGACCCACGAGGACGACTACGTCTTCCCCACGTACCGCGAGCACGGCGTCGCCTGGTGCCGCGGCGTGGACCCGACGCTGCTGCTCGGCATGTTCCGCGGCGTGAACAACGGCGGCTGGGACCCGAACAGCAACAACTTCCAGCTCTACACGATCGTCATCGGCTCCCAGACGCTGCACGCCACCGGCTACGCCATGGGCGTCGCCAAGGACGGCGCCGACTCCGCCGTCGTGGCGTACTTCGGCGACGGCGCCTCCAGCCAGGGCGACGTCGCCGAGTCGTTCACCTTCGCCGCGGTCTACAACGCGCCGGTCGTCTTCTTCTGCCAGAACAACCAGTGGGCCATCTCCGAGCCCACCGAGCGCCAGAGCCGCGTCCCGCTCTACCGCCGCGCCGCCGGCTACGGCTTCCCCGGCGTCCGGGTCGACGGCAACGACGTGCTCGCCGTCCTCGCCGTCACCCGGAAGGCGCTGGAGCACGCCCGCTCCGGCCAGGGCCCGATGCTGATCGAGGCGTACACGTACCGCATGGGCGCCCACACCACCTCCGACGACCCCACCCGCTACCGCCGTGACGACGAGCGCGCCGCGTGGGAGGCCAAGGACCCGATCCTGCGGCTGCGCACCCTGCTGGAGCGGGAGAACCTCGCCGACGCGGCGTTCTTCGCCGAGCTGGACGAGGAGAGCGACGCACTGGCCAAGCGGGTGCGTGAAGCCATCAGGACCATGGCGGACCCGGACCCGATGGCCATGTTCGAGAACATCTACGCCGACGGGCACGCCCTCGTGGACGAGGAGCGGACGCAGTACGCGGCGTACCAGGCGTCCTTCGCGGACGAGGCGGGCGCCGCCGCCGGGAAGGGGCACTGACCATGGCGGTCGAGAAGATGGCACTGGCCAAGGCGATCACCGCGTCGCTGCGCACGGCCATGGAGGACGACGCCAAGGTGCTCGTCATCGGCGAGGACGTCGGGAAGCTCGGCGGCGTCTTCCGCGTCACCGACGGACTGCAGAAGGACTTCGGCGAGGACCGGGTCATCGACTCGCCGCTGGCCGAGTCCGGCATCGTCGGCACCGCGATCGGGCTGGCGCTGCGGGGCTACCGGCCGGTGGTGGAGATCCAGTTCGACGGGTTCGTCTTCCCCGCGTACGACCAGATCGTCACGCAGCTCGCGAAGATGCACGCGCGGGCGCTGGGCACGGTCAAGCTGCCGGTCGTCATCCGGATCCCCTACGGCGGCGGCATCGGCGCGGTCGAGCACCACAGCGAGTCGCCGGAGGCGCTGTTCGCGCACGTGGCGGGGCTGAAGTGCGTCTCGCCCTCGACGCCGGCGGACGCGTACTGGATGCTCCAGCAGGCCATCCACAGCGACGACCCGGTGATCTTCTTCGAGCCCAAGCGGCGCTACTGGGACAAGGGCGAGGTCAACACCTCCGCGATCCCCGGCCCGCTGCACGAGGCGCGGGTCGCCCGGGAGGGCACGGACCTCACGCTCGCCGCGTACGGGCCGATGGTGAAGACGTGCCTGGAGGTCGCTTCCGCGGCGGCCGAGGAGGGCACGTCGCTGGAGGTCGTGGACCTGCGGTCGATGTCGCCCATCGACTTCGACACCCTGCAGCGCTCGGTGGAGAAGACCGGCAGGCTGGTCGTCGTGCACGAGGCCCCGGTCTTCTACGGGTCCGGCGGGGAGATCGCCGCACGCATCACGGAGCGGTGCTTCTACCATCTGGAGGCCCCGGTGCTGCGCGTCGGCGGCTTCCACGCGCCGTACCCGCCGGCGAGGCTGGAGGAGGAGTACCTCCCCAACCTGGACCGGGTGCTCGATGCCGTCGACCGCGCGCTTGCGTACTGAACAGGGAGCGTGTCCGTGACCATGAGCAACACCGCGCGCCTTCGCGAGTTCAGGCTGCCCGACGTGGGCGAGGGCCTGACCGAGGCGGAGATCCTCAAGTGGTACGTCCAGCCTGGCGACGCCGTGCACGACGGCATGGTGGTGTGCGAGGTGGAGACGGCGAAGGCCGCCGTCGAGCTGCCGATCCCGTACGACGGGGTGGTGCAGGAGATCCGCTTCGCCGAGGGCGACACGGTCGACGTCGGCACGCCGATCATCGCCGTCGACACCGAACCCGGGGCCGCCCCGGAACCCGGGGAACCCGCGGCCGGAGCGGAGGCGGGGTCCGGCGACTCCACCGCGCCGGACGGCGGTGAGACCCCCGGCGCCGCCCCGAAGCGGGAGCCGGTGCTCGTCGGCTACGGGGTGTCGCAGAGTTCGACGAAGCGCCGGCCGCGCAAGGCGCAGCCCGGCGCCGAGGCGGCGGTGGCGGCGGCCGCGATCCAGGGCGAGCTGAACGGCCAGGCGGCACCGCCGCCGGCGCCGGACGTACCCGAAGCGCGCGTTTCCGCTACGGAACCGGCCGCCCCGGCGTCCGCCGGCGCTCCCGCCGCCGCGGCACCCGCGGCGGCCGGCGGGCCCGTTCTCGCCAAGCCGCCCGTGCGCAAGCTCGCGAAGGACCTCGGCGTCGACCTCGCCGCCGTCGTGCCGACCGGCGACGGGGGCGTCATCACCCGCGACGACGTCCACGCCGCCGCGGCCCCGGCGCCGGCCGCGCCCGCGCAGCCCGTACCGGCCGCGCAGCCGGCCGCACAGCCGGCTCCCGCCGCGGAGCCGGCAACGACCGCGCGCGAGACCCGGATCCCCATCAAGGGCGTCCGCAGGGCCACCGCCCAGGCGATGGTCGCCAGCGCCTTCACCGCGCCGCACGTCACGGAGTTCGTCACCGTCGACGTCACCCGCACGATGAAGCTCGTACGGGAGCTGAAGGAGGACCCCGATCTCGCCGGGCTGCGGATCAACCCGCTGCTGATCGTCGCCAAGGCCCTGCTGCTGGCGATCCGGCGCAACCCCGAGGTCAACTCCGCCTGGGACGAGGACCGTCAGGAGATCGTCCGCAGGCACTACGTGAACCTCGGCATCGCCGCGGCCACCCCCCGCGGTCTGATCGTGCCGAACATCAAGGACGCGCACGCCAGATCGCTCCCCGGGCTGGCCACCGAACTGGCCGGGCTGGTGGCCACCGCCCGCGAGGGCAGGACGACGCCGGAGGCGATGCAGAACGGCTCGGTGACCATCACCAACGTCGGCGTCTTCGGCATCGACACCGGCACGCCGATCCTCAACCCCGGCGAGCCGGCGATCCTCGCCTTCGGCGCGATCAGGCTGCAGCCGTGGGTGCACAAGGGCAAGGTCAAGCCGCGGCACGTGACGACGCTCGCGCTCTCCTTCGACCACCGGCTGGTCGACGGCGAGTTGGGCTCGAAGGTGCTCGCGGACGTCGCGGCGGTCCTGGAGCGGCCGAAGCGGCTGCTCACCTGGGGCTGACCCGCGCCAGGCGCACGCCCCCGGCCCCGTCCAGACGGGCGCCGGGGGCGTGCGCGTGCGTACGTACCCGTGAACTCCTGTCCGTATCGCGGACGGTGGCGGCGTACGCATACGTGTTGTATCTATGCTGTGCGCATGCCCCCGAGCCCCGCCGCCCCCGCCAAGCCCGCGCCCGCCGCCGACCGCGTCTACGCCCACGTCAAGCAAGGCGTGCTGGAACGGCGTTACGAGGGCGGCACGATGCTCACCGAGGGCGAGCTGGCCGATGCCGTCGGCGTCTCCCGCACACCCGTGCGCGAGGCGCTGCTGCGGCTGCAGGCCGAGGGGCTGCTGGAGCTGTACCCGAAGAAGGGCGCGTTCGTCCTGCCCGTCTCCGCGCAGGAGATCGCCGACGTCGTCGAGACCCGGATGCTCGTCGAGGAGCACGCCGCCCGCCGGTCCGTGCCCGCGCCCGGCGCGCTGCTCACCCGGCTCGAAGAACTGCTGGAGGAACAGCGCCGGCACGTCGAGGCCGACGACCGCGCCGCGGCGTCCGTCACCGACCGCTGCTTCCACGCCGAGATCGTCCGCAACGCGGGCAACGCCATCCTCGTCCGCCTCTACGACCAACTCCGCGACCGCCAGCTCCGCATGGGCGTCGCGCTCATGAACGCCCAGCCCGACCGCATGCGCCGCTCGCTCGCCGAGCACGCCGAGATCCTCCAGGCGCTGCGCAGCGGCAGCGCGGACACCGCCGCCGCCGCGGTGCACGGCCACGTCGCCTCCGTACGGGACCTGTTGCGCGGGGACCTGCGGTGACCGCCGTGCGCGCGGGGGGCGCCCGCGGGCTGCCCGGAGACCCGCCCGGCGGCCTACAGGCCGCCGCCGTCTGGAGCCTCGGCGTCGCCGTCTACTTCGTCGCCGTCACGTACCGTACGAGCCTGGGCGTCGCCGGCATCGACGCCGCCGAGCGCTTCGACGTCGGCGCCTCCGCCCTGTCGGGCTTCTCCATACTCCAGCTCCTCGTCTACGCCGGCATGCAGATCCCCGTCGGCCTGCTCGTCGACCGGCTCGGCACCCGCCGGGTGCTGGCGATGGGCATCGTGCTGTACACGGCGGGGCAGTTCGGCTTCGCGCTCTCCGGCACGTACGGCACCGCCCTGGCCTCCCGCGCGCTGCTCGGCTGCGGCGACGCGATGACGTTCATCAGCATCCTGCGGCTGGGCGCGCGCTGGTTCCCCGCCCGCCGCGGGCCGCTGATAGCGCAGCTCGCGGGGCTCGTCGGGATGGCGGGCAACCTGGTCTCGACGCTCGTACTCTCCCGCATGCTCCAGGAGTTCGGCTGGACCCCGACCTTCGCGGGCAGCGCGGCGGCCGGCGCGGTCATGCTCGTCCTCGTCCTGCTCTTCCTGCGCGACCAGCCCCGCGACTACGTACCGCCGCCGCCCGAGGACCACCACGGCCGCGGCATCCGGGCGCAGATATCAGGCGCCTGGCGCGAGCCGGGCACCCGGCTGGGCCTCTGGGTGCACTTCACCACCCAGTTCCCCGCGATGGTCTTCCTGCTGCTGTGGGGGCTGCCGTTCCTCGTCGAGGCCCAGGGCATGAGCCGCGCGGAGGCCGGCCAACTGCTGACGCTCGTGGTGCTCTCCACCATGGCGGTCGGCCTCGTCTACGGCCAGCTCATCGCCCGGCACCACGCGGCCCGGCTGCCGCTGGCGCTGGGCACGGTGGCGGCGACGGCGCTGGTCTGGGGCGCGGTGCTGAGCTGGCCGGGGGCGCACGCGCCGGGCTGGCTGCTGGTGGTGCTGTGCTGCGTGCTGGGGGCGTGCGGGCCCGCGTCGATGATCGGCTTCGACTTCGCCCGCCCGGCCAACCCGCCGGAGCGGCTGGGCACGGCCTCCGGCATCGTCAACATGGGCGGCTTCACGGCGTCGATCACCACGCTGCTGGCGGTGGGTCTGCTGCTGGACGCGACGGGTGACCGCTACGACATCGCCTTCGCGAGCATCTTCGTCCTGCAGATCCTGGGCACCACGCAGATCATGCGCCTGCGCCGCCGGGCCCACCGCCGCGAACGCGAACGCCTGGTGGCAAGCCGCGTCTCGGCCGTCCACGTCCCCGCCTGAGGCGGGCCCCCGGCACGGACCCGCGGCAGGGAGCCCGGGGCAGGGGCCTGCGGCGCGGGCCTGCGGCGCGGGTCGGTGGCGCGGTCGGTGGCCCGGCCTAGTCCGTCGCCACCTCCGTGGCCACCTCGGGGGTCTGGTTGGGCTGGGGGGCCGGGTTGGTCGTCGGGGCCGGCTCGTGGAAGCCCGCGGGACCCGAGGTCGCGTCGGGGATCGCCTCCGGCGGGGCGCCGTTCTCGATCATCGAGCCGAGGCCCACCACCGCCGCCACGTCCGGGCGTTCCGCGATGCGCACGGGCAGCCCCACCGACGTACGCAGCATCGTCTCCAGGCCCGGCATCGTCGCGCTCTCGCCCGCCAGCACGATCCCGTGGTCCCCGATGTCCGCCACCAGGTCCGGCGGGCAGCGGCGCAGCACCGAGCGGATCCCGTCGAGCACCGCGAGCATCGGCACGCCCGCCGCCTGCCCCACCGCCGCCGGGTCGACCTGCACCGTACGCGGGCGGCCGGAGACCACGTCGCGGCCGAGCACGTCCAGCGTCGCCGCGCCCTGCGCGCCGGCGAGCGAGAGGTCGCGGTGCACCTGGCTGACGGTGTGGCTGCGCAGCATCACCTCGTGGTTGATGCGCAGGTGCTCCACCAGCGCCCGGTCCACCGCCTGCCCGCCCACCGGCACCTTCTCCGCGGCGACCACGTTGCCCAGCGACAGCACGGCGATCTGCGTCATCGCCGCACCGCACACCACGATCAGCGTGCCCTCCGCCGCCGCCACCGGCAGCCCGCAGCCCACCGCCGTGGCGATGAGGGTGTCGACGAGGATGACCCGCTTCGCGCCCAGCCCCGCCAGCGTGTCGATCATCGCCCGCTGCGTCAGCGGCTCGGCGTCGTGCGGGGTGCACGCCGCGGCCCGTAGCGAGGGGTGGAAGCGCCAGGATCTGCGGACCTTGGCGTGGATGAGGTGGCGCAGCATGCGCTGGGCCATCTCGATGTCGGTGATGCCGTTCGGCCCCACGGGCCGCACGACCTGGATGTGGTCGGGGGTACGCCCGGTCATCGCCTCGGCCTGCCCGCCGACGGCCACCAGGGCGCCGGTGTGGGAGTTGAGGGCGACGGCGCTCGGTTCGTCCACGACGAGGCCGATGCCCCTGAGGTAGACGCGGGTGCGGGTGGCCCCGACGTCGACGGCGACGCTGCAACGGAGAAGCTGTTCCTGGCTGATGCTCACATGATCAGCCTGGGGCGGCCGGGCGCGGGGCGCCCGCCGGGCTGTGCCGGTCGGATGAGGGCTGCCCCCTTACGGGTGAGGAGGCAGCAACGGCCGGACCCGTACGGGTGACCGCGGACGGCGCCGCACGGACGCCGGTGCGGCCTGTCGTACGGACCGTCAGGCCGCTGCCGTACGGACCCCGTCAGGCCGCCGCCGTACGACGGTCAGGCCGCCGCCGTACCGACCGTCAGGCCGCCGTACGTGCGCGCCCTCAGTCCGTCACCGTGAAGTTCCGCAGGACCGCCTCCGCCAGTTGCGGATCGCCCTCCGCCTTCACCCGGTCCGCCACCGCGGCCGCCCGCAGCCGGCCCGTGGCCAGCCACAGGTACGTCTCCCAGTCCGTCGTCAGCGTCACCGTCGGTCCGAGCGAGACGCTGCCGTCGATGGAGCCGCGGCCGTCCTCCCCGACCCGCACCGTCCGCATGAACTCCACCGGGCCCGTCACGTCCACCACCACGATCGACCCCGGCCGCGCCGCCGCGTCCTCGGCGACCACCTTCGGCAGCCGCGCCAGCAGCTCGTCGCGCACGAGGTGCGCGCCGGGCGAGTCGATGTTCCCCGGCCGGCCCAGCGCGCGTCGGATGTCCTGCTCGTGCACCCATATGTCGAAGGCGCGGTAGTGCGTCAGCTCCGCGAGCGTCATCTCGCTGCCGAACGCCCCGCGCATCTTGGCCTCCGGCGCGCGCTTCTCGTCGCGGAGCTGGCGCCGCCGGCGGATCAGCGTGTACTCGAGGTCGGCGGTCATCTCCGGCGCGGTGTGGTGGCGCCGCGTGTCGACCTGCACCTCGACGTAGCGCGCCTTCTCGCTCGTGATGTGCATGAGGTCGGCCGGCAGGTTGTGGATCGGCCGGGGGTCGCCGAGTGCCTCGCACTCGGCGCCGATGATGTGCGAGACGACATCCCGCACGGACCACCCCGGCAGTCCGCTTCGCCCGCTCCACTCCCCCTCGGAGAGCGGTGCCACGAGTTCGGAAATGGCCTCGGCCGAATGGGCCCAGGCATCGATGGACGGCTGGAGGCTGGAGTGGACGGTCACACTACCCCTTACGGGATCGTTCGCGAGATGCACGGCAGGCCCTAAGTTACGCTGCGCACGGGTGCCCCGGCAGTGCTTTCGGGCGACGATTATGCGGTGAGGCACACGACTTGGCCTTCTAGGTGGTGGTAAGGTGCGCGCTTCTCTGATCCAGTTCCGGGTGGATCCGGATGAAACCGTGGAAAGCCGACGTGCCCGTGCGGCGGCGCTCGTACGAGCCGAGGAGGGCTCCGGGCTGGTGGTGCTGCCGGAGCTGTGGCACGTGGGCGCGTTCGCGTTCGACGACTTCGCGGCCGCGGCGGAGACCCTCGACGGGCCCACGGCGGCGGCGATGGCGGCGGCGGCCCGGGACGCGGGCGTGTGGCTGCACGCGGGGTCGATCGTGGAGCGGGACGCGGCGGGGACGCTGTTCAACACGAGCCTCCTCTACGCCCCCGACGGCGAGCGGGCACGTACGTACCGCAAGATCCACCGCTTCGGCTTCGACCGCGGCGAGGCGGTCCTGATGGGCGCGGGCGACGAGGTCGTCACCGCGGACCTCCCCGGCACCGTCGTGGGCCTCGCCACCTGCTACGACCTCCGCTTCCCCGAGCTCTTCCGGGCCCTGGCCGACAAGGGGGCGCAGACTCTTGTCATCCCCGCGGGCTGGCCCGCGCAGCGCCGCGCGCACTGGCGGCTGCTGGCGCAGGCGCGCGCGGTGGAGAACCAGGCGTACGTCCTGGCCTGCAGCACGGCGGGCACGACGGGCGGTGTGGCGCAGGCGGGGCACAGCATGGTCGTCGACCCGTGGGGCGAGATCCTGGCCGAGGCGGGCGAAGGCGAGGAAGTCCTGCGGGCGGAGCTGGATCCGGCGCGGGTGACGCGGACGCGGGAGGAGTTCCCCGCGCTGCGGGACCGAGTGCTGGGACGGCCGTAGCACCGGGACTGCCGGGACTCCGGCGGGGCGGAACTGAGCCTCGCCGCGCTGCGCGGCCGCATCGCGATCCTCGACTTCCGCACGTTCACCACGGAGCGCCGAACTCGCCAGATGGAGGCGCGGACGTTCGTCCACGCCGGCAAGCGTCGCCCGAAACCAGGGGGGACGGCGCTGCTCACGGGGCTGATCTTCTGCGGAGTGCCGGGCTGTGGGCGACGGATGCACCGGGTCGGCAACAGCTATCAGTGCATGGCACGCCGTGCGGGAAACCAGTGTCCGGAAGCTTCGGCCCTGGCCGACCGCGTGGACGACTATGTGGCCGAGCGCTTCCTGGCGAAGCTTCCCGCTCTTGAGCCGGACGACCCCTTGGCCCTTGTCATCGCCGACCGCTGGGCGCACCGCACGGACCCGGGGACATTCGCCAAGCGGGATGCGATCGCGGCGGAGATCGAGGATGAGGAAGCGAGACTGGCCGACCTTGAGGACGCCCGCTATGTACGTGGTGAGTTCAAGGGCGCGGCAGCAGTGGAGCGATACAACCGGCTGGCGGAGCGGCTGAGGGAACGCACGGACGGCCTGCGCGCCGGTCTCGCGAAGTTGCCGATGCCCTCGGTGGATGTGAGTCCGATGCTCGACGGTGACCTCCTCCGGGAGACCTGGAGAGCATCGGAGGGCGCGGACCGCAGGGGCCGGCTGTCTCTGGCCATCGACCGCGTGGAGGTCCGCAAGGGCAACCGGGGCCGACGTTTCGTTCCGGAGCAGCGTGTACGGATCGAGTGGGCCACGCTGGATCAGGAAGTGTCTCCGTATCCCGACGAGGCATCAGTGGCGGCCCGGGACGATCGTGCGTTCATCTCGGGATGGCACCCTGCACTGCATGAACGCTGCCTCTCCTGCCCCGCGACGTGCCCGTGTCCGTGCCCCTGAGCTGATCGGCAAAGGCGGCTGGCTGAACACAGGCGGCAAGAACGTGACGCTCGCGGACCTCCGAGGTAAGTGTGTCGTCGTAGATTTCTGGACGTTCTGCTGCGTCAACTGCCTGCACGTCCTGGACGAGCTGCGCGAGCTGGAGGAGAAGCACCGGGACACGGTGGTCGTCATCGGCGTGCACTCGCCGAAGTTCGTGCACGAGGCGGAGCATGCGGCGGTCGTGGACGCCGTCGAGCGCTACGGGGTGCACCACCCGGTGCTGGACGACCCGGAGCTGGCGACGTGGAAGCAGTACGCGGTACGGGCGTGGCCGACGCTGGTGGTGATCGACCCGGAGGGCTACGTCGTCGCGCAGCACGCGGGGGAGGGGCACGTGCACGCCATCGAGCGGCTGGTCGCGGAGCTGGAGGCGGAGCACGCGGCCAAGGGCACGCTGCGGCGGGGTGACGGTCCGTACCTACCGCCGGAGCCGGCGGCGACGCGTCTGCGGTTCCCCGGGAAGGCGCTGCGGCTGCCGTCGGGCAACCTGCTCGTCTCGGACACGACGCGGCACCGGCTGGTGGAGCTGGAGCCGGACGGCGAGACGGTCGTGCGGGCGATCGGGAGCGGGGAGCGGGGGTACGCGGACGGGGCCGCACCGCGCTTCAGCGAGCCGCAGGGGCTGGCGCTGCTGCCGTCCGGCGAGGTGGCGGTGGCGGACACCGTGAACCACGCGGTCAGGGCCGTCGACCTCGGTACCGGCTCGGTGACGACGCTGGCGGGGACGGGGCGGCAGTGGTGGCAGGGCTCGCCGGCGTCGGGGCCGGGGCGCGAGGTCGACCTGTCGTCGCCGTGGGACGTGGCGTGGTTCGACGGCCGGCTGTGGATCGCGATGGCGGGGGTCCACCAACTGTGGACGTACGACCCGGAGACGGACACGGTGGCGGCGGCGGCCGGCACGACGAACGAGGGGCTGCTCGACGGGCCCGCGGAGGAGGCGTGGTTCGCGCAGCCGTCGGGGCTGGCGGCGGCGGACGGCCGGCTGTGGATCGCGGACTCGGAGACGTCGGCGCTGCGCTGGCTGGAGCCGGGCGCCGGGCCGGGGCAGCGGGCCCGGGTGCACACGGCGGTCGGCACCGGGCTCTTCGACTTCGGCCACCGCGACGGCCCGGCCGGCGAGGCGCTGCTCCAGCACCCGCTGGGCGTCACGGCGCTGCCGGACGGCTCGGTGGCGGTCTCGGACACGTACAACCACGCCCTGCGCCGCTACGACCCGGCCACCGGCACCGTGACCACCCTGGCGACGGACCTGCGGGAGCCGTCCGACGCGGTGGTGGACGGCGAGGAGATCGTGGTCGTCGAGTCCGCCCGGCACCGTCTGACCCGCCTCCGGCTCCCGGACGAGGCGGTCCGCGTGCCCCCGGTCGCCCACCGCACGCAGCGCGCGGCGACGGACGTGGCCCCGGGCACCCTGTCGCTGGACGTCGTCTTCCGCCCCCCGCCGGGCCAGAAACTCGACACCCGCTACGGCCCGGCCACCCGACTCCTGGTGAGCGCCACCCCGCCGTCCTTGCTCACGACCGGCGACGGCCAGGGCACGGACCTGACCCGCGAGGTGACCCTGTCGGCGGACGGCCCGCGGGAGGGCGTCCTGCACGTCTCGGCGATGGCGGCAAGCTGCGACGACGACGGGTCGGTGGAGTACCCGGCGTGCCACGTACACCAGCAGGACTGGGGCGTCCCGATCCGCCTCACGGAGTCGGGGGTACGGCGGCTGCCGCTGATCCTGGCGGGCATGGACGAGGGGGACGCGGGGCCGTGAGCGATCGCTTGCCGGCAGCGCCTTCTCGCTAGTCCGCCGGGATGCCGAACCACCGCAGGTGGACCGGCCGCGCGCCCGGGGCGGCGTCTTCCGGGGTGTGGCGGTACTTGGCCAGGAGCTTCAGGTAGTCGTCGTGGAAGGCGTCCAACTCCTCCTTCGTCAGATGGCTCAGCCCGCGTGATCCCCGCAGCCAGCCCTCCTCGGACTCCTCGCCCTCTCCCCCCTGCTCCGCGGTGAACCGCCGGGCCAGTTCCAGGTCCTCCGCCCCGCGGAGCCGGTCCAGTTCGGCGATGACCGCCCGCTCCCCCGCCGTGACGTCGTCCATCGGCGGGCGCCTGATGTCCAGCCCGGGCACGCCTCGCCACCAGCGCTCGCGGCCCGCCGACCGCTCCGGGATGTCCTCGATGAGGCCGCCGCGCTCCAGCATGCGCAGGTGGTAGCTGAGCGTCCCGGTGTTCTCGGCCAGCGCGGCCGCCAGCGTCGTCGACGTGGCCGGGCCGTGCACCGAGAGGTGGCGCAGGATGCGCAGCCGCAGCGGGTGCGCGAGCGCCTTGAGCGCTTCCGGGCTGCTGACCTTGCGCCGCTCGTCCGTCATGGGCCGCAGTTTATCCACAGGTTCCTCTGCAGAGCTTTCTTTGCAGAGAAAACTCTGTGATGCTGCCGGCATGACGAAGAACTGGAACCGCCGGCCGTACGGAACGGGCGCCGCCCGCCTCGCGGCCACCGCGCTCACCGCCCTGCTCGCCACCCTCACCACCGGTGCCGCCCCCGCCGCCGCCGCGCCCGCGGCCCCCGCCCCCGCCGCCGCCGCGGAAGCCGGCCCTCCCGGGGCCGAGTTCGGCTTCGGTGCCTGCCCGGCGGCGGACGAGCTGCCCGCCGGTGCCGATCCCGGGACCTGGCGCTGCGAGGTGATGCACGCGACGGGGCGGCTGCGGGTCGGCGGGGTGGACGAGCCCATCGAGCGGCCGATGACGCTGACGTTCACGGAGGGCCGGGTCGACGGCGCGTATGCGCAGGTGTTCGGCGAGATGACCGCCGAGCCGATCCGGGTCGGGGGGACACCGCTGACGCTCACGCCGCGGTACGGGGGCTACAGCGACTTCGAAGCCGACGAGGCACGCCGCGGCGAGCTGGACCTGACCCTCGCGGTCGGTGGACCGGCGCTCCCGAAGGGATGCTCCATAGGCGCGGCGGCCACGGAGCCGATCCACCTCGTGCTGAAGGACACCCGCCCCACGGAGGTGATATCCGAGGACCCGCTGCTGGTCTCCTTCGCCGCCGCGGACACGGAGTTCACCGCTCCGCGCAGGGAGGGCTGCGGCCGGCTGGGCGGCCGGCTCCTGGACCGGGTGCTGGACCTGCCGGCCCCGGCGGGGGAGAACTCGCTCGAACTCGACGCCACGGTGGCCATCAAGCCGTACGCGTGACGCGGTGCCGACGGCACCGCGCACCCGAATCCGCCCGCCCACCCGAATCCGCCCGCCCACCCGAATCCGCCCGCCCACCCGAATCCGCCCGCGCATCCGAAGCCCGCGACGACGACGCGACCACGACGCGACCACGAAAGGAGGCCCGCCGGGGTCACTCCGTCAGGAACGCCGCCAGCGCGCTCGCCAGCAGGTGCGGGTCCTCCGCGCCGCACAGCTCCCGCGCCGAGTGCATCGAGAGGATGGCCACCCCGATGTCCACGGTCGTGATCCCGTGGCGGGCCGCCGTGATGGGGCCGATGGTCGTGCCGCAGGGCATCGCGTTGTGGGAGACGAACGTCTGCCACGGCACCCCGGCCCGTTCGCAGGCGGTGGCGAGGATCCCGCGGCCGGTGCCGTCCGTGGCGTAGCGCTGGTTGACGTTGACCTTGAGGATCGGGCCGCCGTTCGGCATCGGGTGGTGGCCCGGCTCGTGGCGCTCGGGGTAGTTGGGGTGCACGGCGTGGCCGGTGTCGGAGGAGAGGCAGACGGAGCCGGCGAGGGCGCGGGCGGTGTCGTCGTACGAGCCGCCGCGGGCGGCGACGCTGCGGCGCAGGACGGTGCCGAGGAGGGGGCCCTCCGCGCCGGTGTCGGACTGGCTGCCGGTCTCCTCGTGGTCGAAGGCGGCCAGCACGGGGATCGTCGTCGGCGGGGTGCCGGCGGTCGCCGCGGCGGCGAGGGCGGCGACGGCGGCGTGTACGGAGAGGAGGTTGTCCATGCGCGGGCCCGCGAGCAGTTCGCGGTCGCGGCCGAGGTAGGCCGGCGGCTCGACGCTGTGGACCATCAGGTCCCAGCCGATGACGTCGCCGGGCGCGACCCCGGCCTCCGCGGCCAGGAAATCGACGAGGTCGCCCTCGTGTACGGGGCCCAGGCCCCAGATCGGCGTCGCGTGGCGCTGCTTGTCGAGCTTGAGGCCCTCGGTGGCCACGCCCCGGTCGAGGTGGATGGCGAGCTGCGGTACGCGCAGCAGCGGCCGGTCGACGTTGACCAGCCGCACCTCGGCACCGCCCGGCACCTGGGCACCGCCCGGGCCGCGGCCCGCGCCGCCGCCCCCGCCCGCCCCCGCGTGCGTCGCGCCCGGGCGCAGCGTCAGCCGGCCCGCGAGACCCAGGTCCCGGTCCAGCCAACTGTTGAGCAGCGGCCCGCCGTAGACCTCCACCGCGATCTGCCGCCACCCGTGCCCGCCGGTGTCCGGCAGCGGCTTGACCCGCAGGTTGGGCGAGTCCGTGTGGGCGCCGACGATGTGGAAGGGCGTCTCGGGGGCGCTGCCCTCCGGCACGTACCAGGCGATGAGCGCGCCGCCGCGCAGCACGTAGCGGCCGCCTGCCGTCGCGTCCCAGGCGTCGGTCTCCCGGAGCTGGGTGAACCCGGCCTTCTCCAGCCGCCGGGCGGCCTCCGCCACGGCGTGGTACGGCGTGGGGGAGGCGGTGAGGTAACCGGCGAGGTCATCGGAGTGGCTGCGGTCGAACCGGGGCGGGGGAGCAGACGTCATGGGCAAAGCCTAAGACGTGGGTGAGAAGCGGAATCGAGCCATTGCCTTTGCCGAATCGTTGTCCTACGTTCTTCCGGGTGCGCGTCGCCTGTTGCCAATGAGGCACCGGCCGTCCGCGCGGGGGGAGTGACGGGCAGGGCACGGTGTGAGGAAGGGTGGCAGAGGCGCCATGGGAGTCGTGAACACGGGCATCAAGCGCAGAGCCAGGCTGCTGGGCGAGGCGCTCCGGCCGCCGCGGCAGTTGACCGGTCCGGACGCGGACGCGGCCCCGGCGGCCCAGGTGGCGCCCGAGGCCGCGACGCCGCAGAAGACGCCGGAGAAGGCCAAGCCGAAGGGCCCGCGCCCGCCCAAGAAGACGGTCGCGCTGGACTACGGGGTGGACGCCATGCCCCGGCAGGTCGAGGCGCCGGTCTTCGTCCTCGCCCCGGTGCGCTCCGGCTCCACCCTGCTGCGCATGCTGCTCAACAGCCACTCCCGGATACGCGCCCCGCACGAGCTGCACCTGCGCACCCTCGGCGTGGAGCTGACCCCCGGCTTCTCCGACCAGTCCATGCTCGAACTGGGCCTGGACAAGGTGGAGCTGGAGCACGTGCTCTGGGACCGGGTGCTCCACCTGGAGCTGGAGCGCAGCGGCAAGGACATCGTCGTCGACAAGACCCCGGGCAACGTGTGGGCCTGGGAGCGGCTGGCGCACGCCTGGCCGAAGGCGAAGTTCCTGTTCCTCCTGCGCCACCCCGAGGGCGTCGTCAGCTCACTGGACAACCGCAAGTCCAACACCTCCACGCGCGCCCAGAACGAGGCGAACGCGCTGAAGTACTTCGAGCCGCTGGAGCGGGCCCGCACCGCGCTCGACGGCCACACCCTCACGTACGAGGACCTCACCTCCGACCCCGAGCGGGTCATGCGCGGCGTGTGCGCGTACCTGGAGGTGGAGTTCGAGGAGTCGATGCTGGCGTACGGCGAGCAGGACCACGGCCGGCTCCGGCCCAACCTCGGGGACCGCAGCGACAACATCAAGTCCGGCCGGATACAGGCTGCCCGCGCCTTCGAGGAGGGGACGGCCGAGCTGTCCCCGAAGATGGCGGAGTACGCCGCCGCCTGGGGCTACCGGGACTGACCTGCCCCACCCGAGCCCTCCGGGGGTTCGGATCCGGCGCCTTCGTCGTCGTCAAAAGGCGCCGTATCCGGACCCGGGCCCGGATACGGCGCCTGCGTCAGCGCCTGCGCCCGTCCTTCACGGCCCGTACGCCCCGCCCGCCGTACGCCACCGCCCGTACGCCACCGCCCGTACGCCACCGCCCCTGCGCCCGCCGGCCGTTCCGCGCCTCAGAACGCGGCCTCGTCCAGCTCCATCAGCGACTGGTCCGTGCTCTCCGCCAGCGACCGCTGCACGCCGACTCCCGGCAGCACGTTCCGCGCGAAGAACGTCGCCGCCGCGATCTTCCCCTGGTAGAACGGCACGTCCTTCGGCGCCGCCGCCGGCAGCTTCTCCGCGGCCACCGCGGCGCCCTTGAGCAGCAGGTACCCGATCACGACGTCGCCGGAGGCCATCAGCAGGCGGGTGGTGTTGAGCCCCACCTTGTAGATGGACTTCACGTCCTTCTCGGTGGCCGCGAGGTCGGTCAGCATCACCCCGACGATGGCCTCCAGGTCCACCGCGGCCCTGGCCAGCTCGTCCCGCGCGGCGGCCAGTTGCTCGCCGCCGACCGCCTCGGCCAGGAACTTCTTGATCTCCTCGGCGAGCGAGGTGAGCGCCTGCCCCTGGTTGCGGACGATCTTCCGGAAGAAGTAGTCCTGCCCCTGGATGGCGGTGGTGCCCTCGTAGAGCGTGTCGATCTTCGCGTCCCGGATGTACTGCTCGATCGGGTACTCCTGCAGATAGCCGGAGCCGCCGAAGGTCTGCAGCGACTGGGCGAGCTGCTCGTACGACTTCTCCGACCCGTACCCCTTGACGATGGGCAGCAGCAGGTCGTTCAGCTCGTGCTGCGCCGTGGTGTCCTCGCCGGCGGCCTCCCGGACCTGGATGGTGTCCTGCACGGAGGCGGTGTAGAGGACGAGGGCGCGCATGCCCTCGGCGTACGCCTTCTGCGTCATCAGCGAGCGGCGCACGTCCGGGTGGTGCGTGATGGTCACGCGGGGCGCGGTCTTGTCGGTGAACTGCGCCAGGTCCGGGCCCTGGACCCGCTCCTTGGCGTACTCCAGCGCGTTGAGGTAACCGGTCGAGAGGGTGGCGATGGCCTTCGTGCCGACCATCATCCGGGCAAACTCGATGATCTTGAACATCTGGCGGATGCCGTCGTGCTTGCCGCCGAGCAGCCAGCCCTTCGCCGGGTGCCGGTCACCGAAGGTCAGCTCGCAGGTGTTGGAGACCTTCAGGCCCATCTTGTGCTCGACGTTGGTGGCGTAGACGCCGTTGCGCTCGCCCAGCTCGCCGGTCTCCCAGTCGAAGTCGTACTTGGGCACGACGAACAGGCTCAGCCCCTTCGTGCCCGGCCCGGCGCCCTCCGGGCGGGCCAGCACGAAGTGCACGATGTTCTCCGACATGTCGTGCTCGCCGGAGGTGATGAAGCGCTTCACGCCCTCGATGTGCCACGTGCCGTCCGGCTGCTCCAGCGCCTTCGCGCGCCCGGCGCCCACGTCGGAGCCGGCGTCCGGCTCGGTCAGCACCATCGTCGAGCCCCACTGCCGCTCGACCATCAGCCGCGCGGCCTTGCGCTGCTCCTCGGTGCCCTCGTCGTAGAGCACGCCGGCGAAGGCGGGACCCGAGGCGTACATCCACACGGCCGGGTTCGCGCCGAGCACCATCTCGGCGTACGCCCAGATCAGCGACGAGGGCGTCGCCGTGCCGCCGATCTCCTCGGGCAGGCCCAGGCGCCACCACTCGGCGTCCATGTAGGTCTCGTACGACTTCCGGAAGGCCGCCGGGACGGGGGCGGTGCCGGTCTCCGGGTCGAAGACCGGCGGGTTGCGGTCGCCGTCGGTGAAGGACTCGGCCAGGTCGTTCTCGGCCAGCCGGGCGATCTCGGTGAGCACGCTCCGCGCGGTCTCGGTGTCCATGTCCTCGAAGGGGCCCGTGCCGTAGACGTCGCCGCGGCCCAGCACCTCGAAGAGGTTGAACTCGATGTCCCGGAGGTTCGACTTGTAGTGGCCCATGCGCAGGCTCCGTATCAGGCATAAGGGATCAGCGACCTCCCATGATGCTACCCGTCAGTAATAAAACGCAACCCTCGTCTTGTCACATCCCTCCGGCTGGCGGAGTCCCCACCCGTATGCCCGCGGCGCGGCTAGGCTTGAATGCATGTACGGCTACGACCAGTCCGCCGGTTACGGCGCCCCGCCGGGCCACCCCCAGGCACCCCCGCCGGGCCACCCGCAGGGGCACCAGTACGCCGCGCCGCCCGGGCCGTACGACCAGCCCGCCCCCGGCTACGCCGAGCAGCCCCTCTATCCCGAGCCGTCCCAGCCCGCCCCGCCCTCGCTCGCGGACGCGGTCAAGGCGTTCACCGGCGGGGCCATCGGCTCCGAGGACTTCCAGCAGATCTTCGCCACCTCCAAGATCTACTGCCCCCGCGGCGACAACCCCGGCTTCCTCGCCCTGCACAACACCCAGCAGCCGGTGATCCCGCTCTTCAGCTCACTGAAGGAGCTGCGGCGCTACGCGGGCCGGGAGTCGAAGTACTTCACGGTCACCGGCGCGGAGGTCATCGACCTGCTGCCCACGGGGTACGGGTTCGTGCTCGACATCGAGGGCGACCACCGGATGGTCGTGGACGCGAAGGCGGTCGAGGAGATGGTCGACTTCGCGATGCGCCGGATGTACGGCTGAGCGCGGGAATGAGAAGGCTCCCGGTGGTCGTTTAACCCTCAACCATCTTGAGGCGGACCGACCGAGGAGACCCCATGCCCGCAGTCACGACCGACAACCCCCTGCTCCTCCCCCGGGTCTCCCCGCCCCCGCCCACCGCCGAGGCCCGCGCGGTGCACACCGTCAGCACCGCGCCGCAGGGCTACGAGGGCGAGGGCTTCCCGGTCCGCCGCGCGTTCGCCGGCATCGACTACGCCCGTCTCGATCCGTTCATCATGTTGGATCACATGGGTGAGGTCGACTACGGGGCCGGAGAGCCGAAGGGGACCCCCTGGCACCCGCACCGCGGCTTCGAGACCGTGACGTACATCATCGACGGCACGCTCGTGCACCGGGACTCCCACGGCGGCGGCGGGGTCATCACGGACGGCGACACCCAGTGGATGACCGCCGGCAGCGGGCTCCTGCACATCGAGACCCCGCCGGAGGAGCTGGTCGTCAGCGGCGGCCTCTTCCACGGGCTGCAACTGTGGGTGAACCTGCCGCGCGCGGACAAGATGATCCCGCCGAAGTACCAGGACCTCCGCGGCCGGGACGTCAAGCTCCTCGCCTCCGCCGACGGCGGCGCGCTGCTCCGCCTGATCGCCGGCGACCTCGCGGGCCACGCGGGCCCGGGCGCGACGCACACCCCCATCACCCTGATCCACGCCACCGTCAGCCCCGGCGCCGCGGTGACCCTCCCCTGGCGCGCGGACTTCAACGCCCTCGCCTACGCCCTCGCCGGCAGCGGCACCGCGGGCCCGGAGTCCCGCCCCTTCGCGTTGGGCCAGGCGGTGCTCTTCGGCCACGGCGAGTCGCTGACGATCCGGGCGGACGCCGTGCAGGACTCCCGGAGCGAGACCTTCGAGGTCGTGCTGCTGGGCGGGCTGCCGATCCGGGAGCCGATGATGCAGTACGGCCCGTTCGTGATGAACACCCACGTCGAACTGGCCCGGGCCTTCGAAGACTTCAAATCCGGCCGCCTCGGCACGATCCCCGCGGACGCGTAACGGCCACCCGTGCCGGAGCCCGCGGGGCACCGGGAGGATGCGCCCGTGTGGATGCAGAGGCTGCTGGACGCCACGGGCGCTGATCCCCGCGGGCACGGGATGGACTGGACGCGGGCCGAAGGGGGGCTGCGCACGAAGCTCCCCCCGGACTACAAGCCATGGGCGCCGCCTTCGGCGTAGGGGTGTTCTCCAGGTTCGTGGAGATCCTGGCGGTGGACCCGGCCTGATGGCGCTGGAGCACACCGTCGCGGCGGCTGACCGGGACAGGTTCGGTCAGTCCTCCTCGTGGAACTCGCACCAGATCTCCTTGCCGTCGCCCCGGGGCTCCGTGCCCCACTCGCCCGACAGCTCCTGGAGCAGGAAGAGACCGCGGCCCGAGGAGGACATCTCGCCCGGGTGCCGGAGGTGGGGGAGGCCGGTGTCGGCGTCGGAGACGGTGACGCGCAGGGTGCGGTTGCCGCGGGGGCCGTCGACGTCGGCGCTGATGTCGGCGTCGCTGTCGGTGTGCAGCAGTACGTTGGCGATGAGTTCGGAGAGGACCAGTTCCGCGGAGTCGACCTGCGCGGGGGCGGACCAGTCGAAGAGCATCGCGCGCAGTTCGTGGCGGGCGTCCGCGGTGCGCTGCTGCTCCGCCTGCGGGACGGTGAGGTGCATGTGGCGGCCGGTGGGGGCGGCGCCCGGTTCGCCTTCGGCCGGCGGCAGGTCGCGGCGGAGGAGGACGAGCGCGATGTCGTCCTCCCGGCGCTCGGCGTGCGGGCCGGGCGTGGCGTGGGAGCCGGGGCCGCTGACGGCGTCGATGAGCGCGTCCGCCAGCGCCTCCAGACCGTCCCCGACGTGCCCGGCGAAGGCCCGGCGCAGCCGGTCGCGGCCGGTCTCCAGGTCGTGGCCGCCGGTCTCGATGAGCCCGTCGCTGCACAGCAGCATCAGCTCGCCCGGCTCCAGGACCAGCCGGGTGACGGGGTAGTCCGGGTCCTCGACCACGCCCAGGGGCAGGCCGCCCTCGGTGGGGCGGACGAGGAGGGTGCCGTCGCCGATGCCCATGGCCGGGTCGAGGTGGCCGGCGCGGGCGATGTGGAGGGTGCCGGTGGCCGGGTCGGCCTTGATGTAGAGGCAGGTGGCGAAGCGGGGGTCGGCGTCGTCGGGCGGGGAGTCGCCTTCGAGGCCCTCGCGCTGGTTGAGCTGGGTGAGGAAGTGCGAGGCGCGGGTGAGCACGGCGTCGGGGTGGTGGCCCTCCGAGGCGTACGCGCGGATGGCGATGCGCAACTGGCTCATCAGCCCGGCGGCGCGCACGTCGTGGCCCTGGACGTCGCCGATGACCACGGCCGTCTTGCCGGACGGCAGCGTGATCACGTCGTACCAGTCGCCGCCGATCTCCAGACCGCCGCCGGTCGGCACGTAGCGCGCGGCGACGGTCATGCCCGGCGTCGGCGGCACCTCCTCCGGCATCAGGCTGCGCTGCAGCCCGGCGGACAGCTCGCGCTCGGACTCGTGGACGTGTGCCCGTGAGAGTGCCTGCGCGAGCATGCGGGCGACGGTGGTGAGCACCGAGCGCTCGTCGGGCGTGAAGGGCGCGGGATGGGAGAAGGCCGCCAGCCACACGCCGATGACCCGGCCGGCCACGATCAGCGGCACGTACGCCCACGAGCGCCGGCCCAGCCGGCCGGCGAGCCGCCACGCCTCGGGGAAGCGGCGGCGGTACTCCTCGCGGCCGGCGATGTAGATGGCGCGGCCGGTGCGGACGGCGACGGAGCCGGGGTAGTCGGAGTCGAGGGGGATGTCGTGGAAGGGCTCCTCGTCCTCGGGGCGGTAGCCGTGCTGGCCGATGACCTTGAGGTAGTTGCCCTCGACACCGAAGACGGCCATGCCGTCCGGCGAGAAGCCGGGCATCGACAGGGACGCGGCGACGCGCAGCACCTGGTCGGTGCCCCGGGACTCGGCCAGCGCGCGTCCCGCGTCGAGCAGGAACGCCTCGCGGGACAGCCGCCAGTCGCTGGTCGGCGGCGACGGCGGGGAGGCGCCGGCGCCGGGCTCGGGGTACCGCTCCGGTGCGGAGTGCTCCGGGGGCGGCTCGACGACCTCCTGCACGATGCCGGACATGACCACGTCGCCGGAGCCGGCGGCCGCGACGGGGCTGGTGGGGGCGGGTCCGGTGCCGGTTCCGGAGCCGGCGCCCGGGCCGCCCGTACCCGCGTCGGGCCCTGTGCCCGGCGCCCGGTCCGTACCGTGTCCCCCCTCCGCCGGCTCACCGTCGCGGAACGGCCGCATCCTGGTCCGTACGACCCGCAGCACCGTCCCCCGCTCGTCCACGATCCGCAGCCGCGCCTCGGCCACGGTGCCCTCCGTGCGGGCCAGGTCCATCGCCCCGGCAAGCTCGACGTAGTCCACCCCGTGGCAGCGGCCCCGGACGTCGGCCGCCGTCGTCTCCGTCGGCCGCCCGGGCAGCCCGACGAGCCGGGCGGCCTCGGCGTCCATGGTCACGGTGCCGGAGGCGGCGTCCCAGCTCCACACCCCGGTGCCGACGGCAGCCAGGACCTCCTCGGTGCGCATTGCCCTATTTTAAGGTGATTGACCGCGTGCGGCCGGGGAAGGCGGGGACGGTAGTCTTGGCGGGCTGAACACTCTCCTGGCCCAACGGGCGCCCCTTCCGGCCCCGGCGCCACCGGCCGCGAGCGACGGCAAGCCGAAGACGACGAGTCCGACGAACTGGATGGATGATGCACCGGTACCGGTCCCACACCTGTGGTGAGCTGCGCGCGAGCGACGTCGGCAGCGACGTCCGGCTGTCCGGCTGGCTGCACAATAGGCGCGACCTGGGCGGCATCCTCTTCATCGATCTGCGCGACCACTACGGCATCGTCCAGCTCGTCGCCCGCCCCGGCACCCCCGCGAACGAGGCGCTGGCGCACCTCACCAAGGAGACCGTCGTACGGATCGACGGCAAGGTCGTCTCCCGCGGCGCCGACAACGTCAACCCCGAGCTGCCCACCGGCGAGATCGAGATCGAGGTCGGCGACGTGGAGGTGCTCGGCGCCGCCGGGCAGATCCCGTTCACGATCAACGCCGAGGACGGCGTCGGCGAGGAGCGCCGGCTCGAGTACCGCTTCCTCGACCTGCGCCGCGAGCGCATGCACCGCAACATCATGCTGCGCACCGCCGTCGTCACGGCCATCCGGCAGAAGATGACGGCCCTCGGCTTCAACGAGCTGACCACCCCGATCCTCTCGGCCACCTCCCCCGAGGGCGCCCGCGACTTCCTGGTCCCCTCCCGGCTGCACCCCGGCTCGTTCTACGCGCTGCCGCAGGCCCCGCAGCAGTTCAAGCAACTGCTGATGATGGCCGGGTTCGACCGCTACTTCCAGATCGCGCCCTGCTTCCGCGACGAGGACGCCCGCGCCGACCGCTCGCCCGGCGAGTTCTACCAGCTCGACATGGAGATGAGCTTCGTCGAGCAGGAGGACGTCTTCGCCGTCATCGAGAAGGTGATGACGGAGCTGTTCGAGGAGTTCGGCGACGGCCGGCACGTCACGTCGCCGTTCCCCCGGGTCCCGTACCGCGAGGCGATGGTCAAGTACGGCTCGGACAAGCCGGACCTGCGGGCCGAGCTGGAGCTGTCGGACGTCACGGACGTCTTCGCGGACAGCGAGTTCAAGGCGTTCGCGGGCAAGCACGTGCGGGCGCTGCCGGTGCCGGCCGTGCAGGATCAGCCGCGCAAGTTCTTCGACGCGCTCGGCGACTTCGCCGTCGAGCAGGGCGCGAAGGGCCTGGCCTGGGTGCGGGTCGGCGAGGGCGGGGCGCTGTCCGGGCCGATCGCGAAGTTCCTCACCGAGGAGAACGTGCGGGTGCTCACCGAGCGCCTGGGCCTTCAGGCCGGGCACGCCGTGTTCTTCGGCGCGGGCGAGACCGGCGAGGTCTCCAAGATCATGGGCGCGGTGCGCGTGGAGGCCGCGAAGCGCGCCGGGCGGTTCGCCGAGGGCGTCTTCCGGTTCTGCTGGATCGTGGACTTCCCGATGTTCGAGAAGGACGAGGACACCGGCGCGATCGAGTTCTCGCACAACCCCTTCTCGATGCCGCAGGGCGGCATCGAGGCGCTGGAGACCAAGGACCCGCTGGACGTCCTCGCGTACCAGTACGACATCGTCTGCAACGGCGTCGAGCTGTCCTCCGGCGCGATCCGGAACCACGAGCCGGAGGTCATGTTCAAAGCCTTCGGCATCGCCGGGTACAGCAAGGACGAGGTGGAGCGCGAGTTCGGCGGCATGCTGCGCGCGTTCCGCTTCGGCGCCCCGCCGCACGGCGGGATCGCGCCCGGCATCGACCGCATCGTGATGCTGCTGGCCGACGAGCCGAACATCCGCGAGACGATCGCCTTCCCCCTCAACGGCAACGCGCAGGACCTGCTCATGGGCGCGCCCAGCGAGGTCGACGAGACCCGGCTGCGCGAGCTGCACATCGCGCTGCGCAAGCCGCAGCCGAAGTAGCGGACGAGCTTCCACACCGGCGTACGGGCCGGGGCGCCCGGCGGGCCCCCGGCCCGTGGTGGTGCCAGGTACACCCCGGAGCCGGGTGGGCATCCCATGGGGCGCGGGGACGGAAATTCCTAGGTTGATGTCATCGACATCGCAGAGGGGAACCGTCCCATGTGGGCCATGGCCATCCGTACGCTCCGCCACAGAACCGCCGCGCTCTCGGCGACCTTCCTGGCGCTCTTCCTGGGCACCGTCATCGTGATGACGTGCGGCGGTCTGCTGGAGACCGGCATACGCAACAACGCGCCGGCGCAGCGCCTCGCGGGCGCCGACCTCGTGGTCACCGGCGACCGCGACCTCCCCCGCGGCGACGAGACGGCCGTCCTCCCCGAGCGCCCCGCGCTCGACGACTCCCTCACCGCGGCCGTACGGAACGTCCCCGGCGTCGAACGCGCCGTCCCCGAGCGGGTCTTCGAGGCCGCCGTACTCGGCGACGGCGACGCCCCCGACGCACAGGCCCACGGCTGGTCCTCCGCCGCCGTCACCCCGTACGAGCTGGCCGGCGGCCGGGCCCCGGCCGGCCCCCGCGACGTGGTGCTGGACGAGGCGACGGCCCGGGCGTACGGAGTGCGCCCCGGCGACGAGGTGCGCGTCGCCGCGCAGGGGAGCGCCGAGGCGTACCGGCTGACCGGCGTGGTCCGCACCGCCCACGCCGTCGACCGCGGCGCCGTGTTCTTCACCGACGCCCGCGCCCGCGCCCTCTCCCCCGCCGTCGCCGACATCGCCGTCACGGCCGCGCCCGGCACCGGCCTCGGCGAGCTGAAGGACCGCCTCGGCGAGGTCGTCGCGGACCGCACCGCGCAGGCGCAGACCCCGGCGAAGGTCGTCTCCGGCGACGACCGCGGCGCCGTCGAGTACCCCGAGGTGCTGACCCGCAAGGAGGACCTGATCGCGCTGGCCGGCGCTTTCGGCGGGATGGCCACCCTCGTCGCGGTCTTCGTCGTCTCCGGCACGGTGGCGCTGTCCGTCGAGCGGCGCCGCCGCGAGTTCGCGCTGCTCCGTACCGTCGGCGCCACTCCGCGGCAGTTGCGCAGGCTGCTGCTCGCCGAGACGCTGATGGTCGCGCTGGTCGCCGGTGCGGCGGGCTGGTTCGCCGGGCCGCCGGCGGGGGAGCGGCTCTTCGAGGAGTTCACCGGCAGCGGCATGGTGTCGGGGGCCGTCGCGTACGAGCAGGGCTGGATCCCCGCGGTCGCCGCGGCCGGCGCGCTGCTGCTGACCTCGCTGCTCGGCGGCTTCCTCGGCGGCCGGCGCGGGGTGAAGGTCACGGCCGTCGAGGCGATGACGGAGTCGACGGTGCGGACCCGCTGGGCGACCCCGGCCCGGATCGCGGCGGCCCTGCTCTTCCTCGCCGGCGCGGTCGCGCTGGCCATCCTGACCTGGGTGCTCTTCGACGGCCCGATCGCGGCCAGCACCGCGGGACCCACCGTGCTCTGCACGGCCATCGCCCTCGCGCTCCTCGGCCCGGGGCTGACGAAGCTGTGCACCGTGCTGATCTCGGGCCCGGTCAAGGCGGTCACCGGCGCCAGCGGCGAACTCGCCGTCCTCACCGCCCGGGCCCGCGCCGTCCGGATGGCGGGCGTCGTCACCCCGGTGATGCTGGCCGTCGCCATGGCCACCGCCAACCTGTACCTCCAGACCACCCAGACCGACGCCTCCCGCGAGGCGTACGCGCAGAACCTGCGCGCCGACGCCGTCGTCGAGTCCGCCTCCGGCACCCTCGACCCGGCGCTCACCGCCGACGTCCGCGCCGCCGAGGGCGTCGCCGCGGCCGGCGCGTACGTCACCAGCACCGGCTGGATCGACGGCATCGGCGACGAGGACGGCGTACCGCTCCAGGGCATCGACGCCCGCGGCGCCGCCCGCACCACCGCCCTGGACCCGGTCGAGGGCGAGGTCGCCGACCTCACCGGCCGGACCATCGCCCTGCCCGCCGGGGCGGCGGACGGCCGGAGCGTCGGCGACACCGTCGAGGTCCGCTTCGGCGACGGCGCCGCCGCCGGTCTGCGGATCGCCGCGCTCTTCGAGGGCCGCGCCGGCTACGACACCGCGTTCGTGCCCGCGGACCTCCTCGCCGGGCACACCGACGGCGCGCTGCCGCAGCAGATCCTCGTACGCGCCGAGGACGGCACCGGCGCCGCGGCGCTGACCGCGAGCCTGGAGAAGGCCCTCGCGGACCACCCCGGCACCGCCGTCGCCGACCGCGACGAGCTGATCGAGGCGAACATCAAGGACACCGAGACCCAGGCGTGGGTCAACTACCTGATGGTCGGCATGATCGTCGCGTACACCGCGATCTCCGTGGTCAACAACCTGGTGCTCTCCGTCTCCGGCCGCCGCCGCGAGTTCGGGCTGCAGCGGCTGGCCGGCGCCACCCGCAGGCAGGTGCTGCGGATGCTGACGATCGAGGCGCTGATCGTCGCCGGGATCGGCGTGGCCCTCGGCACGGCGGCCGCGGCCACCGCGCTGGTGCCGTTCAGCCACGCGGCGGCGGACAGCCTGCTCCCCTCGGGGCCGCCGGCCATCTACGCCGCGGTGGTCGCCGGTGCCGTGGCCCTCGCCCTCACCGCCACCCTGGTGCCGGGCTGGGCGGCGCTCCGGGCGCGGCCCGCGGAGGCGGCGCTGGCGGAGGAGTGAGCGGCAGGGCCCGCCCCGGGTGCGGGGCGGGCCCTGGTGTCTTGCGGCGGCACCGCCAGGCAGCACCGCAAGACGGCTCGGCCGGCCGGGTTCCCGCGGGGGATCCCGGCCGGAGTCGTCGGCTCAGCCGAAGCGGCCCGACACGTAGTCCTCGGTCGCCTGCACCGACGGGTTGGAGAAGATCTTGTCGGTGTCGTCGATCTCGATGAGCCGGCCCGGCTCGCCGACGGCGGCCAGGTTGAAGAACGCGGTACGGTCCGAGACGCGCGCCGCCTGCTGCATGTTGTGCGTGACGATGACGATCGTGAACCGCGTCTTCAGATCCCCGATGAGGTCCTCGATGGCGAGGGTGGAGATCGGGTCGAGCGCGGAGCAGGGCTCGTCCATGAGGAGCACCTGCGGCTCGACGGCGATGGCGCGGGCGATGCACAGGCGCTGCTGCTGGCCGCCGGAGAGGCCGGAGCCGGGGCGGTTGAGGCGGTCCTTGACCTCGTTCCACAGGTTCGCGCCGCGCAGGGACTTCTCCACCACGTCGTCCAGTTCGGACTTCTTGTAGCGGGAGTTGAGCTTCAGACCCGCGGCCACGTTCTCGTACACGCTCATCGTCGGGAACGGGTTGGGCCGCTGGAAGACCATGCCCACCACGCGCCGTACGGAGACGGGGTCGACGCCGCCGGCGTAGAGGTTCTCGTCGTCCAGCATCACCTTCCCCTCCACCCGCGCGCCCGGGATGACCTCGTGCATGCGGTTGATGGTCCGCAGGAAGGTGGACTTGCCGCAGCCGGACGGGCCGATGAAGGCCGTCACGGACTTGGGCTCGACGGCCATCGAGATGTCCTCGATCGCCTTGAAGTCGCCGTAGTAGGCGGTCAGGCCGCTGATGTCGATGCGCTTGGCCATGTCAGATCACTTCTCCTCTGGCCGTCAGCGGCCGGTTTTCGGGGCCTTCCAGCGGGCTATGCCGCGGGCCAGCAGGTTGAGGATCATCACGAAGACGATCAGGACGAGGGCGGCGGCCCAGGCGCGGTCGAACGACGCCGACGTACCCGCCCCCCACTGCTGGTAGATGTACAGCGGCAGGGACGCCTGGCCGCCGTCGAAGGGGTTGTTGTTGATCGCGGGGCTGCCGAAGACGAGCAGCAGCACGGGGGCGGTCTCGCCGGTGATGCGGGCGACGGCCAGCATGACGCCGGTGGTGATGCCGCCGATGGAGGTGGGCAGGACGACCTTGAGGATCGTCTTCCACTTCGGTACGCCCAGGGCGTACGACGCCTCGCGCAGCTCGTTCGGGACGAGCTTCAGCATCTCCTCGGTGGAGCGGACCACCACGGGCATCATCAGGATCGCCAGGGCCAGCGCACCGGCGAAGCCGGAGTAGCCGAAGTCCAGGATCATGATCCACAGGCTGAGGACGAACAGGCCGGCGACGATGGACGGGATGCCCGTCATGACGTCGACGAAGAACGTCACCGCCTTCGCCAGCGCCCCGCGGCCGTACTCCACCAGGTAGACGGCGGTCAGCAGGCCGATCGGGGTGGCGATCAGCGTGGCGATCAGCACCTGCTCGATGGTGCCCATCAGCGCGTGGTAGACGCCGCCGCCGGGTGCGACGTTGACCACGCCGCTCATCGAGTGGGTGAGGAAGTAGCCGTCGGTGACCTTGATGCCCTTGCTGACGGTCTCCCAGATCAGCGACGCCAGCGGGACGACGGCCAGCAGGAACGCCACCCAGACCAGGGAGGTCGCCAGCCGGTCCCGCGCCTGCCGGCCGCCCTCGACCGCGGTCGAGATGACGTACTGGCCGAGGACGAAGAGGATCGCCGCGATCAGGCCCCACTGGATCCGGCTGCCGAGGTCGGCGAGCACGCCGATGGCCACGGCCAGGACGACGGCGCCGGCGGCGATGCCCAGGGGCGCGAAGCGGGGCAGCCGCGGCTGCTTGATGCCGAGCCGGTCGACCGGCCGCTTGTCGGCGATGGTGTCCACGCTCATGCTCATGCGTTGGCCCCCGAGTACTCCTTGCGGCGCGCGATGATCAGCCGGGCGGCGCCGTTGACCAGCAGCGTGATGACGAACAGCACCAGGCCGGAGGCGATCAGCGCGTCCCGCCCGAACTGCCCGGACTCGCCGAACGAGGCGGCGATGTTCTGCGCGAACGTACCGCCGCCCGCCTGGAGGATCTCCGCCGACAGCAGCGCCGACGGCGACAGCACGGTGGCCACCGCCATCGTCTCGCCGAGCGCCCGGCCGAGGCCCAGCATCGAGGCCGAGATGACGCCGGAGCGGCCGAAGGGCAGCACCGTCATGCGGATGACCTCCCAGCGCGTGGCGCCCAGCGCCAGCGCGGCCTCCTCCTGGAGGCGGGGGGTCTGGGCGAAGACCTCGCGGCTGACGTTGGTGATGATCGGCAGGATCATCACGGCCAGCAGGATGCCGGCGGTCATCAGCGAGCGCGGCGCGGTGCCGTCGAAGGAGAGTACGACGGTCCAGCCGAGGTAGCGGTCCAGCCACTCGTACGTGCCGACCAGGTGCGGCACCAGGAACAGGGCGCCCCAGAGGCCGTAGACGATGGACGGCACGGCGGCCAGCAGGTCGATGACGTACGCGATGGGCGCCGCCAGCTTGCGCGGCGCGTAGTGGGTGATGAACAGCGCGATGCCCACGGCGATCGGCACCGCGATGACCATCGCGACGATCGAGGAGACGACCGTGCCGAAGGCCAGGACGGCGATGCCGAACTTCGGCGGGATGGAGTTCGCGTCCCACTCGAAGGTGGTGAGGAAGTTGCCCTCGTTGTCCGCGAGGGCGATGGACGCGCGGTACGCGAGGAACGCGGCGATCGCGGCCATGATCAGCAGCAGCGTGATCCCTGACCCCTTCGACAGGCCGGAGAAGACCTTGTCGCCGCGGCGGGAGCCGCCCTTGCCGTTCGACAGCAGGACCTGTGACGGCGGTGGGGCGGGGGTTTCTATGTCGGTGGGTGGAGCAGTCATACGTGAATCTCCGGTCTGGTGTGGGGCGACGGCGCGGTCTGCGCCCGCGTCCCGGCGGCGGTGCACCGGATGGCCCCCCGCCGGCCGGACGGTGTGGTTCGCCGGCCAGCGGGAGGGGGGATCAGGAGAGGGTGTCGACGGTCTTGGCGACCTCGGCGGCCATCTCCGCGGGCAGCGGGGCGTAGCCGACGTCGACGATCGACTGCTGGCCGGCCTCGCTGGCGGTGTAGGCGAGGAAGGACTTCACCGCGTCCAGGGACTCCGGCTTGTTGCCCTTGTCGCACGCGATCTCGTACGTCACGAGGGTGATCGGGTACGCGCCGTCCTCCTTCGTGGCGTAGTCCAGCTCAAGCGCCATGTCGGGCGCCTGGCCGACCCGCTCGCCGACGGCGATGGCCTGGGAGGCGTTCTCCACGGTGGCCTCGACGGGCTCCGCGGCACCGGTGTCCAGCTTGACGGTGCTCAGCTCGTTGGACTCGGCGTGCGAGATCTCCATGTACGAGATGGCGCCGTCGGTCTGCTTCACCTGCGAGGACACCCCGGCCGAGCCGGTGGCGGCCTGGCCGCCCTCGATCGGCCACTTCTTGTCGGCCTCGTCCGGCCAGGCGTCCTTCACGACCGTGTTGAGGTACGCGGTGAAGTTCTCGGTGGTGCCCGACTCGTCGGAGCGGTGCACGGGCTGGATCTTGGTGTCCGGCAGCTCGGCGTCGGGGTTCAGCTTGGCGATGGCCTCGTCGTTCCACTGCTTGATCTCGCCGTTGAACACGTTCGCCAGCGTCTCGGCGTCGAGCACCAGCTCGTCCACGCCCTCCAGGTGGTACGCGATGGCGACCGGGCCGCCGACCATCGGCAGGTTGATGCCCTGACCGCCGGAGCAGACCTCCTTGGACTTCTCCACCTCCTCCGGCTCCAGCGCGGAGTCGGAGCCGGCGAAGGCGGTCTGGCCGTTGAGGAACTCCTCGATGCCCGCACCCGAGCCGACCGGCTTGTAGTTGACCGTCACGTCGGGGCAGGCGGCCTGGTAGTCCGCGACCCACTGCTGTACGGCGTTGTCCTGGGAGCTGGCGCCCGAGGCGAGCAGCTCGCCGCTGCCGCCGCACTTGATCTCGCCGGCGGCGGCGGAGCTCTTGTCGCCGCCCTTGGCCTTGTCGTCGCCGGAGTCCGAATTGTCGTCCGAGCCGCACGCCGAGAGGACGAGGGCGCTGGAGAGGGCGAGTATGCCTGCCGCGGTGCGGTACCGGATCTTGCTCTGAGACTTCACTGGGGACTTTCCTTCCTGAGGCCGCACTTCCAGGAGCGGCTTGATAACAAATCGAGACGAACTGAGTTGTGGGGTCTAGGGGAGGTCCGCGGTCGGCGGCACGAAGCGGTAGCCGACGTTGCGGACGGTGAGGATGATCCGTGGATCGTGAGGGTTGTCCCCGATGCGGTCGCGCAGCCGACGGATGTGCACGGCGATCGTGTTGGACTTCGGTGCGCTGCCACCCCACAGCTCGGCGCTGATCTGGTCTCGGGTGACGACCTTCTCGGCGTTGGCCACCAGCAGGTGCAGCAGCTTGAACTCGCGAAGCGGAAGCTGCACCAGCCGGCCGTCGACGCGGGCCTCGAAGGTGGCGGGGTTGACGCTGTACGGACCTGAGGCCACCGTCTGGTCCACGTCGTACGTCGCCGGGCTGGCGACGCCGAGCATCTTCAGGACCTCGTACGGCCGGTAGGGCCGGGCGACGCAGGCGCTGGCCCCGGCGGTGAGCGCCTCCACGGCGTCCTCCGCGTCGTCGGGGCCGACGCCGATGATGACCGGCGTGGCGCTGCGTCGCCGCAGCACCTCCACCACTCGGGCGCCGGGCACGAGCGGCAGCTTGGCGCTGACCAGCAGTGCGTCGGGGGACTGCAGGCCGACCTGGAGCAGCGCCTCCGCTCCGTCGGAGCAGAAGACGACCTTCACCTGATGGCCCGACAGGTGCTCCGCAAGATCGTGCGCCACCTGTTCGTCCGGATCGGCGAGCAGCAGGACATGTCCGTGTCGCTGGCCGGGTATCGCCGGTGTGTCCATCGGTCGGTCACCACCCCCTTCGTCGCCTCTCATGGAAATCCGTGTCTGCGGACTCGGCCGGTGGTGGCGGTTAACTGAAGGTGAACATCGGAACAGGAGTGCGTGATGCCGTTATCCGCCCGTTATGAACGGCGTGATCCACGGCATCCTGAGCCCCGCCGGGCGTGGTGTGGCTCACCTTTCCGGCCGCCTGCGGGACCGCCTGCGGGACCGCCTTCCGGGGCGTCGTGCGGGCGCGTGGCCGGGCCGCCTCACAGGCCGCCCGAGCCGCCCGAGTCCCCGCCCGTGTCGCCCGCGCCGCCGGGCCGGTCGCTGTGCTCCTTCAGCCGCGCCAGATCGCGCTCCAGCTTCTTCTCCTGCGCCTCGCTGAGCGGGATGTAGCCGGCCTCGGAGGCGAAGTCCGTGTGGCTGTCCACGTAGAACTCGACGAACCCCTCCACCTCGGGGCGCTCCAGCGCCTTCGCCGAGGGGTAGATGAACAGCGGCCTGGCCAGCGGCTTGTACGAGCCGTCCTGGACGGACACCGTGCTGGGCGCGACGCAGCCGTCGCCGGCGTCGATCTCCAGGGCGCGCAGCTTGTCGCGGTTCTCGTCGAAGTAGGTGAAGCCGAAGTAACCGAGCCCGCCGGAGTGCTCCGCGACGCCCTTGACGAGGGTGTTGTCGTCGCTGCTCGGGGTGAAGTCGGCGCGGGACGCCTTCTCCTCGCCGTTGATGGCCTCGGTGAAGTAGTCGAACGTGCCCGAGTCGGTGTCGGGCCCGTAGAGCTGCAGCGGCTCGTCCGGGAAGGCGGGGTCGACCTCCTGCCAGCTCGCCAGCGTGGAGCCGGGCTCCCAGATCCGCTTGAGCTGGTCGGTGGTGATGCAGTCGATCCAGTCGTTGCCGCGCGGGACGACGACGGTGAGTGCGTCGTTGGCGATCGTCAGCTCGCGGTACGGCACGTCCCAGTTGGCGCAGGTCTCTTTCTCGAAGTCGTTGATCGGCCGGGAGGCGTCGGATATGTCCGTTTCCCCCACGCAGAACTTGTCGAAGCCGCCGCCGGTGCCGGACGCCCCGACCTTGACCCGTACCCCCTGCTCCTGCCGGCCGAAGCGCTCGCCGGCGAGCTTCGTCAGCGGCTCCACCGTGCTGGAGCCGTCGATCGTGACCGTCCCGGCCAGCCGCTCCGGCCGGTCCTCATCCGAGCTGGCCTCGCTCTCGCCGCCGCAGGAGACGAGGGAGGCGACGGCGGCCGGGGCGAGGAGGAGGGCGCCCAGGCGGGCGGCGGTGCGCTTCGTCTGCATCGGGCTCACGGGCTCTCACTGCTCTCCGCTGATCGATTCGGACATAACTCGGGTCCTGTATCGAAGTGGCGGCAGTCGGCCATGCGGGGCGGCTTCGGTGAGCAAGGGATGAACAGTGGACGACCAGACATGATGCCGTTATGCGGCTGTGATGAAAGCGCGGATCACGGGGCGAACGCGCAGGCGGGAGCGGTGTACGCGGCCCATGTCCGCCCCCCGCGCGGCGGTGCGCGCGGCCCGCTAGATCGGATCTAGCGGGCGCCTGCGGGTTTCTGGCGCCTGAAGGGTGAAGGCCCGGGGCGCACCGCCCGGGGCGGCCGAGACCGGGAGGTGCCCGATGCGGAACGGAGAGTCCGGCGTACGCGAGACGCCCTGCCCCGCGGCGTCCGGCCCCTCGGGCGTGTCCGGCCCTCCGGATGCGGTCGGCCCCCCGGATGCGGCCGGCGCGGGCGCCGGGCTGCGGATCGCGTGCATACTCGGCGGCCAGGAGGAGCCCGACTGCCGCCCGCCCGCCGTGGCCCACTGGCTCGGCGAGCTGGCCGGCGACCGCGGCGACCTGACCCTGCGCGTGGTGGACCTCGCCGACTACGACCTCCCGCTGCGCTACCCCGCGCACCCCACCGAGGAGATGGCCGCGTTCACCGCGGAGCTGGCGTGGGCGGAGGGGTTCGTCGTGGTCACCCCCGAGTGCAACCGCAGCTTCCCCGCGCAGCTCAAGCACGCCATCGACACCGGCTACGACGAGTGGCACGCGAAGCCCGTCGGCTTCGTGTCGTACGGCTTCGGCTGCGACGGCGTGCGCGCGGTGGAGCACCTGAGGTCGGTCTTCACCGAGCTGCACACGGTCACGGTGCGGGACTCGGTCGGAATCGACCTGCGCTTCACCGATGAGAAATTCCCGGCCGGCGGGTCCCTCTACTCGGACGGGCTGGTACGCGCCGCCGGCGCCCTGCTCGACCAGCTCACCTGGTGGGGTCTCGCGCTGCGGGAGGCCCGCGCGACGCGGCCGTACGTGGCGTGACGGCGTAGCAAAAGCCACATATATACCTGATGTTGGAGAATCTGGAGAAGAAGCACATGACTAACGACCCGTCCGGCCTGGCGATCGAGACGTCGGGACTTGTGAAGGTGTTCGGCGAGACCCGCGCGGTGGACGGCGTCGACCTCGCCGTCCCCAGCGGCACCGTCTACGGCGTCCTCGGCCCCAACGGCGCCGGGAAGACCACCACCGTGAAGATGCTCGCCACCCTGCTGCGCCCCGACGGTGGCGAGGCCCGGATCTTCGGCAAGGACGTCGTCCGCGACGCGAACGCCGTGCGCTCCCGGGTCAGCCTCACCGGCCAGTACGCCTCCGTGGACGAGGACCTGACCGGCACCGAGAACCTGGTGCTGCTCGGCCGCCTCCTCGGGCACCGGCCCGCGGCCGCGCGCGTGCGCGCCGCGCAGTTGCTGGAGGCGTTCGGCCTCGGCGAGGCCGCGGACAAGCAGGTGAAGAACTACTCGGGCGGCATGCGGCGGCGCATCGACATCGCCGCGTCCATCCTCAACACCCCCGACCTGCTCTTCCTCGACGAGCCGACCACCGGCCTCGACCCGCGGAGCCGCAACCAGGTCTGGGACATCGTCCGCGCGGTCGTCGCGCAGGGCACCACCGTCCTGCTCACCACGCAGTACCTGGACGAGGCGGACCAGCTCGCCTCCAGGATCGCCGTCATCGACCACGGCAAGGTCATCGCCGAGGGCACCAAGGGCGAGCTGAAGGCGTCCGTCGGCGCCGGCTCGGTCCACCTCCGGCTGCGCGACGCCGCGCAGCGCGCGGAGGCGGTCGCCCTGCTGGAGACGGCGCTCGCCGGCGCCCAGGTGCAGCTCGAATCCGACCCGGTCGCGCTCACCGCCCGCGTCGGCAGCGGCGACAACGGGCACAACGCGGCCGCCCAGGCCGCCGCCGCGCTGGCCGAGCTGGCCCGCGCGGACATCACCGTGGACAACTTCTCGCTGGGTCAGCCCAGCCTGGACGAGGTCTTCCTCGCCCTCACCGACCGCCCGGCCGGTGCCGGGACCCAGGAGGCAGCAGCATGAGCACCGCGACCGAGACCCAGACCCAGGGCCGTACGGAGGACCTGGCGCCGGTCACCACCGAGAGCCTGGCGGAGCTGCTGGTCTCCAAGGAGCGGCCGGCCCGGCCGAGTCCGTGGTCCGCCTCCGTGACGTTCGGCTGGCGCGCCGTGCTGAAGATCAAGCACGTGCCGGAGCAGCTCTTCGACGTCACCGCCTTCCCGATCATGATGGTACTGATGTACACGTACCTCTTCGGGGGTGCGCTGGCGGGCTCCACGTCGGACTACCTGCAGTACCTGCTGCCGGGCATCCTGGTGATGAGCATCGTCATGATCACGATGTACACCGGCATCTCCGTCAACACCGACATCGAGAAGGGCGTCTTCGACCGCTTCCGGTCGCTGCCGATCTGGCGCCCCGCGGTGATGGTCGGCTACCTGCTCGGCGACATGCTGCGCTACCTCATAGCGTCGGTGGTGATGGTCGGTGTCGGCCTCATCATGGGCTTCCGCCCGGACGGCGGCGTGGTGGGCGTGCTCGCGGGGGTGGCGCTGCTGATCGTCTTCTCGTTCGCGTTCTCGTGGATCTGGACGATGTTCGGCCTGCTGCTCCGCTCGGAGAAGTCGGTCATGGGCGTCAGCATGATGGTCCTGTTCCCGACGACGTTCCTCAGCGACATCTTCGTCGATCCGTCGACGATGCCGGGCTGGCTGCAGGCGTTCGTCAACAACAACCCGGTGACGCACCTCGCTTCCGCGGTCCGCGAGCTGATGCACGGCGAGTGGCCGGGTGCGGACATCGCGTGGACACTGGGCTGGGCGGGCGTGATCGTGGCGATCTTCGGCCCGATCACGATGCGCCTGTACGCCAGGAAGTAACGCGACGCGAGAACGCGCCACTGCACGCGACGGGCCCGTCCCCTTCCGACCGGAAGGGGACGGGCCCGTTCACGTCCGCCAACCGGTCTGCTAGTTTCGGCCGCATGTTCCTCCTCTGTGCATAGGAGCCGGCGCCGCCGCGCCCCACGGGCGTGGCCGTATGCCGCCCATGCACGCCTTGGAGCGCCGGTGCTCCGCGCTCTCTTCACCGAGGAACACCACCATGTCTGCGCCGTCGTACGCGGCTTTGCTGCGCATTCCCCATGCCTCCCGCACCTTCGGTGCCGCCCTGCTGGGGCGGCTCTCGTACGGGATGGTCTCCCTGTCGCTCCTGCTCTCCGTCAAGGAAGCCACCGGATCGTACGCCGCGGCCGGGGCCGCCCTGGCGTGCTTCGGGGCGACCAGCGTGACCCTGTCGCCGGTACGGGCCGGCTTCATCGACCGGCACGGCCCGCGGCGGGCGCTGCCGCCGATGGCCGCCGCGTACGCGGTGCTGCTGGCGGTGCTCGCCGCCGTCACCGCGGACGGCGGCACGGGCGCCGCGTGGCTGACCGCGCTGGCGGCGGGTGCCGGGGCGCTGACGCCGCCGCTGGGGCCCGTGATGCGGGTGCTCTGGAGCGACCTGGTGCCGCCGGGACTGCTCTCGCGCGCGTACAGCCTGGACTCGGTCGCCGAGGAACTGCTGCTCGTGACCGGGCCGTTGCTGGTCGGCGCGATCGTGACCGTGGCGCCGGCGCCGGTGGGCCTGGCGGCGAGCGCGGCCCTGATCCTCTGCGGCACGCTGGCGCTGGTCACCTCCCCGGTGGCGGCGAGGAAGGGCTCCCGGGCCACGGCGCGCAAGACGCCCGGCCGCACCCCCGGTGTCCTGCGCGGGAACCTCCCGATGAAGCAGGCGGTCATCGGGGTGGCCGGGGTGGGGGTGTGCCTGGGGGCGCTGCAACTGCTCGTCGTCGCCTTCGCCGACGAGCACGACGCGGCGGGCCTGGTGCCGTGGATCCTCGCCGCGATGTCCGCGGGCAGCGCGGTCGGCGGGCTCGTCTACGGAGCCGTCGCCTGGCGCGCACCGAGCACGCGGCGGCTGCCGGTACTGGCGGGGGCGCTGGGCCTGCTGCTCGCCGCGACGGGCCTGGCGCCGCACCCGTACGTGCTGCTCGGCTGCGCCGCACTCGTCGGGGTCTTCGTGGCCCCGGGCATCACCACGGCGTACCTGATCGCGGACGAGTCGGCCGGCCCCGGGACCCGTACGAAGGCGGGGGCATGGGTCAACACCGCGCTCAACGCCGGTTCCGCCACGGCCACCGCCGCCACCGGCCTCCTGATCGACAACGCCCCCCTCCCCCTGTGCTTCGCCCTGACCGCGCTCCCGGCGATCCTGGCGGCGACCACGATCACGGCCATGCGAGTACGCCGTGGCGGGGACGGTGGAGAAGCCGGTCAGCGCCTCGCGCCCGACGCGGCCGTGTGACTCCGCCCGGCCACCGGCATGCCGTGGTGCGCCCGGTGGGCGGGCCGACCGGGCGTCGCTCGCGCCGCCACCTGTGGCGGCGGGAACAGCGGTGGGCGGCGCCCCGCCTCCTCGCGCGCGTACCGTTCTCGCCCTGACCTTCCGCCCCCGCTATGCGCACCGACCCACCCCGGCCTGCCGTCCCGCTCCTCACCTGCGGCGGCGCGGGCAGTGGTGGGCGGCGTACAGCAGTGTCCGGATGGCCGGGCCCGCTTCTGCGGGGTCCTTGAGGGGGGTGGGGAAGGGGAGGCGGGTGTCGCGGTGGGTGCGGGGGTGTTCGAGGCGGAGGACCAGGCCGTAGCGGTCCAGCGCCAGCGGGTGGACGCGGACCACGCCGTGGAGCGCCGCCGGGTCGAGGAGCCGGGTCAGGGCGTCGACCGCGTCGCGGTGGGAGTCCGCCAGGTGCAGCAGCATCGCCGGCTCCTGTACGGCCAGCGGGTCGGGACCGGCCGTCGCCAGCTCCTCCGGGTCGACGACCGCCACCTCACCGTCCTCCGCCCCCGCGCCCGCCGCCACCAGCGCCTCCGCCGGGTCGAACCCCAGCACCAGCCGCTCCGGCTCCGGCTGTTCGGCCTCCGGCGCCAGCCACCCGGTCAGCGTCACCCGGGTCCGTACCCGGTCCCGTACCCCCACCGGCGCGATGTCCGTCAGATGCAGCCGCACCGGCAGATCGCCCGCGGGGGCGCAGACCACCCGCGCCGCGAGCGCGCTGTCCGCCGGCGGGCGCAGCCGCAGCAGCCACCCGCCGGGGCCCGGGGCCGTCGTGTGCAGGCCCACCAGATCGCAGCGGAGCCCGTCGGTCTCCAGCGTCAGCGAGCCCGCGGTCGCCAGGATCGTGCGCACCCGCTCCGCGGGCGCCGGCGCGGCGGTGCCGCCGCCCGCGTCCGCGCGGTCGGCACGTACGTCGTCGTGGAAAGCCATGACCCGCTCCCTCAGCCGAGCTTGCCGGCGTTCTCGATGGCGTCGGCCAGCCGCTCCAGCACGGGTGCGAACCCGCGGTAGCTGTAGCGCTCCTCCATCGACCAGGGCGTCGTCTGCCCGGCCTCGACGGCCGGGAGCCGGCTCCAGGTGGGCTTCTCGGCGAGCGCAGCGGGCGTCATGGCCTGGGTGCGGTTGTCGACCATGATCAGGTCGGCGTGGTACTTGTCGGTGTTCTCCCAGCTCAGGAACTCCCAGAAGCCGAACTCGTCGGACTTCTTCCCCTCCACCACGTCCACCCCGAGGTCCCGGAAGTAGTGCAGGTCGGTGTACGAGCCGGGGACGGCGACGTACATGTTGTCCTGGTCGCCGGTCATCGCCAGCACCTTGAGGCCGCGGTTCGCCTTCGCGGCCGAACGCAGCCGCTGCTCGGCGTCCTTGAAGCGCTTCTTGTCGGCCTCGGCCCGCGCGCCCGCGGTGTCGCCGCCGAGGGCCTTCGCCAGTTCCTCGTACCGCCGCAGCGGCTCCTTGAGGCTCGTGTGCGCGCCCTTGATGCCGATCGCGGGGGCGAGCGCGAAGATCTTCTTCCGGCTCTCCCCGGGGACGAACCACAGGTCGGGGGGCGGGAACATGTTGCTGATCAGCAACTCGGGGCCGAGTGAGGCGTACTTCTCGACGTTGAACTCCCCCCACGCCTCGCCGAGGCTCTCCAGCTCCGCCAGATCCAGGTCGCCCGCCTGCGGGTTGGGCTTGCCGTCGATCGGCTCGCTGGGGCCGAAGATCGCGGTGCAGGTCACGCCGTAGTCGTAGAGCGCGGCGGCGGAGCTGACGAACGCGACGATCTTCTCCGGGCGGCGGCCGGTCTCGGCCTTCTCGCCGCGGTCGTCGGTGAACGACCAGCCGCCGCCTGAGCCGCCGTTCGCCGTGTCGCCGCCGCAGGCGGCGAGCAGGGCGCCGATGCCGAGGGCGCCGGCCGAGGTGAGCAGGGTGCGGCGGGAGAGCGGGCTGGTCGGTGCGGTGGTGGCCAAGGCTGGGTTCCCCTCAGGCGGTCGACTTAGGTGAGGCTAACCTAATACGCTCGACCGGGGAACCCGGGCCGACGGCCCCGCGGCACGCCGACACGTGCGCGCGGAGCCGCCGGACCGTCGAACCGGAGGTTCTGCTACGGAACCGGAGGGTGTATCGGGGCCGCCCGCAGGGGAAGCGTCAGGCCCCGATGCGCCCGCCCCCGGTGCGCCAGACGTTGACGACCGCCGGGCGGTTGGGCTTGCCGGGGCCGTCGGGCCACGCCGAGCCCGGGTGCTCGTACGACGCGCCGTCGACCTCGCCCGGGTGCTGCACGGCGACCAGCACGCGGTCCTCCTGCACCACGGGGCCGCAGGTCTCCGCGCCCGTCGGCATGCTGAGGAACTGCTTCACCTGGCCCTCGTACCGCCCCGTGGTCGCCACGCCGAACAGCCCGTCGTGGTTGCCGAGGGCGTTGCCGTCGGTGGAGATCCACAGGTTGCCGTACGGGTCGAACGCCACGTTGTCCGGGCAGGAGATGGGGCTGACCTTGTCCTTCGGGAAGCCCGCGAAGTACGTCGACGGGTCCGCCGGGTCGCCGCAGACCAGGAACAGCCGCCAGCCGAAGCTGGTGGACGCCGGGTCGTCGCGCTTCTCGGTGAGCTCCAGGATGTGCCCGTGCTTGTTGGCGTTGCGCGGGTTGGCCTCGTCCGCCTTGGCGTTGGTGCCGGTGCCGCGGTTGGTGTTGTTCGTCAGCGCGACGTACACCTTGCCGCTGTTCGGGCTCGGCTCCACGTCCTCCGGGCGGTCCATCTTCGTCGCGCCGGCCTTGTCGGCGGCGAGGCGGGTGAAGACGTAGACCTCCTCGGCGGTCATGCCGGGGACGAAGCTGCGGTCGCCGCTGGCGAGTTTGATCCACTCGCCGGACCCGTCGAACTCGCCGTCCGCGGGCAGCTTGCCGGTGCCGTCGATCTCGGCGGCCGGGCTGTCGCCGGTGAGCTTGGCGACGTACAGCGTGCCCTCGTCGAGCAGCGTCATGTTGTGGGCCCGCGCCCAGCGGCTGTTGCCGCGCATCATGCGCTTGTCGGAGACGAACTTGTAGAGGTAGTCGAAGCGCTCGTCGTCACCGGAGTACGCGACCGCGCGGCCGTCGCGCGTCAGCCGGATGCTGGCGCCCTCGTGCTTGAAGCGGCCGAGCGCGGTGTGCTTGACGGGGGTCGAGTCCGGGTCGTACGGGTCGATCTCCACGACCCAGCCGAACCGGTGCGACTCCTGCGGCTCCTTGACGACGTCGAAGCGGTCGTCGAACTGCTCCCACTTGCGCTGCGAGGCGCCGCCGGAGAGGCCGTAGCGCGCGAGGCGCTGCTTGGCGACCGGGTCGGTGACGGAGCCGGCGTTGGCGAAGTACTGGTTGAAGTTCTCCTCGCCGGAGAGCACCGTGCCCCACGGGGTGGTGCCGCCGGCGCAGTTGTTGAGGGTGCCGAGGACGCGCCGGCCGGTGCGGTCCGCCGAGGTCTTGAGCAGGTCGCTGCCCGCGGCCGGGCCGCGCAGCTCGAACTCGGTGGTGGCGGTGATCCGGCGGTTCAGCGGGTGCCGCGGCACGGCGCGGAGGCTGCCGCCGCCCTTGCCCCGGCTGCCCTCCTCCTGGACGGCCACGACGGACATGCCGTGCGCGGCCCAGCCGATCTCGGCCTGCTCGCGGGTGACGTTCTCCGGGTCGTACCCGGGGAACATGAGCTGCTCGTCGGTGTACTCGTGGTTCGCCACCAGCAGTTGCCGGTCGCGCTCGCCGCGCAGCGGCAGCAGGGCGAGGAAGTCGTTGTTGTAGCCGAACTGGCCGGCCTGGGCGGCGGCCGACTGGCGGGCCGGGTCGAAGGCGGGGGCGCCGCGCAGGACGGGGTCGCCCCAGGCGATGACGACGTTCTGCTCGTAGCCGTCGGCCGCGGTGACGACGTCGTCGGTGTTGGGCGCGACCGCGTCGAAACGCAGGCCGCGGGCGGCGTCGCCGCCGGCGCCGCCGTTGCCGGGACCGCGGCCGAAGGTGCCGGCCGGCGAGGTCGGCGCGGCCGTCGCCGGGGCGGCCCCGACGATCCCCGCGCCGGCCGCCACCACGGTCACCGCGGCACCGGCGCGCAGCGCCCCGCGGCGGGAGACGGCGCGGGCGACGATGTCGCCGGCGTACTCGTTGTCGCTGGTGTTCGGTACCTCGTGGAAGCAGGCGTCGCCACAGCGGTAGCGACAGGTCATGGCCGAGCGCCCGCCCGGATGCGGCGAGCCGATGAGCGGCAGAAGTCTGCGCACGATCCCCTCCGGTTTCTGTGAGTTCGCGCCGGACGCTAGGCGCGTAGTCCCGCCGGGGAGCGAAGAGGACCTGAACTCCGGGTGAACCCGCGCCGGTGGGCATATGCGCGGCGTACGATGAGCGGTTCGTCACCGTACGTAATCGGATGAATGCGACGGTCCGCGGCCGTTAGGATTTCGACCATGGCGGCCACTGGATCTGAGAACCTTGACGCTGCGGAGCGTCGTACTCCCCACAAGGGTGGGGGTGAGCCGGGTGGGGGTGAGCCGGCGTTCTACGTCTCGACGCCCATCTACTACGTGAACGACGCTCCGCACCTGGGCCACGCCTATACGACCGTCGCAGGCGACGTGCTCACCCGCTGGCACCGCCAGCGCGGCGAGAAGGTGTGGTACCTCACCGGCACGGACGAGCACGGTCAGAAGATCATGCGCACCGCGGAGGCGCACGGCGTCACCCCGCAGGAGTGGTGCGACAAGCTGGTGGAGGAGGCGTGGAAGCCCCTCTGGGAGCACCTGGAGATCGCGAACGACGACTTCATCCGCACCACGGAGAAGCGGCACACGGACCGGGTGCAGGAGTTCGTCCAGGACCTGTACGACAAGGGCGAGATCTACCAGGGCGGCTACGAGGGCCCGTACTGCGTCGGCTGCGAGGAGTACAAGACCCCGGGCGAGCTGCTCGACGGCGAGGGCGAGTACGCGGGCCTGAAGCTCTGCCCCATCCACAAGACGCCGGTGGAGATGCTGAAGGAGGAGAACTACTTCTTCAAGCTCTCCGAGTACGGCCCGAAGCTACTGGAGTTCTACGAGGCCAACCCCGGCTTCGTCCAGCCCGAGTCGGCCCGTAACGAGGTCGTCAACTTCGTCCGGCAGGGCCTCAACGACCTGTCGATCTCCCGCTCCACCTTCGACTGGGGCGTGCGGGTCCCGTGGGACGACAAGCACGTGATCTACGTGTGGATCGACGCCCTGCTCAACTACGCGACCGCCGTGGGCTACGGCGCGGACGAGGCGAAGTTCGCGGGCACCTGGCCGGCGAACGTGCACCTCGTCGGCAAGGACATCCTCCGCTTCCACGCGGTGATCTGGCCGGCGATGCTGATGGCCAACGGGCTGCCGCTGCCGGGCAAGGTCTTCGCCAACGGCTGGCTGATGGTCGGCGGCGAGAAGATGTCGAAGTCCAACCTGACGGGCATCAAGCCGCAGGACCTCACGGACCACTTCGGCGTCGACGCGTACCGCTGGTACTTCCTGCGGGCCATCCAGTACGGCCAGGACGGCTCGTTCTCCTGGGAGGACTTCACCCACCGCTACACCAGCGAACTGGCCAACGACTTCGGCAACCTGGCCTCGCGCGTGGGCGCGATGACCGTCAAGTACTTCGACGGCGACCTCCCGGCGGCGACCGCGGCCGGGCCCGCGGAGCAGGTGATCGTCGACGGCCTGGCGCACGCGGCGGCGGAGGCGGACCGGCGGATCGGCGACGAGCTGGACTTCGCGGGGGGCATCGCGGCGGTCTTCGACTTCATCAAGAAGGTCAACCTGTACCTGACGGAGCAGGAGCCCTGGAAGGTCGCGAAGGACTCCTCGGACGAGGCCCAGGCCCGCCTGGCGACGATCCTCTACACCGCCGCGGAGGCCCTCCGCGCGGTGGCGGTCCTCCTGCACCCGGTGATGCCCACGACGTCCCGCCGGCTCTGGACCTCCCTGGGCGCCGAACCGGCCCTCGGCCCCCTGGCCGGCCAGCGCATCGCGGAGGCCGCCGACTGGGGCCGCCTCCCGGCAGGCGCCCGCGTCACGAAGGGCGCGATCCTCTTCCCGCGCCTGGAGGAGCCGAAGAAGTCCTGACCGCTACGGGCCCGCCGCCCCACCGGGCGCCGGGCCCGCCCGCGGTCAGGTGCCCGGGGCGCCGGTGGCGGGTGCGCCGAACGCCGCGTCGCCGTTGAGGTAGCGGCCCGGGGACGTGCCGACCGTGCGCCGGAACGCCGCGAGGAACGCGCTCGGCGTCGCGTATCCCACGGTGTGCGCGACCCGGGAGACGGGCTGGCCCTCGGCGAGGAGGGGCAGGGCGGCCCGCATCCGCAGATGGGTGCGCCAGCGGTCGAAGTTCATCCCGGTGTCGTCGACGAACAGCCGGGTCAGGGTGCGCCGGCTCACGCCGACGCTCCGCGCGTGCGCGTCCAGGCTCCTGGGGTCCGCGGGGTCGGCGAGGAGCGCGTCGGCCACCGCGCGGACGCGGTCGTCGGTGGCGCTCGGTACGTCGATGGGGGTGGCCGGCAGCGGGCGCAGGAGGTCCAGGACGACCGCCTCGGCCCGCAGCCGCGCGTCGTCGGCCAGGCCCTCGCCGCTGAGGTGGACGAACAGGTGGGCCAGCAGGCCGTCGACGCCGACCGGCGTGGGTTCCGTCCAGTCCAGGTCGCATCTGTCCGGTGCGAAGTAGAGGCTGCACAGCACCGCGTCGCGGGTCGCCCCGATCCGGTGGACGACCCCCGCGGGCAGCCACAGCGCCCGGGTGCGCGGCAGGACCCAGGAGGCGTCGCCGACGGCGACGCCCAGCACACCGCGCCGCGCCCAGGCCAACTGGTGCTGCGGGTGGCTGTGCGGGACGAACCACTGCCCGGACGCCAGGGGGAAGGTCCCGACGACGATGGCGCCCACCCCGACCGGGACGGCACCGAAGACGGCATCGGTCATGCCCCCCAGCGTATGTCCCCAATGCGACATGGCCTGGCCCGGTAGCGCATCGCGGCCAGCGAGCCGGGTGCCTAGCGTCGAGGTATGCCGACCGAATCCCCGCGCCCCGGGCGCGACCGCAGCATGACCGGCCCCGCCCCGCAGGACGGGCCGCCCGGCCCGGCGGCGGTGCCGCCGGCGGCCGGGCCCGGGGTCGCCGGGCGCCGCGGGCCGGCCCTGGTGGTCCTGTGCTTCGTGCAGTTCATGCTCGTCCTGGACGACAACGTGGTGAGCGTCGCGCTCCCCACCCTGCGCGACGACCTCGGCTTCAGCACCGCGGGGCTGGCGTGGGTCGTCAACGCCTACTTCCTCGCCTTCGGCGGGCTGTTGCTGCTCTTCGGCCGCATGGCCGACCTGCTGGGCCGCCGCCGCGTCTTCCTGACCGGCGTGGCCGTCTTCGGTGCGGCGAGCCTGGTCTGCGGGCTTGCGCAGGAGCCCTGGCAACTGGTGGCCGGGCGGTTCGCCCAGGGCGCGGGAGCGGCCATGGCCAGCCCCGCCGCGGTGGCGCTGATCGCGCTCCTGTACCCGGGTACCCGGGAGCGCGCCAGGGCCTTCGGCATCTGGGGCGGGATCGCGGGCCTGGGCGGTACGGCGGGCCTGGTGATCTCCGGAGCGCTGACCGGTCTCGCGTCCTGGCGCTGGATCTTCCTGATCAACCTGCCGGTGGCGCTGGCGGCCGTCGTGCTGCTCCCGCGCCTGGTGCCCGAGAGCCGCGCCGGACGCGCGGCCCGTCTCGACGTGCCCGGCGCGGTCCTGGGCACCGGCGCCCTCGTGGCCCTGGTCTACGGACTGCTGCGGACCGCCGAGTCGGGCTGGGGCGACCCGGGGGCCGCCGGGCCCCTGGTCCTCGCCGTCCTCCTGGCCGCCGCCTTCTTCGCGGTCGAGGCACGCACCGCCGAGCCGCTGGTGCCGCTGTCGTTCCTGGCCTTCCGGTTCCGCGCCGTGGCCAACGGGACGACCCTGCTGTTCTCCGCCGCCATGTACGCGATGGCCTTCCTGCTGATGGTGCACCTGCAGACCGTGCTGGACTACCGCCCGCTCACGGCCGGCCTCGCCTACCTCCCGTACGGCGGCGGCATCCTGATCGGCATGTGGCTCTCCTCCCGAGCCGTGACGAGGCTCGGCGCACGACCCGCCCTCGTGCTGTCGTTCCTGATCACCGCCGCCGGGCTGCTGCTGCTGGCCGGCGTGGCACCGAGCGACGGCTACGCCTCCGGGGTGCTGCCCGGCATGCTCGTCACGAGCCTCGGGTGCGGGCTGAGCCTGCCGGCACTGACCGTCGCGGCCCTCACCGGCACCACCGGCGAGGACGCCGGGCTCGGCTCGGCCGTCCTGACCTCGGTCCAGCAGGTCGGGGGCGCGGTGGGGGTGGCGGTCTTCGTCGGCCTGGCCACCCGGCGCCGCGACGCGCCGGCCGCGGGGCAAGACCCCCTGGACGCGGCGACGGAGGGCTTCTCCTTCGCGCTCACCACCGCTGCCGCCGTCCTCGTGCTGGGCGCCGCCCTCATAGCCGCCCTGCTCCGCGGTCCGGCGGCCAAAGCCTGACGGACGGGATGTGCAGGCGTCAGGGGCCGGTGTTCGTCGGGGGTGTGGTGCCGGGGAGCTTGAACGCGGCCCAGACGGCTTTGCCCGGGCCATTGCGTCGGAGGTCCCTCAGGTCACGCCACAACCGAACCAGCGCGTTGGCCTTGTCCATGGCCCGGCACCTCCTCCGGCTTTCGTACTCACGGCGCAGAGAAGACCGGGGAGCCCGGGAGCCGGGTCAGGTGTGCCAGGTGGAGAGGCCGAGGTAGCGGGCTACCGCTTGTTCCACCTCTGCCAGTTCGGCGTGGTCGAGGTAGTGGACCGGGTCGCCGTGGACGTATGACACGTCGACCGTGCGGATCTGGTCGACCAGCAGCCTCGTGCGCGTGCCCGCGACCTCCAGTTCGGGCCGGAAGGCGGCCGACTGCGCGGTCGTCGAGGTGGGGATGATGGTGGCCACGCTCCACGGCATGGCACTCGGGCTGAGGACCAGGCCGTAGCGGCGGCCCCGCTGTTCGTGCCCCCGTTTGGCGTCGCCCAGGTCAACGCGGTACATCGCACCGCGGATCACCAGGCATCCTCCTCGGCGGACAGGTCTTCGTCCTTCAGCCGTTCCGCGTCCTCGCGGGCCTGCGCAAGCCAGACCTCGCTTTCCAGCAGCCGCAGGGCCCGCCGGATCACGTCGCTCGTCCGCTCGCCCTCCCGCATGGCGGCTCTTATGATCCGCTCGTCCTCGTCCGTGGGACGGAATCCGATGGTTGCTGCCATGTCATCAGCATACCTCGGTGTCAAACAACTGTCGCGCAATTGTGGAACGACCGGTCACAGGCGCCAGGTGGGGGCCGGGTTCGGGGGATGGTAGGTGCAGGTGGTGCCGGTGGAGATCGTCTGCTTGAGGTGCTCGGCCAGGGCCGGGTGGCCCTTGGCGATCTTGCGGAGGGCGTCGCGGATGCGGGCGCCCACCGCCTTGCGGGCGCGTTCCGCCTCGTCGCCCAGGCGGCGGGGGCGGCCGGCGAGGCCGGCCGCGGCGCGGAGTTCGTCGAGGAGCGCCGCGCGTTCGCGGTCGTACGTCGCGGCGCGGGTGTCGTCGCCGGTGGCCGTGGCGTGGTCGATCTCCTCGTCCAGGAGCTCCAGGCGGCGCCGGTAGCGGGACTTGGCCTCGGCGTCCAGCACCGGGTCGCCGCCCAGGCGGTGGGCGGCGACCAGTTCCTCGCCGCCCTCCGGGTTGAGGAGGCGGACGGCGGGGACGTCGGTGCCGGGAGCGGCGAGGAGGCTGTGCAGGTCGCGCAGGCCCTTGGCGTCGGGGAGGTGCACGGTCCGGCCCGCGTAAGTCAGGGTCCACACCCTGCCGTCGTAGCGGAACTCCGCGGCCGGCGGCGGCTCCGGGGGCGGGGGCGGCTCCTGGGCCGGGGCCCTGGGCCGGTCCGGCTCCAGCCGCATGCCGAGGCGGGCCGCTTCCGCCGCCGTCTCCCGCGCCAGTTGCTCCGCCGCCGGGTCGCCCTGCTCCCGTAGCGCCCCCGCCAGGCCGTGCCGGGCCAGCACCGACCACGGGCGGGCCTGCATCAGGTCCGCCGAGCGGCGGGCCGCGCGGAAGCCGGCCGCGGCCGGGGCCCAGCGGCCCTCCGCCGCGTCGACCAGCGCCAGCCAGTAGTCGACGGGCCCGCTCATGTCCCAGCCGTAGACCGCGACGAGCCACTGCCCGCGGTACGGCGACAGCGCGTCCCGCACCGACGCGGCCAGCTCCGGATCCCGGGTCGCGGCCGCCGTCTCCGCCTGGAGCCGCAGCCAGAGCGGGAAGAAGCCGCGGTTCTGCTGCTCGTCCGTCGGCGGGCCCTCGGCGACCAGCCGCAGCGCGGGCTCCGGATCGCCGCGGCGCAGCTCCGCGAGCGCCTGCAGCCCGGCCGGGAAGCCGTGCCCGGCGGCGGTGAGCCTGCCCGCCGCCTCGGCCGCCTCCGCGTACCGGCCCTGGAGCATCCGGATCGTCCACCAGTGGTGGTCGAGCAGCTCGATCCAGTGCTCGTGCTCGTTGTCCCGGCCCATCTCCACGACCTGCGCGATGTGCCGCTCGGCGGCGTCGAAGTCGCCGCGCAGCGCCTCCACCAGGCTCTGGTCGATCACCAGGGTGTGGCGGATGCTGGGCACCTCGCTCCGCTCGGCGGCCTCGACGTAGCCGCGGTACGTGTGCGCGAAGCGCGGGTCGCCCAGCTCCAGCAGCGCCACCCAGCGCATCGCGACCGCCATGTGCCGCCCCGCGGGGTTGCCGGCCCGCTCGGCGAGCGTGATCAGCTCCTCCGTCAGCGCCAGCCGCTCGGCGGCCGTGCCCAGGCCCCAGATCGCGTTGTGCCTGGTCCACAGGCCGAAGCCCAGCTCCTCGTCGTCCTGGCCGCGGCGGGCGCTGACGGACAGGGTGATACTCAGCTCCGCCGCCATCTGGCCGGCCGTCAGCTCGCCCTCGTCCGGCCCCGCCGACTCGGGGTGGGAGCTGCGGGCCAGCGTGCGGTGGGCCTCGCGCAGCAGCAGGCGGTTGGCCTCGGCCTGGTCCTGGGGGACCGTCGCGCAGTAGCCCTCGGCGCTGAAGACACCGAGGGCGACGCGGGCCAGCATCTCGGGGTCGTCCTGCTCGCGCGCGGTGCGCACGGCGCCCTCGAAGAGCGGCCAGGCGTCGGTCGTCTTGCCCGCGTGCAGCAACGCGCCGCCCAGGTCGAGGGCCGTGAGCACCCGGCAGCGCGGCGACGCGGCGGCGGACCGCTCGTACGCCCGCCGCAGGTGCGAGACGACCTCCTCGAACGCCAGCCGGCTGCCGGCGTCCTGCCCGGCGTCCCGCAGCAGCCCCACGGCCTGCTCGGCGGGCAGCTCGTCGCCCGCTTCCCAGGCGTGCCGGGCGCGGTCGGCGGGGAAGACCTTCTCGCTCAGCGCGGGCGAGGAGTCCAGGGCGCGGACGACCGCGGCGTGCCGGCGGCGGGCCTCGGCGGGGTCCAGGCCCTCGTACAGCGTCTCGCGCACCAGGTCGTGCCCGAAGGCGAACAGGCCCGCGCCCCGGCCCACGACGAGCCGGGCGGCGACCGCGGTCTCCAGCAGCCGGTCGACGTACCCGGGCGGCCTGCCGACCGCGGCGGCCAGCACCTGGCGGTGGAACTCGCGGCCGAGCACCGCGGCGGCGACCAGCAGCTCGGCGACCGGCGCCGGCAGCAGTTGCAGCCGGCGCTGGAGCGCGTCCCGCACGCCGGGCGCCACGGCGTCCGCGGAGGCGCCGCCGGCCCACAGGCGGGCGGTCTGCTCGATGAAGAAGGGGTTGCCGCCCGTGCGCCGGTGCACCTCGGCGGCCAGCGCCGCGTCCGGGTCCCGGCCGGCGGTACGGGCCATGAGCCGGGCCGTACCGGTGCGGTCCAGGCCGGTGAGCGTGAGGGTGGTGGCCTTGGCGACCAGCGGCGCGATCTGGTCGCGCAGCGGGTGGCCGGGGGTGTCGACCTCGGCGTCCCGGTACGTGCCGATGAGCAGCAGCCGCTCGAACCAGGTGTGCTGCGCCGCGAACTCCAGCAGGCGCAGGGAGGCCGGGTCCGCCCAGTGCAGGTCGTCGAGGACGACGATGACGGGACGGGTGTGCGAGACGGCGACCAGGGCGGTGGTCACGGCGTCGGCGAGGTGGAAGCTGTCGGCGTACGTCCCGGCGGCGGCCGGGTCGGTGCCGGGCCCTGCCGGGGGGCCGGTGACGACGGCGGGTTCGGTGCCGTGCTGGGTGGCGCCGGGTGCCCCGTCGCGGTCCCTGTCGTGGTGCGGGCCCTGGTCGTCCCGTACGCGCCCGGCCGTCCCGCCGTGCTCGTGCGCTCCGCCGTGCTCGTGCCGCGCGCCCGCGGCCGGGTCCTCGCCCAGCAGCACGTCGAGCCCGCTGCCCGCCGCCTCGCGGGCCGCCGCCCACTCGGCCCCCGGCACGCCGCGCCGCAGCGCCCGTACGACCTGGACCCAGGGCCAGTAACCCGGGGCGCTGTCCGACGCCCAGCAGGAGCCGCCGAGCACCAGCGTCCCCCGCCGTCTCGCCTCCGCCACGGCGGCGGTGACCAGCGACGTCTTGCCGATGCCCGGCTCGCCCGTGACCAGCACGAGGCCCCCGTGGCTGTCCGCGGCCCGGTCGGCCTCGGCGCGCAGCACGCCCGCGGGATGGTCTCGTCCGATGAGTGCAGCAGTCATGTCCCTAGCACTGTGACACGCCCCTCTGACACCGGGGCAGCCCTTTTCACCGGGATGTGGCGCTAAGGCCCTGTTCAGCGGGCCGTTGCGGCGAAAGGGAATGGCCGGAGGGCGGGGGATGTTACTCTGACATCAGCACCGAGTCGCGCCCGCAGTCGGCGCCCGTGCTTCTTCACCACCGCGCTCCGGTTCTCCGTCGAGTCGCTGACTGACGCCGAGCGAGGTCGATTCATCTCTCTACGTGGCCGCGCGTGCCCAAGCCGCGCCTCTGCCGCACATCCCACACCCTTTGGAACCGCGACACCGTCCGTGAAAGGACCGTGCATGACTACTACGACACCCACCACAGCAGAAACCCCGGCGGCCGGCGCCGTCCGGGCCACCTCAGAACTCGCCGCGGTCGCCGGGGTGTTCGAGCCCGTGGGCAACCACGGCTTCCTGCGCGTCGGCAGCCTCCAGCCGGGCGACGACGACGTGCAGGTGCCGACGAACCTCGTCCGCCGCTTCGGCCTCCGCAAGGGCGACCTCGTGGAAGGCGGCGTCCTGCCGGCCGGCGGCCAGGCACCCAAGTCCGGCTCGGGGACGGGAACGGCCTCCGGCTCCGGGTCCGGCAAGCGCCGCGACCGCGACCGCGGGGCCGCCGCCGACCGGCGGGCGAAGGTCCCCGCCCTCGCCCGCGTCGACCGCGTCGCCGGCCTCGACCCCGAGGCCGCCGCCCGCCGCCCCCGCTTCGGCGACCTCGTCCCGCTCCACCCCACCGAGCGGCTCCGCCTGGAGACCCCCGCGGGCCGGCTCACCAACCGCGTCGTCGACCTCCTCGCCCCCGTCGGCAAGGGGCAGCGCGGGCTGATCGTCGCCCCGCCCAAGACCGGCAAGACGATCCTGCTCCAGCACCTCGCCGACGCCATCGCCGTCAACCACCCCGAGTGCCACCTGATGGTCGTACTCCTCGACGAACGCCCCGAGGAGGTCACCGACATGCAGCGCTCCGTACGCGCCGAGGTGATCTCCTCCACGTTCGACCGCCCCGCCCGCGAGCACGTCGCCGTCGCCGACATGGCCATCGAGCGCGCCAAGCGGATGGTCGAGGGCGGGCAGGACGTCGTGATCCTGCTGGACTCGCTGACCCGGCTGTGCCGCGCCGCCAACAACAGCGCCGGCGCCGGCGGCCGCACCCTCAGCGGCGGCGTGGACGCCTCCGCGCTGCTGATCCCCAAGAAGCTCTTCGGCGCCGCCCGCAACATCGAGGGCGGCGGCTCCCTGACGATCCTCGCCTCCGCGCTGGTCGAGACCGGCTCCCGCGCGGACGACTACTACTTCGAGGAGCTGAAGAGCACCGGCAACATGGAGCTGCGCCTCAGCCGCGCCCTCGCCGAGCGGCGCATCTTCCCCGCCGTCGACGTCCACGCCTCCGGCACCCGGCGCGAGGAACTCCTCGCCGCCCCCGGCGAGGTCGCCCTGCTGCACCGGCTCCGCCGGGTGCTCGGCGACCGCGACGCCGTGCAGAGCATGGAGCTGCTGCTGGAGCGGATGAAGGAGAGCGGCGGCAACGCGGAGTTCCTGCTGCGCCTGGGGCGTACGACACCGGCGTGACGCGGCCGGGGCGCGCGGGCGTACGGAGCCGGGTGGGCGCCCGGTGCGTACGACACGGACGCCCCGCGCCGCGCCGCCGCGACCCGCCTACGCCGCGTCCCGCAGCGCCGCCGGGCCCTCTCCCTCGCGTTCCACCTCGGCCTCCTCCGTCCTCGAGTCCTCCGGCCGTACGAGCGTGCACACCAGCTCGCCGCTGTCCCCGTCCAGGTCCGCCAGCACCGTGTCCCCGGGCCGTACCGAGCCGTCGAGCAGCAGGTTCGCGATCCGGTTGTCCAGCTCCCGCTGGAGCGTGCGGCGCAGCGGCCGGGCGCCGAACTCCGGCTGGTGCCCGAGCGCGACGAGGCGCTCCTTCGCCGCCTCCGTCACCTTCAGCTCGACCTCCTGCGCGCGCAGGCGCCGCCGGCTGCGGTCCAGCAGCAGGTCCACCACGGAGGACAGGTCCTCGGCCGTCAGGCCGTGGAAGATGATGACCTCGTCGATGCGGTTGAGGAACTCGGGCAGGAACTGCGCCCGCAGGTCCTCCATCAGGTCGTCGCGGATCTCGTCCACCCGGCCCTTGTGCGCCAGGATCCGCTGGGCGCCGACGTTCGACGTCATGATGACGACGGTGTTGCGGAAGTCGACCGTCCGCCCCTGCGCGTCCGTCAGCCGCCCGTCCTCCAGCACCTGGAGCAGCGCGGAGAAGATGTCCGGGTGCGCCTTCTCGATCTCGTCGAAGAGCAGCACGCTGTACGGGCGCCTGCGCACCTGCTCCGTCAACTGCCCGGCCTCCTCGTAGCCGACGTAGCCGGGCGGGGCGCCCAGCAGCCGCGAGACCGTGTGCCGCTCCTGGAACTCGCTCATATCGAAGCGGATCATCCGGTTCTCGTCGCCGAAGAGCAGGTCCGCCAGCGCCTTCGCCAGCTCGGTCTTGCCCACGCCGGTCGGGCCGAGGAAGAGGAACGAGCCCGTCGGCCGGTCCGGGTCGCTCATGCCGGCCCGCCCGCGGCGTACCGCCTCGGAGACCGCCACCACCGCCTCGTCCTGCCCGACGACCCGGTCGTGCAGCGCGTCCTCCAGCTTCAGCAGCTTGTCCTTCTCGCTCTCCGTCAACTGCGCGACGGGGATGCCGGTCGAGCGCGACAGCACCCCGGCGATGTCGTCCGCGGTCACCTCCATCACGCCCTCGCGCCGCTCCTCGACGCCCGCCAGTTCCGCCTCCGTCTCGGCGATCCGCTCCTTGATCCGCGACGCCTTCTCGTACTTCTCCGCCGCTACCGCCTCGTCCTTCTCCCGGCGCAGCTTCGCCAGCCGGTCCTCGCGGTCGACGGCCTCGGTGCTGCGGCCCATCGAGCGCAGCCGGACGCGGGCGCCCGCCTGGTCGACCAGGTCGATGGCCTTGTCCGGCAGGAAGCGGTCGGAGACGTAGCGGTCGGACAGCTCGGCGGCGGCGGCCAGGGCCTCGTCGGCGAAGCGGACCTGGTGGTGTGCCTCGTACGAGTCCCGCAGCCCTTCGAGGATCTGCACGGTCTCCGCGACGGTCGGCTCCGGCACCAGCACCGGCTGGAAGCGGCGCTCCAGCGCGGCGTCCTTCTCGACGTGCTTGCGGTACTCGTCGATCGTCGTCGCGCCGACGACGTGCAGCTCGCCCCGCGCGAGCGCGGGCTTGAGCATGTTGCCCGCGTCCATGGCGCCCTCGCCGCCGGATCCCGCGCCGACGACGGTGTGCAGCTCGTCGATGAAGAGGATCGTGCTGCTCTCGGTGTTCTTCACCTCCTCGATGACCTTCTTCAGCCGCTCCTCGAACTCGCCGCGGTACTTCGAGCCCGCGACCAGACCGGCCAGGTCCAGGCCGACGACGCGCTTGCCGGCGAGTGTCTGCGGCACGTCGCCGGACTCGATGCGCTGCGCCAGGCCCTCGACGATGGCGGTCTTGCCGACGCCGGGCTCGCCGATGAGGACCGGGTTGTTCTTGGTGCGGCGGGAGAGGATCTCGACGGTCTGCTCGATCTCCTCGGCGCGGCCCACGACGGGGTCGAGCCGGCCGGCGCGCGCCTCGGCGGTCATGTCGCGGCCGTACTCGTCGAGCGTCGGGGTCTCGCTCTGCGGCTGGGCACCGCCCTGGGCGCCCGGGCGGCCCGCGGCCGTGGCGGGGCCCGCGGCGTGGTGGGCGGTGGCGGCTTCCGCGCCGGTACGGAGCCGGTAGGTGTCCGTGCCGTACGCGCCGAGCAGCCGGGCGGCGCCGGCGTCCGGGTCGTCGAGGAGGGCGCCGAGGATGTGCTCGGGGCCGATGTACGACGTGCCGTTGGCCTGCGAACGGGCCACCGCGCCGCGGAGCACCCGCTTCGCGGCGGGCGTCAGCTCCGGCTCCGACGACGCGGCGCTCCCCTCCCCCGGCAGTGCCCCGGCGACGGCCCGGGCCAGTTCGTCGGGGTCGGCCCCGGCGTGGGCGAGGACGGAGCGCGCGGGGTCCACCTGGGTGCAGGCCCAGAGCAGGTGCTCGGTGTCGAGGTCGACGCTGCCGTCCTCCTCGGCGCGGCGCTGGGCGCGGCCGATCAGCTCGCGCGCGGAGTCGGTGAGGAGACGCCCGATGGGCACGCGCTGGACGGCGGGGGGCGAGGTGGCGGGGGACATGCCGAAGAACCGGTTGAGCAGCTCGGAGAACGGGTCGGAGGAGCCGTAGGAGCCGAGGGGGGAGAGGGACATAGGTGAGTCTCCGCGGCGGTGGGTGGGGTGGAGCCTGGGCCTCACCTCACTGAAACAAGAGCGGAGGAAGCGCGCAAACGGTACGAAGGGGGGTGGGGGTGGCCCGCGGCGGGTCAGGCGTCGGCTCGCTCCGCCTGCTCCGCCTGCTCTGCCTGTGCCGCCTGTGCCGCGCGGCGGCGGCGGTGGGCGGCGACGCGCGTACGGGAGGCGCAGGCCGGGGAGCAGTAGCGGCGGGCGCTGCCGGGGCCGATGCCGAGGTAGAGGACGGTGCAGTCGGGGGCGGCGCACTCGCCCCAGGCCGGCTGTCCGTACTCGGTGAGGATCTGCGCCAGCGCGAGGGCGCCGGAGGCGAGGAACCAGTCGGCCCAGCCGGCGTCGTCGCCGCGGTCGACGTGCAGGTGCCAGGGGTGGTCGCCGTGCCGGGAGAGCCTCGGCCGGGCGCCGCACTCCGCGAACACGTCGTTGAGCGCGGCGGCGGCGCGGTCGGGGTCGGGCTCGGTGAGCACGGCGGTCATGCGCCGGGCGGCACCGCGCAGGGCGTCGGCGTCGGCGTCGGAGAAGGCGCCGGGCGCGAGGTCGGCGGGGGTCTCGCCGTGGGCGGCGAGGAGCCGGGCGAGGTCGGCGCGGGGGATGCGGGGGTCGCGGCGGACGGCGTTGGCGAGGTCGAGGAGCCGCTGCGCGGGGCGGAAGCCGTGGCCGGGGGGTGGGGGCGGCGGGGGCATCGGGAGCTCCTGGGCTGGGGCGGACTGGGCGGACCGGCGGGTCGACGGTAGTGTAACGTCTTGATGCAATAAGCCGTTACGAAGAGCGGTGCTCTGCGGCACGAGCGGTGCTCTGGGGCGGTGCTCCGTGTCGAGATCGCCGCTCTCGGGCGAGATCAGTGCTCTCTAGCGTGAGCGGCGATCTCGTGCGAGAGCACCGCTCCATGCGCAGGTCACTGCTCTACGCGGACGGGGCCTGCGGCGACGGATGGCGGGGCCGGACGGCGAGGCAGGGGAGACGGGGCGATGGGGCCGGGCGTGCGGGGGTATCTGGCCATTGCCACCTGTGCCCGGCTCGCCGATGACGGGATGGCCGTCTCCGTCACGTTGCTCGCCCTCCACCGGACCGGCAGCGCCGCGCAGGGTGCCGCGGTGCTCGCGGCGTGGATGGCGCCGCACGCCGTCGCCGCCCCGCTGACCGGGGCGCTCGCCGCGCGGGCGCGCGGTGCGGGTGCGGCGTTCCACGTTGCCGCGCTCGGCGTCTTCGCCGCCGCGATCGCGGGTGTCGCCCTCACGCTCGGCCGCGCCCCCGTGCCGGTGGTGCTGGCGGTGGCGGCGCTCGGCGGCTGCTGCGGCCCGATGGTCACCGGCGGTCTGTCGAGCCTGCTCGCGGGGCTGGTCCCCGGCACCGCCGCCCGCGCCCGCGCGTACGCCCTGGACGCGGCCACGTACAACGCGGCGGGCATCGCCGCCCCCGCCGCGGTGACGGCGACGGCGGGCGTGTGGGGCCCGGGCCCGGCGATGGCGACCCTGGCCGTGTCGGCGGCGGGCGCCGCGGGCCTCGCCACGACCCTCCGGGCGCCGCGACCGGCCGTGGAGGCGCCCAAGGCCGCTCCGAATGACGGGACTTCGGCAGCGGCGGGCGCGGGCGCGGACGTCGGGGAGACAGGGGAGGCGGGCGACGGCCTCCGGCGTCGGCGTGGGCGCGGCGCCGGGGGCGACCCGGCTTCGCCGGTCGTGCCGGGCGGCTCTCCGTCGCCTTGCGGCGGGGAGTCCGAGTCCACCGGTGGCCGCCCGGCGGTGCGCGGTGGTTGGCCGCTGCGGAGGCGCATCGCCGCTCGCGGCGCCTCCGCCCGCCGCCCCTCCGCCCGCCGCGCGCCCCGGGGCCGTTCCTCGCTCTGGCGTGAACTGCAAGCCGGGCTGCGGGTGCTGTGGGAGATACCCGCCCTGCGGGGGATCACCGCCGCCACCTCCCTCGCCTTCGTCGGTGTCGGCGGCCTCGCCCCCGCCGCCGTGCTGCTCGCCGACCAGCGCGGCTACCCCGGCGGTGGCGGCGTGCTGCTCACCGTGCTGGCCGCCGGGGCGCTCGTCGGGGCGCTGGCCGCCGCGCGGCGCGGGCCGGGGGTGTCAGACGTGCGGCTCGCCGTCGTGTGCCTCGTCGGTACGGGGGTGGCGCTCCTCGGCGCCGCCGCGTCCGGCCCGTACCCGCTGTGCGTGGCGCTCTTCGGGCTCGCCGGGCTCTGCGACGGGCCGCTGCTCGCCGCCACCCTGCGGATCCGCGCCGACCACGCGCCGCCCGCCGTGCGGACCCAGGTCTTCACCCTCGGCGCCGGGCTCAAGACCACCGCCGCCTCCGCCGGTGCCGCGCTCACCGCTGCCGCGGCCGCCGCGCTCCCGCCGGCCCAGCTCCTCGCCGCTCTCGCCGCGTTCCAGCTCGCCGGTGCCACGCTGCTGCGCGGAACCTCTCGTTCCGTACGCGCGCAAGCGCCCCCGGAACAACCGGGGTCCTGAGCGGGCGAGTTCGCTCAACTTATGGTCACTGTCCGTAAGTTGGCCGGTAGGGTTCGTGGGCGAAGGGGCCCCTCCGGGGCCCGGTCGCGGGGCCCACGGCGTCTCCGCGGCGGCGCCCGGGGCGGACGTGCCCCGGTGTGCCGCCTGTCGGAGCAGAAGGAGTTGGCCGTGTCGCAGCCCTCGAAACCCCCGGTGATCGATTCCAGCGTGCCGTCGTCGCCGCGGATCTGGAACTTCTGGATGGGCGGCAAGGACAACTATCCGGTCGACAAGGCGGTCGGCGAGCAGGGCCTGGCGATCGACCCGGACATCGGCACGATGGCCAAGGCGTCGCGCGGCTTCCTGATCCGCGCCGTCGCCCACCTGGCGCGGGAGGCGGGGGTGCGGCAGTTCCTCGACGTCGGCACGGGGCTGCCGGCGTCCGAGAACACCCACGAGGTCGCCCAGAAGATCGCGCCGGAGTCGCGGGTCGTGTACGTCGACAACGACCCGTCGGTGCTGCGGCACGCGGCGGCGCTGCTCCAGCCGGTGAGCGCGGAGGGCACGGTCGCGTACATCGACTGCGACTTCCACGACCCGGAGCGGATCGTCGAAGAGGCCCGGCAGACGCTGGACTTCGGCGAGCCGGTCGCCGTGATGTTCATGGGCGTCCTCGGCCACGCCCGCAGCTACGCCGACATGCAGCGCATCGTGCGGACGGTGACGGGCGCGGTGCCGAGCGGCAGCCACCTGGTCCTGTGGGACGGCACCGTCGACAGCAAGTCGTACGTGGCGCTGTGCGAGGAGTACGCCAAGGGCAGCCCGGATCCGTACTACCCGCGGACCCAGGCCGAGATCAGCGCGTGCTTCGAGGGCCTGGAGTTCGTCGAGCCGGGGTTCGGCAAGATCGCCGACTGGCATCCCGAGCCGGCCGCGGAGGAGCGGCCGGAGGTCGCCGCGTACGGCGGTGTGGCGCGCAAGCCCTGACCTCGTCAGGGCCGGCGCCGTCGGCCGCGTCGTGGGACGCCCGTTGCGGGCGCCCCACGACGGTCCCGGGCCGTACCGCCCGGGGCCCGGGTGCCTCGGCGGCTCAGCAGTCGTCCGGCGCCGGCTTGCCGGCCAGGCGGCCTTCGAGCCAGCCGTACGCCGCCGGGTACGACGCCACCGCGCCGCCCACGTGCGTCGGCGCGACGTTCGTCGAGAAGTCCACGGTCGCGCCCTTCGCGCACCAGTCGGCGACCAGTTTCTTCCCGACCCCGTACGGGATCACGTCGTCCAGCATGCTGTGCGAGACGAAGACCGGAACCTCCGGCTTCCGCACGCCGATCCGCTGCTCCTCCACCACCTCGCGCCACGGCGAGGCGTCCATGTAGTCGGTGATCGGCCGGCCGTCGGCGGTCAGCGTCTTCGACTGGAGGAAGGGATAGCGCAGCACGGCCTCGGCCGTGCACGTCTCCGCCGCCTCGGCCATGACCTGCCGGCCGCGGTCGTTGAGGTACGGGCCGAGGTCGAGGTCCGAGCCCTCGGCGAGTCCGGCGACGGCGAAGCCGAGGAACGCGGCGTAGAGCGAGCCGTCGAGGTTGCGCCCGACCGCGGCCAGGTCCGCGGGTACCGCGCCCGCCGCGACGCCCCTGACGTCGAGATCCGGGGCGTAGGAGCGGGCGAGTTCGGCGGCGGAGGCGGCCGCGCCGCCGCCCTGGGAGTAGCCGTAGACGGCGACGGGGCCGTCGTCGGGGAGGCCGGCGGCGGGCAGGCGCTGCGCGGCGCGGACGGAGTCGAGGACGGCCTGGCCCTGGACGGCGCGGTTCATGTACGTGTGCAGGCCGGGGGTGCCGAGCCCCTCGTAGTCGGTCATGGCGACGCCGTAGCCGCGGGCGAGGAGGCCCTTGACGAACAGGCCCTCGTACTCGGTGCCGTTGGCCAACTGGCGCGAGGGCGCGCACTGGTCGCCGAGGCCCTGGGTGCCCGCGGCGTACCCGATGACGGGGCGCTCGCCGGGCCCGGTCCAGGCGGACCTGGGGGTGATGACCGTGCCGGTGACGGCGACGGGCGCGCCGTGGCCGTCGGTGGAGCGGTACATGACGCGCAGGACGTTCGCGTCGACCTTGAGCACCTTGAGCGGGTCGAGGTAGTAGACGGACGGTTCGGCGCGGATGACGTCGCCGTCGGCCGCGGGGAGCGTGGCGGGCGGTTCGTAGAACGGCGGCCGCTCGGCCGCGGAGGCGGCGGTGAGCGGGAGGGCGACGGCGGCGGCTACCGCCGCGGCGGTGGTGCCGGCGAGCGTGCCGAAGGCACGCCGGAGGGTACGGCCATGCATGCGGGCAACTCCTCGGTGGGCGACTCTGCCAACTGAAGTTACTGACTTGTCAGTAAGAAAGCGCGGACTCCGCGTACATGTCAACCCTCCGCGCACACGCCGTGCGTACCGCGCCGTACGCCCGGCCCGTGCACCCCCGCCGGCGCCACGGGAGTATCCGTACGCCCCTTCCCGGCGCGCGAAAATCACGCCTATCGTCGTACATCCATCGGGCCCCCTCGTGAGTCAGGAGAAGAGCGGCGCAGCCGCCGCGCCCGCCGTGACCTTCACGCCGGCGCCGCGCGCAGCGCGCAAGCGTGCCGCTCAACGACATTCGAAGCATCGGAGCAACTGCCTTGACAACAACAGAACACAGCGTCCGCCCGCGCCGCACGGGCACCCGGTTCCGCAAGGTGACGGCCGGGGTCGTGACCGCGGGGGCCCTGCTGGCCGTGGCGCCGATGGCGGCCCCGGCGAGCGCGGCCGAGGCCGCCGCCGCGCCCACGGTCTCCGCCAAGGGCGCGTTCCTGATGGACGGGTCGACGGGCGCGAAGGTGTTCGGCAAGGGGTCCGACACCAAGCGGCAGATCGCCAGCACCACGAAGATCATGACCGCGCGCGTGGTCTTCAGCCAGCCGAACCTGAACCTCGACAAAAAGGTCACCATCAAGCAGGCGTACCGCGACTACGTCGTCAACAGGGGCGCCAGCACCGCCGATCTGAAGACCGGCGACAAGGTCTCCGTCGGCACCCTGCTGTACGCGATGATGCTCCCGTCCGGCTGCGACGCCGCGTACGCGCTGGCCGACACCTACGGCTCGGGCAGCACGACGTCGGCGCGGGTGAAGTCATTCATCAAGAAGATGAACAGCAAGGCCGACTTCCTCGGGATGACGAACACCCACTTCGACTCGTTCGACGGCGTCTCGTCCACCGGGAACAACTACTCGACGCCGCGCGACATGGCGAAGCTGGCGAAGAGCGCGTACGGCTACTCCGGCAAGTTCCGCGAGATCATCTCCAAGACGAAGGCCGTGCGCTACGCCACCGCGAGCAACGGCAACCGCCGCACCTACACCTGGTACAACACCAACCAGCTCCTCGGCTCGTACAGCGGCGCCAACGGCATGAAGACCGGCACCACCACGCCGGCGGGCCCGTGCCTCGTCTTCACCGCCAAGCGCGACGGCAAGACGTACATCGGCGTGGTCCTCAACGCCAGCGACCGCTACAAGGACGCGGCCAAGCTCCTGGACTACGGCTTCGGCACGCGCACCGCGAGCACGATGCAGCTCCGCAAGCTCCCGGAGAACGCCCAGCGGGACTGATCCGCGAGTACGTACGGAACGAGGGCCGGCCGGCGGTGACGCCGGCCGGCCCTCATGCGCCCGGCGGAGATGCGCGCCGGGTGCCGCTCAGGTGAACAGGTCCAGCGGGACCGCCGCCGCCATCGCCGCCATCCCCGCGTCGTTCGGGTGCAGCCCGTCGCCGCTGTCGTACGCCGCGAGCAGCCGCCGCGGCTGGGCCGGGTCGCGGGTGGCCGCGTCGAAGTCGACGGTGCCGTCGTATTCGCCCGCGGTGCGGATCCAGTCGTTCACCGTCTGCCGGACCTCTTCGCGCTCCGGGGTGTAGAAGCCGAGGTCGTCGCCCTCCACCGGCAGCACCGTCGCGCCGTGGATGCGCAGCCCGCGGGCGTGGGCCTGGCGGATGAGGCTGCGGTGGCCGTTGATGAGGTCGGCGGCGGTGACCTCCTCGTCGCGGGGGGCGTCGCGGCCCGGGTGGCCGAGGTCGTTGATGCCGAGGAGCACGACGACGTGCCGGGCGGCCGGCTGGTCCAGTACGTCGGTCGCGAAGCGGCGGATGCCGGCCTCGCCGAAGTACGGGGCGTAGTTCTCCGCGTTGGACCCGGGCGGCGGGTTGGGGTCGCGGAGCAGGCGGTTGCCGCCGATGCCGGCGTTGAGGACGCCGGTGCCGGTGCGGCCGGCCTCGTCGCGGAGGCGGCGGGCGAGCACGTCGGGCCAGCGGCGGTTGGCGCCGACGGTGGTGGCGGAGCCGTCGGTGATGGAGTCGCCGAAGGCGACTATCGCCTGGCGGGAGCCGGTGCCGGCGCCCGCGCCGGTACCGGGGGCGGCGCCGGTGACGGCGATGCCGGCGAGGAAGTACCAGCTCGTGACGGTGCGCTGGGCGTCGACGGCCGGTTTGGCGGCGACGTTCCCGGCGGCGACGTAGTTCCGCTGGAACGCCGACCTGTGCACCGTGTCGGCCGGTGTCGGCCGCGGCAGGTAGACGCTGACGGCGAGGTCCGCGGCGGTCGGTACGTCCAGCGACACCGGGTCGCTCCACCGCCGGGTGCCGGGCGCCAGCGTCACCGACGTACGGCCGCCGAAGCGCACCGCGCGGTCGGTGCCGGGGACGACGGCGGTGCCGTCGCCGGGGACCGAGTGCCCGACGCGGACCTCGCCGACGACCAGCGGCTCGGTGCCGTACCGGTTGGTGAGGCGGATGCGGAGCGCACGGCCGCCGGCGCTGGTGTGGACGACCTGGCGCAGGGTCTGGTCGGCGAAGGCGGTGCCGTCGGCCGCGGGCACCTTCGTCTCGGCGCAGGCCCAGGTGCCGGTCCAGGCCCGGCCCTGCGCGCCGTCCGCCGCCCCGTCGGCCGCGGCGGCGGCGGAGGCGGTGAGCGCCTGCCACGTACCGGCGAGGACGGGGGTGGCGGCGACGGCCACGGCCGCACGGCCGAGGCTGCGTCTGCTGGGGCCCCGGGCGGCGTCATGGCCGTGATCCGGTGGCGGGGTGGCTTCTACGGGCACGTGCGTACCTCCCGGCTCGGCGGTCGGGCACGCCCGGCGGCCCGCCGTCGAACGGCGGTCGATGGGGCTGTCCGACCGGCTGAGAAACCAAACGGAAGGAAGGTACGGCTGCTCAGAGCGGCGGTCAACGGTGCCGAGCGGGCCGGAAGTTGCCGCGTGTCGCCGCCATAGAAAGCCCTTGCTGGTGAGGGGGTGTAGACCGGCGTGCTGATCCTCGGGGTATTTGTTGGTCTAGACCTTGACAGGTCCAGACCAATGAGCTTTGCTCCACCATGCCACGTACACCCCCACTGACAGGATGTGATGACGTGTCAGCCAAACACGTGCACGTACACCTGCACCGCAGACTCGGCAGACGGATCAGGGGCCTCGTCGCCGCCTTCGCCGCGGTGGCCTTCATCGCCGTGCTCGTCCCCCTCGCCACCGCCACCACCGCCAGCGCCGCCGCCTGCGCGGCCGCGTGGAACAGCGGCTCCGTCTACACCCAGGGCAACGTCGTCTCCCACAACGGCCACAACTGGCAGGCCAAGTGGTGGACCCAGGGCGAGACCCCCGGCACCACCGGGCAGTGGGGCGTCTGGGCCGACCAGGGCACCTGCGGGGGCAGCGACCCCGGGCCCGGGCCCGGGGGCTTCGTGACCGAGGCCCAGTTCAACCAGATGTTCCCGAACCGGAACCCCTTCTACACGTACGCGGGCCTCACCACGGCCATGCGGTCCTACCCCGCCTTCGCCAACACCGGCGACAACACCACCAAGGCCCGCGAAGCCGCTGCCTTCCTCGCCAACGTCAGCCACGAGACCGGCGGCCTCGTCCACATCGTCGAGCAGAACCAGGCCAACTACCCCCACTACTGCGACGCGACGCAGCCCTACGGCTGTCCCGCGGGCCAGGCCGCGTACTACGGCCGCGGACCCATCCAGCTCAGTTGGAACTTCAACTACAAGGCCGCCGGCGACGCGCTCGGCCTCGACCTGCTCACCAACCCCTGGCGGGTGGAGCGGGAACCGGCCGTGGCCTGGCAGACCGGCCTGTGGTACTGGATGACGCAGAGCGGCCCCGGCACCATGTCCGGGCACACGGCGATGACCACCGGCGCCGGCTTCGGTGAGTCCATCCGCTCGATCAACGGGGCCCTGGAGTGCAACGGGGGCAACCCCGCGCAGGTCCAGAGCCGCATCAACAACTACCAGCGCTTCACCCAGATCCTCGGCGTCACCCCGGGCGACCGCCTGAGCTGCTGACCCGCACCCCGTCCCCCGGGACGGCGGGCCCGCCTCCCCCGGCGTGCCCGCCGTTCGTGCGCCCGCCCCCGTGTCACTCGCTGGGCATCGGGAAGACGAAGCGGAACTCGCCGTGCCCCGGGCCCTCGAACCCGGGGTTCTCCCAGGTCAGCGTCGTGTCACAGGTCGCGTCGTCCAGGCGCACCGCGGTGAGCAGCACCGCGGCCGGCGGCTCCGGCCGCAGCGGCACGTCGCCGAGCCCGCGCCGCTCGCCTTCGCCGAACGTCCCCGCCGCCAGCGGCGCGTCGGCCCGGGAGATGCCGGCGGACGCCTCGTCCGCCGGGTCGCCGGCGCTGATGCGCCAGCGGACGCGCGCCTCCTCGCAGCCGTGACCGACGCTCACGGTGCCGGCGAGCGTCTCGGCGCCGGAGCCGCCTCCGGCCTCCAGCACGGTGCTCGCACTCGCCCCGGGCGCCAGGTCCCAGACCTGGTACAGGCCCGTCCCCTGCACGTCCAGGGTCGGGCGGTCGCCGTGCCTGTACGTCAGCGGATAGTCCGTCAGCGACCTCCACACGAGGAACGCGAACAGGCCCGTCACCACGAGGACGGCCACTCCGGCGGCGACGTTCCAGCCGCCGTCCGTGTACGCGACGTAGGCGAAGACGAAGGCGAGGACGACCGCCGCGGGGATCCAGCCCTGTACGTACACGATCTCCGACGCCGACGTCATGGCCGTCCCGGTGGCGCGCATCATGGTCATCAACTGCCCGTCGCCCAGCGGTCCCCCGCTCCGCCTCAGGGGGGCGGGGGGCTTTCCCCGCAGTATCCCGGGTACGGCCGGGGACTCATCCCGCGAGTTCCCCGTACAGATCGGCCAGCGCCGTGTGGTCGTCCGCCGTGCCCGTGTGCGGTGCGGAGAACCAGCGGACGTACTCGTCGAGTTCGGACAGCCGCCAGTCCAGCGCGAACAGCTCCAGCATCGCCGGGTCCGGGTCGAGCGCGTCCCGCAGGGCGGGCGGTACGTCGGCGTAGTCGCGCTCGCGCGGGGCCAGGGCCAGCGACTCCCAGTCGACGAAGCGCAGGCCCGCGGGGGTGAGGAGCTGGTTGGCGTGGTGCGGTTCGCCGTGGGTGGGGACCCAGGAGGCGCGGCGGGCGCGGGCGGTCCCGGCGAGGTGCAGATAGCGGTCCGTCCAGCGGGCGATGGCGTCGCCGTGGGCGGCGAGGGCCGCGCGGGCCTCCTCGGCGAGCGGCCCCGACGTCCAGGGCTCCGCGGTACGGGCCCGGAGGCCGGCCGCGAACCCGGGGCCGACCCGCGGCGCCCAGACGGGCAGCGCCGGCGCTCGGCCGGCGGTGGCGTGCAGGGTGCGCAGGGCGCGTACGACCTCCGCCGCGTGCGCCGGCGCGGCCGCTTCCGCCTGCGTCGGCGTACGGCCCTCGACCCACGGCGTGACGCTCAACGCCCCGTCCCCGTACGGCACCGTGAACGCCCCGGCCCCCAGCCCGGACTTCGCCGGCAGCGGCGCGCACACGGTCTCCAGCCCGGCCGCCGCCAGGGCCGCCGCCCCCGCGTACGCCGCCTCCAGCGACGCCGCCGAGTGCCGCGGCGCCAGGGCGTCCAGCGTCGCGAAGAACACCGTGCCGCCGCCTGCCACCCGCCAGTGGTACGCCCCGAAGCCCCAGGGCAGGTGCGCCACTTCGTCCGCCTCCGGCAGCCAGTGCCCGGCCACCGCCCGCAGAACGTCCTGGTCGGTCACGGAAGTCGGCGGCGTCAGCATGAAAACGATCGTACGAGCCCCGAGCCCCGAGCCCCGAGCCCCGAGCCCCGAGCCCCGAGCCCCGAACCCCGAACCCCGAGCGCTGAACCCCGAGCCCCGAGCGCCGGGCCCCGGCTCCCGGGCCGCCGTCCGGCCGCCCCCTGTCACGGCCGGATGGTCAGCCCCTGTGCGGTGCCCGCCACCGCCTCCGCGTACGCACGCGCCACCTCCGCGGCGGGCGTGCCGCCGGCCGGGTCCATGCCCAGGCTCTCCAGCGTCTCCGTGATCCACCCCGGGCTGACGAGGTTGATCCGCAGGTTCCGCGGCATCTCGGCGGCCGCGTTGCGTACGAAGCCCTCGAGACCGGCGTTGACCAGCGCCCCCAGCGACCCGCCTGCCAGCGGCGCGGCGAACGTGCCGCCGGTCAGCGTGACGGAGCCGCCGTCCGGGAGCCGGCTCATCGCCCGCCGGGCGAGGGCGACCTGGCCGAGGAGCTTGCCCCGTACCCCCGCGGCGAACTCGTCGTCGGTCACGGAACCCAGGTCCACCAGCGGCCCGCCGGCCGCGCAGCACACCAGCGCGCCGAGGTCCGGCACGGCGTCGAAGAGCCCGTCCAGCGTGGCGGGATCCTCCAGATCCACCCGCACGGGACCGCTGCGCGACGCCTTCACGACGTCGTGGGAAGCCTCCTCCAGCACGCTGACGACAGCACTGCCGACCGTTCCGGTCGCACCGATCACGAGTACCTTCATGCGCCGATCATGTCAGTGGCCGTACGGACAGCCCGTGGTGGAAGACGTTCCGCGGGTCCCAGCGCTCCTTGGCGCGCTGAAGCCGCGCGTAGCCGTCCTCGCCGAAGTACAGCGTGTGCCAGGGCGTGCCGGACGTGTTGTGGGCGGGGTCGGCCAGGTCGTTGTCCGGGTAGTTGATGAACGTCCCGCTGTCGTCCGGGCCCGCCGGTACGCCGCCCGAGCGCGCGTAGAGCCTGCCGTACAGCTCGCGCAGCCACCTCAGTTGCCGTTCGTCCTCGCCCTCGCCCGTCCAGCCGGTGAGGAAGCCGACGAGGAAGACGGAGTCGCGGTGCGGCATCGCGGTCGCGCCGGGGGAGACGGCGTTGACCTGCCCGCCGTAGGTGTTGATGAAGACGCTGCCGAAGGGGTTGTCGTACGCGGGGTCGGTGAGGCCCCGGTAGAGGGTGGTGAGCTGGGCGGCGGAGAAGCCGCGGCGGCGGTAGCCCGACTTGATCTTCATGCGGCTGGCGAAGGGGACGGCGTCGGCGCCGCTGTGCGCCAGCGTCGCGGAGAGCCACGGCAGCGTCTCGGCCTCCCGCTCGGGCCGCGGTACGCCCCGGCCGCGGGTCAGCGCGCCCTGGAGGTCGTCCAGCAGCCGGCGCGCGGCGGTGCCGCCCGCGGCGACCTGGCCGGCGATGCCGAGGGTCCCGCCCGGCGAGGTGGCCATGGCGAACTCGCCGTAGAGCGCGGCGGCGGGGGAGCCGGGGGCGGAGTTGCGCTCGCCCCAGCGGGCGTAGTTGCGCATGAGGGTGCCGAACACGGCCTCGTCCAGGTCGGCCCAGCGCCAGGTCAGGGAGTAGGTGAGGACGGTGGCGGGCGGGCGCGGCAGCAGGTCCCCGGGCGCGGCGCCGGGGGCGGCGTCCGGGGAGCGGAACCAGTAGCGGGTGACGACGCCGAAGCTGCCGCCCCCGCCCCCGGTGTGCGCCCACCACAGGTCGCGGTGCGGGTCCGAAGGATCCCGGGTGGCGACGACGCTGCGCGCCCGGCCGGACCTGTCGGCCACGACGACCTCGACGGCGTACAGGTGGTCCACGGTCAGCCCGTACAGCCGGCAGAGCGCGCCGTACCCGCCGCCCGCGACGTGCCCCCCGGCGCCCACGCCGGTGCAGGTGCCGCCGGGGACGGTGACGCCCCAGCCGAGGAAGAGCCGCCGGTATGCCTCGGCGAGGGTGGCGCCGGCCTCGACGGCGAAGGCGCGGCGCCCGGGGTCGTAGCCGACGTCGCGCATCCCGCTCATGTCGATGATCACGTCGGTGTCGGGGCGGTCGACGAAGTCCTCGAAGCAGTGCCCGCCGCTGCGCACGGCGATGCGGCCCCCGGTCCTCGACGCGTCGGCCACGGCGCGGACGACGTCGGCGGTGCTGCCGACGAGGCGGATCCGGGAGGGGTGACAGGCGTGGCGGTGGTTGTAGCCGCGGAGCCGGAGGGAGGCGTAGCGGGGGTCGTCGGGGCGAACGGTCAGGGGGCCGAAGGCGGTTCCGGCCTCCGTGCCGGCCGTGCCTTCTGCGGCGGCTCGTGGTGCGGCGAGCGCCTGGGGTGCGGCGTACGCGGCGGCCGGTGCCGCCACGGCCGCGGCGGCACCTGCGCGCAGCAGGCCGCGGCGGGTGGATGCGGACATAGGTGCTCTCCTTGCGCCGGGTCAAAGGGGGCTTTCGACGCTAGGGACCCGCCGCCCGGGGGGACATGGGCCTAGCACCCCGCCCCGCGGTGCAGCCAGCACCCCTTTCCGGCCGACCTCTCCGCGCCGCCTCACACTCCGCGGGGCTGTCCCGTCATTAGGGGTGAGCAAGGGAGAACTGACCATGAGCGACACCATCGACTTCACGCTGATGTACGCGATGCACCACGCGCTCCGCCGCGACCTGGAGCACGTCGCGAAGGCGACCGTACGCACCGACGACGAGCCGCGGCGCATCCTCGCGGCCGCGGCGGGCTGGGAACTCTTCAAAAAGGTCCTGCACATCCACCACACCGCGGAGGACGAGGCCCTGTGGCCACCGCTCCGCGAGGCCCTGGAGAACCGTCCCGACGACCTTGCCGTCGTCGACGCCATGGAGGACGAACACGCCCGGATCGACCCGCTCCTCGACGCGGTCGACGCCGCCCTGGCCGACCGCGAGACGGGCCCGGAGCGGCTGGCGGGGCTGGCGGACGAGCTGGCCGTGCAGCTCAACGCGCACCTCACGCACGAGGAGGACGTCACGCTGCCGCTGATCGAACGGACGCTGACCCCGGCGCAGTTGCTGCACTTCGGCGGCGTGCACGCGGCCAAGGGCGGGGCCGACGGGCCGGTGCTGACGGCGTGGATGCTGGAGGGCGCGGACGACGAGACCCTGGCGGCGACGCTGGCGATCCTGCCGGAGCCGGTGCGTGCGGCGTACCGCGACGAGTGGCGGCCGGCGTACGTGGCGCGGGACTGGTGGGGCACGGGCGGCTGACTGCGCTCCCCGTGGCGGGCGTACGGGCCGGAATCGCGCATTCCGGCCCGTACGCCCGATTTTCCGGCATTTCGCCTCGGCGGTCACATCGGCCCGCTCTCGACTGTCATCAGGACGAAGGTGTTGCCGAGAGGACTCGACCGGTGGACGAACACGACTGGCTGGCCGCACGTTTGGAGACCGACCGCCCGGGCCTGCGCCCGCTGGCGTACCGGCTGCTCGGTCCCGCCGAGGAGGCGGGCCGGGAGGAGTGGACGACGCTGGACCGCCGCGCGCCGGGTGCCGCCGGTGCCGAGGGTCCCGAGGGCGTGGCGGCGGACGGACTTGAGTCCTGCCTGCGCACGACCGTCGCGCAGGTCACGCTGCATGTGCTCCGGTCGGGGCCGGTCGTGGAGACGCCCGGAGTGAGCGGAGCGCCGGCGGACCTCCCCCGGTCCGTACGCGTGACGCTGCTGGTCGTGTGCGAGACGCTGCTGCCGCCCGAGCGGCTGGCGTACGTGCTCCAGGACATGTTCGCGGCGCCGTTCGAGGAGATCGCGGCGCTGGCGGCGCTGGCGAACCGCGAACTGGCGGGCAGCGCCCGCCGTCCCGGCGCGGCGGCCGGATACGGCGGCACCGGCTACGACAGGGGCGGCCCGTTCGGCTCCGGCACGGACGCCGGGGCGACGACCGGCGCGGACATCGCGGGCGCGTTCCTCGCGGCGTCCCGCGGGGGCGACTTCCGGGCCATGCTGACGGCCCTGGACCCCAACCACCCCGACCGCCGCCCCCCGACGGACACCCCGCCCGCCTCCTCCGGCCCCGCCGGCGAAGCCGCCCCGCCCGCCGCCCCCGCGGAACACCGCGGCGGCGACGCCGTCATCGGCACCACGGAGGTCCGCGGCACGGAGTCGGTCACCCGGGTCTGCACGGTACGCACCTGGACCCCGATCCCCGCGCTCATCGACGGCGCCGCGGGCCTGGTGTGGGTCCAGAACGGCCGCCCCCAGGTGGCCTTCCGCTTCACGGTGGAGGACGGCGAGGTCACGGCCACCGAACTGGAGACGGACCTCTCGTCGCTCAGCATCGTCTACTGAGGCCCGGCCGGAGCCCGCGGGCTACCCCGACTACCAGGGAAGCGGCCCGTCCGCGCTGAAGAACCCGCCGGTCGGGCCGTCGTCGCCGAGGGTCGCCAGGCGCACCACCACGTCCGCGCCCTGGGCCGGGGTGAGGAAGCCGCTGTGCCCGTTGCTGTCCGTGTCGACGTATCCGGGGGCGGCGGCGTTGACGAGGATGCTCTCCTCGCGCAACTCGTTCGCGTACTGCACGGTCAGCGCGTTGAGCGCGGTCTTGGACGGCGAGTACGCGACGGACGGCAGCTCCGCCAGCCACCCGCCGACCTCGGCGTTCAGCGCGAGCGACGCGGCGTGGCTGGAGAGGTTGACGATCCGCGCGGCCCCGGACCGCCGCAGCAGCGGGAGCATCGCGTTGGTCACAGTGATCACCCCGAAGACGTTGGTGTCGAACACGGCGCGGACCCGCTCCAGGTCGACGGCGCTGGGCACCCGGTCGAGCGCGTCCTGCGGCGCGGCCTGGCCGGACCCGCTGATGCCGGCGTTGTTGACGAGCACGTCGAGCCGGCCGAACCGCTCCTCGATCCACCCGGCGGCGGCCTGCACGGAACCCGGATCGGTCACGTCCAGCACCACTGCCCGCGCCTCCCCCGCCCCACCCCGGATCGCCGCCGCGGCCTCCTCACCCCGGCGCGAATCCCGCGCCCCGACGACGACGGTGGCCCCTTCGGCGGCCAGCACCTCGGCGACGGCCCGCCCGATCCCCTTGTTCCCCCCGGTGACCAGAGCCACCTTCCCCCGTACCGCACGCTCCTCCACGACCGGACTCCTTTCCCGTACGGGACCTGCGCGGATGCGACCCCGATCGCCATGAAGATGCCGCCGATCCCCGATCCGTGACACTTCACCCGCGTGACGTGCACCACCCTCCGTATCAGCGCACTCTCGCCCGGACCATCACGGCCAGGAGCGGCGACGCCGCGGAGGGCTGGCTCCGGCCGATGTCCTCGTAGCCCCACGACGAGTGGAGGGCGTGCACCTTTCCGTCGCCGGCCGCCGGGTTCACCATGAGGGTGACGTACGGCTCGCTCCGGGTGGCCAGCAGCGCGTCGTGGATGCGCCGGGCGGTGCCGGTGGCAGATGGAGGAGCGGGGCGCGGACGGCGGCGTGGACGTCGAGCAGGTCACTGCGGACGGTGGCGAGACCGGCGGCGGCGCGAATCTCGATCGAGGGTGCGGTCATGCGTTGTTCCTCCAGGCGTCGGATGCGAGCGGGTAGCGTGGGGAGGGGAATCCGCGGCGCGGAGGTGTCCATGGGGTACGGCGAGACCATCGGTGACCGGGTCGGGCGGCTGCGGGTGCGGCGGGAGTTGACGCAGGAGGGGCTCGCGGAGCGCGCGGGCGTCTCGGTCGACACCGTACGGAAACTGGAGCAGAACCGGCGCCACTCCGCCCGCCTGTCCACGCTCAACAACCTGGCGCGCGCGCTCGACGTCGAGACCTCCGCGCTCGTCGGCCAGCCCACCACCTTCGAGGCGCACGCCGAAGGCGACGCCCCCTCGGTCCTTGCCTTACGGCAGGCCGTGGCCCCCGTGTCGGACCTGCTCGGCGAGGGGCCGGACCCCGAGGACCCGCCGACGGTGAGCGCACTGCGGGCGGCGCTGCGCGCCACCGAACGCATCCGCCGGGACGGCCACATCGGCGAGATCGGCGCGCTGCTCCCGCAGTTGATCCGCGACGCCCGCGCCGCGGTGGACGTGCAGCGCGGCACCGCGAGGTCGGCGGCCTGCGCGGTGCTCGCCGAGGCGTACCAGGTCGCGGCGACCACGCTCGCCGCGCTGGGCAAGGAGGACGCCGCGTTCACCGCGATGGAACGGGCGACGGACGCGGCCCGCCGCTCCGACGACCCGTACCTGGAAGCCATCGGCGCCTCGACGCTGGCCTGGATCCTCACCCGGCAGGGCCGCCTGGAGGACGCCGAACACGTCGCGCTGGCCCAGGCCGACGCGATCGACCCGGGGTTCCGGTCGCGGCCGGTCGAGCTGTCGCTGTGGGGGATCCTGCTGCTCCGCGCGGCGACGGCCTGCGCCCGGCAGGGCGAGGCCAGGTACGACCGGGTGGAGGACCTGCTGCGCCTGGCCTCGGCCGCCGCCGCGCGCATCGGCGAGGACCGGCTCGACTACGCCACCCCCTTCGGGCCGGCGAACGCGGGTGTGGCGAAGGTCAACTTCCTGGTGGAGATGGACAAGAGCCACGAGGCCGTCACCGCCGCCCGCACGATCCCGGGCGTACGCACCCTGCCCCCCACCTGGCGTGCCCGCTTCCACGTCGACCGCGCGCTCGCCTACGCGAACCTCGCCCAGGACGCCCGTGCCACCGACGCCCTGCTGGCCGCCGAACGGGACGCCCCTGAGTGGATGCGTTACCACGGCACGACCCGCCAGTTGGTAGCCGACATCCGCACCCGCGAACCCCGCCGCACATCCCCCGTCACCGAACTGGCCGCCCGGCTGGGCGTGGACGGGTAGGACACCGCGTCCCACCCGGGCCGGGGAATGGCACAGAGCGTCCCTGTCCGGTCACGTAACGCACTTCTAGCTTGTGCCTCATGCACGAAACGCATGTGACCAGGGTGACCGAGTCGTCCGCCCGGGACCTGCCGGCCTACAGCGTGACCCTGCCGCGCACCGAGGCTTCCGTGGCCAGGGCGCGCCGGCTTGTCTCCGCCTCGCTGCGGGCGTGGGCGCTGGACGCCGGGGCCGCGGACGTGTGTCTCGTCGTGAGCGAGTTGGTGACCAACGCGGTGCGGCACGCGCGGCTGGAGGTCGTGCACGTCAAGGTGTCCCGGGTCGGGCCGCGGCGCGTGCGGGTGGCCGTCGTCGACCGGTCCCGGGCCCTGCCGAGGGTCGTCGAGGCGGGCGGGGACGACGAGTCGGGGCGGGGGCTGGCCGCGGTGGCGGGGTTCTCTGCCCCCGTGGGGGGCCGAGCCGGTGCCGTGGGGTAAGCGGGTGTGGGCGGACGTCGATGTCTGCGGAGGCGGCTCGTGAAGGAGGTTGGCGGGTCGATCTCCCTGCCGCCGTCCGCGGATCTGTCGGACTCCACATCGAGGGCTGCCATGGATGAGAGCTGGGCGACGATCGAGCGGTTGTGTGCGTGGCTGGACGAGGAGAGTCCCGTGCAGGGCAGGACCGGGCGGTTGTTGCGGATTCTGAAGGTCGGGGAGGAGTACGGGGAGGTGGCCGCGGCCGTGCACGGGCTGCTGGGGTCCAATCCGCGGAAGGGCAAGACCCACACCATCGACGACGTCTGCGAGGAGCTGTGCGATGTGATCGTGACGGGCATGGTCGCCCTCGCCTCGATCTCCGACGACGCCGGTGAGGTCTTCTCCGCGCGGCTGCGGGAGATCGCCCGCCGGTCCCTCGGATGAGAAGAGTGGCACGGCACCCCGGGGGAAGGTGCCGCGCCACTCGGTCCTTGGGCCCGGTCAGCCGGACCGGGGTGGGGGGTGGGTGGCGTGGGGCCCCGGCGGTGGGCTCACGCCACCCACGCTCTCGTGGGCGAGGTCGCCGGCGCCGGCCGAGCGCGCGCGGGAACGTCCCGGATGTTCCATAACGTCCCCCCTCGGTCGGTTGTGAACCCGGTGCTCTCCTGTATGACAGCCGCGGGGCCCGTGATGTGACGGACCACGCCGGGTCGGTCTTGCTCGGGGTGTGCGCTGAGGCTTACCTTCACGCTGTCGCCGCCGCGACGCGCCGCGCACACCCCCGCTCCGCGTGTCGCTGGACCCCACCGGCCGGAGGCGCTCATGACCGTGACCGTTCCGCGCCCCGCGGAAGCGCCTGTGCTGGTCGGCAGGGCGCGGGAGTTGGGTGCGCTCGTGGATGCCGTCACGCGGTCGCCGTCCGTGGCGATGGTCGAGGGCGAGGCCGGGATCGGGAAGACGCGGCTGATCCGGGAGGCGTTACGGGATCCCGCCGTACGGGGGCGGCGGGTGCTGCTCGGGGGGTGCCGGCCGCTGCGGGAGCCGTTTCCGTACGGGCCCGTCTTCGATCTGCTGCGCCATCTCGCCGGCGGCCTGCCACCCGCCCTGAGCCCCGTCTGCGGTGCCCTGCGCGCGTATCTGCCCGAGCTGGCCGACCGGCTGCCACCCGCGCCCGAGTTGCTCAGCGACTTACGGGCCCGGCGGCACCGGCTCTTCCGTGCCGTACGGGCGCTGCTGGACGCCGCCGGCGAGACCGTCATGGTGGTCGAGGATCTGCACTGGACCGACGACGGCACCCGCGACCTGCTGCGCTTCCTCGTCGACGATCCGCCCGACGGGCTGTCCGCCGTGCTCAGTTACCGCCGCGAGGACCTGCCCGGCAGCGGGCTCCCGCTGGGCCGCGCGTACCGGCAGCCGCCTGGCACCACCGCCGTCGTCGTCCCCCTGCGCCCCCTCGACGTCCACGGCGTACGCGGCATGTTCACCGCGCTCACCGGGGCGGCGGAGTCGTCCGACGCGTTCACCGCAGAGCTGCACCGCCGCACCGCCGGCATCCCCTTCGTCGTCGAGGAAGTCGTACGCGCCCTGCCCACCGCCGAACACGGCTCCCAGCACGCCGACTTCGCGCGCATGCCCGTCCCCACCCGTCTGCGGGAAGCCGTCGCCGACCGCATGAGCGTGCTCTCCCCCGCCGCCGCCGACGCCGTACGGGCCGCCTCCGTCCTCCGCGTGCCCGCCGGCGAGGCGCTGATCGCCGCCGTCGTCCGCGGCACCCCCGGGCGGCCCGCCGCGCCCGCCGACTCCGCGGCCGTACGCGAGGCGCTGCGCGCCGGCGTGCTGTACGAGTGGGGCGAGGACCGCTACGGCTTCCGCCACGCCCTCGCCCAGCAGGCCGTCTACGCCGGGCTGCTCGGCCCCGACCGGCACCGCCTCCACCGGCAGGCGATGCGCGCCCTGGCCGCCGAGGACCCGCAGCCCCTCATCCAGCTCGCGTACCACGCGCACCACGGCGGCGAGCTGGTCCAGTGGCAGCGCTACGCCGAGGCCGCCGCCGGTTCCGCGCGCGAGATGGGCGATCTGGCGCTCGCCGTGGGGGTGCTGGAGGAACTGCTGTCGGACGGGCGGCTGGGCCGGCCCGAGTGCGCCCGTATCGCTGTCGACCTCAGCCGCGACGCCGTCGTCGGGCTCACCCACCACCGGGCCACCGCGCTGCTCCACGACATCGTCCGCGACGGCCACATACCCGAGGGCGTACGCGGCGAGATCCGGCTCAACCTCGGCCTGCTCCTCTACAACCAGGCGGGCCGCTACGAGGAGGGCCGCGTCCACACCGAGGTCGCCGTGGCGGAGCTGCACGCCCGGCCCGCGCTCGCCGCCCGCGGCATGGCGGCGCTCGCCATGCCGAGTTGGGGCGACCACCCGCGGCACGTCTACGAGGGGTGGATCGCGCGGGCCGAGGCGCTGGTGGCGCACGAGTCCGACCCCGCGGTCCGTACCGCCGTACGCGGCAACCACCTGGCCCTGCGCATGAGCCTCGGCGACCCCGCCGTCCGGGCCGAGGCCGACGGCCTCGTCGCCGGTTCTGGACCCGGCACCCACCGCCGCCAAGTCGCCCGCGCCTGCGGCAACTTCGCCGACGCCGCCACTTGCCTCGGCCACTACCAGGCGGCGCAGCGCTACCGCGCCGAGGGGCGGCGGCTGGCGGCGGAGTGCGGGGCGGCGTTCCTCGAAGGCATCGTGGAGGGCACGGCGCTGCGCCTGGAGTGGTACGCGGGCCGCTGGCGGGGGCTCGCGGAGCGCTGCCGGCACACCCTCGACGCGGTGCAGGGCGTCTCCAGCATCGCCGCCGACGCGCACCTGGTGCTGGGGCTGCTGGCGTCGGCGCTGGGGGAGTGGGACGAGGCGGCGGCGGAGCTGGCGGCGGCCGGGCTCGCCGACCCGCGCAACGCGCCCGCGCCCGTGCTCGCCACCGCCGCCGGCGCCATGACCCGGCTGCTCGCCGCCCGCGGCGAGCCGGAGCGGGCGCGCGCGGAGGCGGAGCGGGGCCTCGCGCGGATCCGGCGCAAGGACATCTGGCCGTGGGCGGGCGACCTGGCGCCGCCGGCCGTCGCCGCGCTCGTACGGGCCGGGGAGTCACGGGCCGCGGAAGAGGTCACGGCGGAGCTGGCGGCGGGCATCGCGGGCCGGGACGCGCCGCTGGCGGCGGCGGCGCTGCCGGCGTGCCGGGGGATCGTGGCGGCGGGGCGCGGGCGGGCGGAGGAGGCGGCGGTGCTGTTCACGGCGGCGCAACGGGCGTACGCGGCCCTGCCGCAGCCGTACTCGGCGGCGCGCGCGGGCGAGGCGGCGGCCCGCTGCCGCCTCCCGGCGGCCACCGGGCCCGAACCGGCCCGCGAACTCGCCGCGCTCGCCCAGCAGTTCACCGACCTCGGCGCCATCCGCGACGCCGCCCGCTGCCGCCGCGTGCTGCGCGGCCACAACGTCCCGCTCCCCTCCCGCCGCGGCCGCCGCGGCTACGGCGACCAGCTCTCGCCGCGCGAGCGCGAAGTCGCCCGGCTCGTGGCGCTCGGCCACACCAACCGGGAGATCGCCGACGTGCTGTACCTCTCCCCGCGCACCGTCGAGCAGCACGTGGCGAAGCTGCTGCGGAAGCTGCACGTCGGCTCGCGGTCGGAGGTGGCCCAGGCCGCGGGGCGGGCCGGCGCCGCGGGGCGCCCGGACCCCGCGCCGCGGCCGGGCGCGGGCAATTAATACGTACCGCCTACGTACCGTTTCCCGGATTGTTCTGCGGCCGCGGACATGCGATCTGTGTGAACGGGCGGCGCGCCGCCCCGACTCCCCCACCAACAGAGGAGAGCGCCATGCGGAGCAAGGTACTCCTGAGATCGGTACTCGTGGCCGTGGCCGCCCTGGCCGCCGCGGTCGTCGGCCCCGGCGCGCAGGCGGCGCCCGCGCCCGAGGCCCGTAGCGCCGCGGCCGTCGAGGCGGCCGCGCACGACCACGCCGCCCACGCCGGCGACGGCAAGGCCGCCGAGGGCCACGGCATCACGGCCAAGGAGTTCGAGGCGCTGGCGGCCGAGGGCAAGAGCGGCGACCTCGGCGCCAACGCCTGGCCGGTGCCCACCGACCGCAGCTACTACCTCACCTCGTCCTGCAACGCCTACGCCGGCGCCATCGCGCAGGGCGCCGCGGCCTGGGCGAACCTGGACCGCACGTCCGGCAGCGGCACCCCGGTCGAGTGCCGCAACAGCTACATCACCGACTGCGGTGGCGGCGGCAACATCGTCGGCTGCAACTGGGGCGCGGGCCAGCGCATCGCGCTCTTCATGGGCGGCGTGAACGACGACGCGCTGCTCGCGGCGCACGAGTTCGGCCACGACTGGTACGGCCACTCCACGTACCAGTGCGCCGGCTGGTCCAGCCCGGCGCACGTGATGGCGCCGTCGATATGCAACTTCGGCGGCAACGGCGCCAAGAGCGGCCCGGTCCGCATCGACTGACCCGCCGCGCGCGACCCGCGGGGGTGTCCGGACGGCGGACGCCCCCGCGGCGTCGTGCCCGGGGACCCTCCGCCGCACGGCCGTACCCACCTTTTTGTGGGTACTTGGCACGCCGCCGCCGGGGCGCGACGCTGGAGGCAGCCGCGAAACGGAGGTGATCAGGGAGCCACCGCGGCTCCGGTGAGGTTGTCCAGACGGCGATGGCCCCAGTCGGACAGCGGGCCCAGCGCCACGGAGAGGTCGCGGCCGAAGTCGGTGAGGGAGTAGACCGTCTTCAGCGGCAGCCCCTCGTGCACCTCGCGGTGCACCAGACCGTCGCCCTCCATCTCGCGCAGCGCCTGCGTCAGCACCTTCTCGGTGAGACCGGGCAGCCGGCGGACCAGTTCGCCGGGGCGGTGGGGGCGGGTCTCCAGCAGCCAGAGCAGGGTCGTCTTCCACTTGCCGTCGATCACGGCGATCGCGGCGGTCACACCGCAGACGTTCGTGTTCTGAGCGAGCTTGCGCGTCATGGCACCCCCATGGTCACCACGTGTCTCTTTTTCCTGTCTTCACTTATGGAGGTTAGTCATGTCCGCACAGTCTGCCGTCACGGTCCTCGGGCTGGGCCCGATGGGACGCGCCCTGGCCGGCGCGTTCGTCGCCGCCGGGGTGCGTACGACGGTCTGGAACCGGACGCCGGGCCGGGACACCGAACTGGTCGAGCGGGGTGCGCTGCGCGCGGTGTCGGCCGCCGAGGCGGTGGCCGCGAGCGATCTGACCGTGGTGTGCGTCGTGGACTACGACGCCTCCGACGCGGTGCTGCGGCGCGAGGACGTCGCCGCCGCGCTGAAGGGGCGTACGGTCGCGAACCTGAGCGCCGACACCCCCGCGCGGGCCCGCGACGCCGCGGCCTGGGCCGCGGACCAGGGGATCCGCTACCTCGACGGGGCGATCATGACGCCGACCACCACCATCGGCACCCCGCACGGGGTGTTCATCTACAGCGGCCCGAAGGACCTCTACGAGGAGCACCGGCCGGTGCTCGACGCGCTGGGCGGCGCCCACACGCACCTCGGCGAGGACTTCGGCCGGGCCGCCGCGTACGACGTGGCGCTGCTGGACATCTTCTGGACCACGATGGCGGGCTTCGCCCACGCGCTGGCCGTCGCGCGGGCGGAGGGGGTCGGTCCGGCCGAGCTGGCGCCGTTCGCGAAGGGCATCGGCGCGATCCTGCCGGAGGCCGTCGAGGAGATGGCCGCGGGGGTGGCGGCGGGGGACTACAACGGGGAGGCCAACCCGATCACGTCGTCCGCGTCGTCGATGAAGCACATCATCGCGACCTCGGAGAGCCACGGCATCGACGCCGGGGTGATGCGGGCGGCGGCGGGGCAGGCGCAGCGGGTCATCGGGCTGGGGTACGGGACGGACGGGTTCATCCGCGTCACGGAGCTGGTCGCGGGCCGGCTGAAGCCGGCGGCGGACTGAGGCCGGCGGCGGGCTGAGGCCGGCGGCGGGCTGAGGCCGGCGGCGGGCTGAGGCCGGCGGCGGGCTGAGGCCGGCGGCGGGCCGACGGCCCGGCCAACGGGGGACGTCAGGACCGGGTCTCCCCGGCCAACTTCCGGCCTTCCCGGCGCGGGAGGCGTTAGACGGCGCACGGGACGGGCATTCCACCGTCGACTCGCGGCGAACGCGCGAGCGACGAAGGGGGAGCCATGAGGCGACGGTGGGGGATCGGCGCGGGGCTGGCGGCAGCGGCGGCGGTGCTGCTGCTCGCGGGGTGCGGCCAGCCGACGGACTACAGCGAGGTGGTGACGTTCACCGACGAACACGGCCGCGCGTGCACCGCGGCGGTGGTCGTCGACCAGGAGCAGAACGAGGGCGACGACTACGAGGTGGCCGGCCTCGACTGCGACTACCCGCCGGCGGGCCGGGAGCCGGGCCCGGCGGGCCACCAGGCCCTGCCGGAACGCGACGGGAAGGACTGACGCCGGGTCCGCCCCCGGAGCCGCCCCGGCCGCCGCCGGGGCGGCCGCCCCGCCCCGCTCCCGGTCTGCCTCACCCGGCCGTCAGCCCAGGCCGTCGGGGACGATGCGGAGTTTCTCCGCGATGCGGGTGAGGGCCTTCTGGTCGGCCGCGTTGAGCGAGTCGAGGACGACGCGGCGTACGGACCGCAGATGCGTGGGCGCCGCCTGCTGCACGATGCCGAAGCCGGCGTCGGTGAGTTCCGCGAGGGTGTAGCGGCCGTCGGCCGGGTCGGGTGTCCGTACGATCCAGCCGCGCTGCTCACAGCGCTTGACGACGTTGGACAGGCGGGAGAGCGACCCGCTGGCGAGGAAGGCCAGCTCGCCCATCCGCAGCTTGCGCTGCGGGGCCTCGGAGAGATGGCTGAGCACGAGGTACTCGAAGAGGGTCAGGCCGTGCTCCTGCCGCAGCGGCGGCTCCAGCTTGCCCGGCAGCAGCAGGACCAGGGAGATCAGCCCCGTCCACGCCGCCTTCTCCTGCTCGTCGAGCCATCGCAGCTCCGCGTCGTCCTCGTCTGCACCCGTGCCGCTCATGGGCCCTTCCGTGCTGCTCATGGACCTTCCCGTCTCTCCGGCGGTGCCCGCCATCACTTTGCGCTTGAAGTCATTGCTTGCTAGTATCACTTTATGCGTGAACTCATACGAGAGGAAGCGCACCCCCTATCGACAGGAAGAGGGAGCACCATGCCCACCGTCACCTTCGGCGTCGCTCCGGGCTACGGCGAGAAGCTGAACCAGGCCCTCGGCTACAGCGGGGCCGTCCGCGTCGGCGACCGGGTCGAGATCTCCGGCCAGGCCGGGGTGGACGACGACCTGGTCGTCCCCGACTCGCTGGAAGACGAGATCATCCTGGCTTTCGACAATGTCGAGCGCACGCTCGCCACGGTCGGGGCCACCTGGAAGGACGTCATCCACGTCAACTCGTACCACAAGGTCGCACCGGGAGACGACGCCATCGGCGAGGACCACAACGCGGTCATGGCCGAGCAGTTCCGCCGCCGCCTCGGCGGCCGCGAGCCGATCTGGACGGAGACCGGCGTCACGGTCCTCGGCCTCGCCGCCATGCGCGTGGAGATCCGCGTCACCGCCATCGCCGGCTCCGGGGACTGACCCGCGCGCCGGCACCCCGGGCCCGCGACCGGCCCGCGGCCCGGGCTGCCGTCCCCGCCCCGACGGCGCCTGCCTGCGTCTGCATACACTGCACACCCCGGCGCCGGTGTGAGGAGGCCGTGACCCGTGGAGGCCACCCGGGCGTTGAGCGACGCGGACTGGCGGGCCCACCGGCCCGCCGTGTTCGGCGCCGCCTACCGGATCCTCGGGTCCGTCGCCGAGGCGGAGGACGTGACGCAGGACGTGTGGCTGCGGGCCGCCGAGGCGGATCTGGCGGAGGTGCGTGACCTGCGCGCCTGGCTGGTGACCGTCGCCGCGCGGACCTCGTACAACGTGCTGAAGTCCGCCCGCGTGCGGCGGGAGGCGTACCTCGGGCCCTGGCTGCCCGAGCCGCTGCCCACCGGGCCCGACGCCGCCGCACAGGTGCTCGTGGACGAGTCCGTCGGCACGGCGATGCTCGTGCTGATGGAGCGGCTGGCGCCCGCCGAGCGGGTCGCGTTCGTGCTGCACGACGTCTTCGACTTCCCCTTCGCCCGCGTCGCCGACGTGCTCGGCGCCACCCCCGCCGCCGCCCGCAAGCTCGCCTCCCGGGCGCGCGCCCGGGTGCGGGCGGACGGGGGGCGGCCGCACGCCTCGAGGGCCGAGACCGAGCGCGTGCTGCGGGCGTTCAAGGCCGCCGCCGAGGCCGGCGACATGGCCGGGCTGGTGGCGCTGCTGCACCCCGACGCCGTGTACGTCGGCGACGGCGGCGGGAAGGCGACCGCCGCGCGCCGGCCGGTGCGCGGGGCGGAGACGATCGCGCTGCTCGCGGTCCGTTCGGTACGGATCGCGCGCCCCGACGCCGTACGCCTCGTCGAGGTCAACGGGCAGCCCGCGCTCGCGGTGTACCGCGACGGCGTGCCCGTCTGGCTGGACACCGTGGACGTCGCGGACGGCCGCCTCACGGCGATCCGCCGGCTCGCCAACCCCGACAAGCTCGGCCCCGTCGCCGCCCTCGGTCACATCTGAGCCTCCTGTCTTGTCTCCCTGCGGATCCTCGCCCCGAGAGGGTCCGTACCGAGCAAGCTGAGGAAGGACCACACGATGAACCATGTCGTGATCATCGGCGGGGGCTTCGCCGGCGTGTGGAGCGCGGCGGGCGCCGCGCTCGCCCGCGGGGACGCGGATCTCCGCATCACGCTCGTCGCGCCCGGCGACCGCCTGGTGCTGCGCCCGCGGCTGTACGAACCGGAGCCCGACCGCGCGACGGTGGCGCTGGACCGGATCCTGGGCCCGATCGGCGTCGAGCACGTCCGGGCGACGGTCGACACCATCGACACCGGACGCCGTGTCGTCGTGGCGGACGGGGCGGAGATCGGCTACGACCGGCTGGTGCTGGCGTCCGGCAGCCGGCTCGTGCCGCCGGCGGGGCTGCCCGGCGCCGAGCGGCTCTTCGACATCGACACCCTCGCCGGCGCCCGCCGCCTCACCGCCCACCTGCGCGGCCGCGACGGCTACGCCGCCGTGGTCGTCGGCGCCGGGTTCGTAGGACTGGAAGCGGCGACGGAACTGGCGGCGCGCGGCCGGGTGCTGCTCGTGGACACCGCGGAGACGGTCGCGGAGCCGCTGGGCCCCGGGCCGCGTGCGGCGATCGAGGCGGCGCTGGACGAACTGGGCGTCGAGCGGCGGCTCGGTACCTCGGTGACGGAGGTCGGCGACGGGTACGCCGTGCTCTCCGGCGGCGAACGGGTCGACGCGGACGCCGTGGTGTGGTCGACCGGGATCCGCGCCCAGGAGCTGACCCGGCAACTCGTGCCCGACCCCGGCGACCTCGACCACCTCGGCCGGGTGCCCGTCGACGAGTGGCTGCGGGCGCTGCCCGAGGTGTTCGCCGCGGGCGACACGGCCGCGGCTCCCTTCGACGCGGAGCACACCGTGATGCAGGCGTGCCAGCACGCCACGCCGCTCGGCAAGGTCGCCGGGTACAACGCGGCGGCGGACCTGCTGGGCATCCCGCCGCGGCCGTTCACCCCCGCCCCGTACGTCACCTGCCTCTATCTGGGCGGCGCCGGCGGGGTGTTCACCCGCGGCTGGGACCGCATGGTCATGGCGACGGGCGCGGACGGCGCGTTCGTCAAGGAGCAGATCAACGGGTACATCCACCCGCCGGTCGACGACGCCGAGGAGATCCTGGCGGCGGCCGACCGCGTCTGCATCGACCTGCCGTTCTTCCCGCGGGCGGACGAGGAGGCGCCCGCGGCGGTCAGGCCAGCGAGGTGAAGTAGTCGCGCTGGGCCGGGTAGTAGTCGTCGAACGACGGCGCCGCGGTGTCCGCGGCGCCGTCGCGCGCGGCGACGAGCAGGTCCAGGTAGTACTCCCAGCCGGGGCCGACCTCGCCGACGCCCTCGACGGACGCGAGGTGGTGGATCAGCTCCAGCCGCGTCCCGCCGCCGGCCTCCGCGAGCAGCGCCTCCATGCGCCAGTCGCCCGCCTCGTCGACCATGGACACGGCCAGCCGGTGCGGCGCTTCGCAGACGTCGATGCGCAGGTCGGACCAGGGGGCACCGTCCTCGTACGCCAACTGCACCCGGACCGTGCGGCCGGGCGCGGCGTCGCCCTCCCACTGGCCGAACCAGCGCACGGTGCGCCCGGGTTCGGTGAGCCAGGACCAGACGTCGGCGGCGGGGGCACGGAACGTGCGGCTGAGCACGAGGTCGTGCCCTTCCGCGGTGCGCCTGAGTACGCCGGTGGGCCGGGGGGCTTCGCGGGGGGCTTCGGTTGCGTTGTCGTCGACGGTCACGGTGGTCCTCCGTACGGTGTCGAATGCGGCCCCCGGGTCGCGCGCTCCGCGCGGGCGCTCCCCCGCGCGGGCGGGCTGTGAGCGTAACGCATGGTTACGGACTTACGCGCTGTTTCCCCCGCACTCCGGCCAGCGCCACCAGCACCGCCGTCGCCACCGTCAGCGCGGCGCACACCCCCGCCGCCACCTGGAACCCGGTCTCGAACGCCCCCCGCGCCGCGCCCAGCAGTTCGTCGCCCACGGGCCCCGGAAGCCGCTCCGCCGCGGTGACCGTCGCGCTCAGGTCGTCCTCGAACGCCCCGGCCGCTGCCGCCGGTACGCCCTCGGGGACCGCCCCGTCCGTACGCCCCCGGTACACCGCCGTGATCACGCTGCCCAGCAGCGCGATACCCAGCGCGCCGCCCAACTGCGGCGCCGTGGACGAGATCGCCGCCGCCGCGCCCTGCCGCTCCGGCGGGGCCGCGCCGACGACCATGTCGGTGGCCAGTGCCATCATGGGCCCGAGACCTGCCGACACGATCACCGCGCCGGTGACCAGCACCGGCAGCGCGTGCGCGCCGCCTGCCTGCGTCAGCACCCCGTAGCCGGCGGCGGAGAGCGCCAGCCCGGTGCCGATGATCCGCGCGGGCTCGTACCGGCGGGCCAGCCTCGGCGCGAGCGTGGAGCCGGCGATGACGCCGAGCGCGGACGGCGCCGTCCACAGTCCCGCGTCCAGCGGCGACAGCCCCTCGACGAGCTGGAGGTACTGCGCGAGCGCGTAGTTGGACCCCCACAGCACGAAGATCCCGGCGGCCAGCGTCGCCGCGGCGGTGGCGAGCGTACGGTCCGCGAAGAGCCGAAGGTCCACGAACGGGTCGGCCAGCGCCCGCTGGCGGCGTACGAACGCCACCGCCACCAGCACCCCCGCCGCCACCGCCGCGACCGGCACCGCGCCCGCGCCCTCGGCGGCGATCCGCTTCAGCCCGTACACCACCGGCAGCACCGCGGCCAGCGACAGCAGCGAGCTGAGCACGTCCACCCGCCGCCCGGCGGGGCCGCGCGACTCCGGCAGCAGCACGGGCAGCAGCACCAGCAGCACCGCCATCACGGGGACGCCGAGCAGGAACGCGGCACCCCACCAGAACCGCTCCAGCAGCCACCCGCCCACCAGCGGCCCGATCGCCGTGCCGCCCGAGACGCTGGCCACGATGACGCCGATGGCCGCCGTCCGCTCCCGCGGCCCGGGGAACAGCGCCGCCGCCAGCGCCAGCGTCGAGGGCATGAGGGTGGCGCCCGCGACGCCCATGAGGGCGCGGGCGGCGATGAGCATCTCCGCGTTCACGGAGTACGCGGCGAGCAGCGACGCGGCGCCGTAGCCGGCGGCCCCGTAGAGCAGCAGCCGGCGGCGGCCGATGCGGTCGCCGAGGACGCCCATGGTGATGAGGGAGCCGGCGAGGAGGAAGGCGTAGATGTCGACGGTCCACAGCAGTTGGGTGCTGCCGGCGCCGAGGTCGCGGCCGATGGCGGGCAGGGCGAGGTTGGTGACGGTCAGTTCGAGGGAGGCGAGCAGCGCGGGCAGCGCGAGCACGGCGAGCCCGAGCCGGCGCCGCCGCCGGCCCTGCTCCTGCCCCGGTGCCGAGGTGCGGGAAGTGGTCATGGCGGCCAGTCTCAAACCTCGACCATAATCGAGGTCAAGGGCTAGCCTGCCGCCATGGACAAGCCCCCCTTCGACGCGAAGGAACTCACGGTCGGCCAGCTCGCCGCCCGCTCCGGCGTCGCCGTCACCGCCCTGCACTTCTACGAGGGCAAGGGCCTCATCCGCAGCCGCCGCACCCCCGGCAACCAGCGCCGCTACCCGCGGGACACGCTGCGCCGGGTGGCGTTCATCCGTACCGCGCAGCGGGTCGGCATCCCGCTGCGCACGGTCGCCGAGGCGCTGCGGACGCTCCCCGACGAGCGCACGCCGACGCAGGAGGACTGGGCGCGGCTGTCGGCGGCGTGGCGCGACGAACTCGACATCCGCATCGACCAGATGGTGCGGCTGCGGGACCGGCTGACCGACTGCATCGGCTGCGGCTGCCTGTCGCTGGAGCGCTGCCTGCTCCGCAACCGCGACGACCGCCTCGGCGACACGGGACCCGGCCCGCGCCGGCTCCTCACCCGCCGGCTGGCCCAGGAGACCCGGATCCCGCCGGCGGACTGAGCGTGTCCGTGCTCGCGGGCCGGGTCCGGTAGCCGCCAGGACCCGGCAGGGTCAGCCGCGTGTACGCGGACGGCGGCGACGGGCCGGTCAGGTGCCGGGTGTCTCCCGTGTGGCCTGTTCCGCCCAGATGACCTTGCCGTCCTGGGTGTAGCGGGTGCCCCACCGTGCGGTGAGCTGGGCGACGAGGAAGAGACCCCGTCCGCCTTCGTCCATGGTGGCGGCGTAGCGCAGGTGCGGTGAGGTGAGGCTGTGGTCGTAGACCTCGCAGGTGAGCGTGTGGTCGCGCAGCAGCCGTACTTTGATGGGCCCGACGCCGTGGCGCATGGCGTTGGTGATCAGCTCGCTGAGGATCAGCTCGGTGTTCTCCTGGAGGTTCTCCAGTTCCCATTCCGCGAGGAGCGAGGAGACGGCGGCGCGTACCCGGCGGACGGCCGCGGGGTCGGACTCGACGTCCCACTGCGCGACCCGTGCGCTCGCCAGGACGCGCGTTCGGGCGACGAGCAGCGCGATGTCGTCGCTCTGGACCGGCGGGAGGAGTGCGCCGAGTACGGCGTCGCAGGTCTCCTCGACGGTCTGGTCGGCGCGTGCGAGGGTCTGGCGGAGGATGTCGAGTCCGGTATCGATGTCCTGGTCGCGGCGCTCGACGAGGCCGTCGGTGAACAGCACGAGTCTGCTGTCCTCGGGCAGGTGCAGTTCGACGGATTCGAAGGGCAGTCCGCCGATGCCGAGGGGCAGACCCGAGGGGACGTCCAGGAACTCCACGGTGCCGTCGGGCCGCGCGAGGGCCGGTGCCGGGTGGCCGGCTCTGGCGATGGCGCAGCGGTGGGTCACGGAGTCGTAGACGGCGTACAGGCAGGTGGCGCCGGTGATGGTGGTCTCGCCGCCGGCGGCGACGGCTTCCTGGTCGGTGCGGGTGGCCAGTTCGTCGAGGTGGCCGAGGAGTTCGTGGGGTGGCGGATCGAGGGAGGCGAAGCTGTGGACGGCGGTGCGCAGCCGCCCCATGGTGGCGGCGGCGTGCAGTCCGTGTCCGACGACGTCGCCCATCACCAGGGCGACGCGCGCGCCGGACAGCGGGATCACGTCGAACCAGTCGCCGCCGACGCCTTCCTGCGCGGGGAGGTAGCGGTAGGCGACTTCGACCGCGTTCTGTTCCGGCAGGGTACGGGGCAGCAGGCTGCGCTGCAGGGCCACGGCCATGCCGTGCTCGCGGGTGTAGCGGCGGGCGTTGTCGAGGGATACGGCGGCGTGGGCGGCCAGTTCGGCGGCGAGGGAGAGATCGTCCTGCTCGAAGGGCTCGGGGTTCTCCGAGCGCCAGAAGTGGACGACGCCCAGCAGCACGCCGCGGGCGCGCAGGGGCGCCGTGATGAGCGAGTGGACTCCGTAGTCCAGGATGCGTGCGGCCCGTGCGTGGTCCACCTCCCGCCACCCCAGGGAGTCACCCAGCCGGGGCACCAGGATCGCCTGCCCTGTCTCGATGCTGCGGGCGGTCGGCGAGGACGGCGCGAAGGTGATCAGGTCGCCGATGGAGAAGAAGGGAGCGTCGGTACGGATACCGCTGACGGCCGTGCGCCGTATCCGCGGGCTGCTGTCGCCGGCGCCGCCGGTCACCCCCGGTTCGTCACCGCGCATCACGGCCTCGGGCAGGTCGACGGTGACATGGTCGGCGAAGTCCGGAACCGCGACCTGGGCCAGCTCCTCGGCCGTATGCGTCACGTCGAGGGTGGTCCCGATGCTGCTGGTCGCGTCGTAGAGGAACTCCAGCCGTCGCTGGACCAGCTCGACCCGCTGCGACGCCTCGCCGATCATCTGCATCACTTCGTCGGTGCGGACCGGCTCCTGTCCGACCACCGCGTCGACCGCGAGCCGCGCGGACGCCGCGCCGACCGAGCCGGAGAGCTGGGCCTCCGCGTGATGGATCAGCTCCGGGGGCGCCACGGCTCCCGGCGCGTCGGGCTTCGTCCCCGGGTAGGCGCGCACCGCCCGCTCCGCGCCCTCCCGCCCGAGGAAGCGCTCCAGCATCGTCTGCAAGGCGCCGACCGTGGCACGGGCCTGCCAGCGCCGTTCACTGGCGGGCTCCGCGAGGATGTCGACGTACTGCACCGCCTGCGCCCGCTCGGCGGCAGTCGGCCGGTCGGCGAGTGAGACGGCGACGTACCCGCCGATGTTCACCAGCGCGCTCCAGAACATCGCATGGCCGATCGAGTCCATCCCCGAAAGGCCGAACAGCTCCTGCGGCCGGAGCAGATCGATGCCGAACGGGCCCTCATGCAGGAACGAGGCGGGCAGCAGCCCGGACTCGGCGAAGCTCGGCAGCAGCAAGGTGTACGCCCACATGGCGAACCCCGCCGCAAGACCCACCAGCACACCCCGGCGGGTGCCGTTCTTCCAGAACAGGCCGCCGAGGATCGCGGGCGCGAACTGTGCGACGGCCGCGAACGACACCAGTCCGAACGACGTCAGCGCCCGCCCCTGGCCCGCGAGCCGGAAGTAGGCGTAGCCCAGGAGAAGGATCAGCACGATGGTCGTCCGGCGGATGCCCAGGACCAGTCCGGTGAGATCGTCCCGATGGGCCAGCCGGGACTTGCCGCGCAGCAGCAGCGGCATCACGAGCGAGTTGGACACCATGGTGCCGAGCGCGATGGTCTCGACGGCGATCATGGCGGTGGCCGCGCTGAGGCCGCCGATGAAGACGAACAGCGCGAGTGCCTGCTGGCCCGCGGCCATCGGGAGGGCCAGCACGTAGGCGTCGGCGTCGGTGGCCTTCCCCAGCCGCAGAAGGCCGCCGGCCGCGAGCGGAAGCACGAAGAAGGTGTTCGCGAGCAGGTACAGCGGGAACAGCCACATCGCGCGTTTGAGGTGCTTCTCGTCGATGTTCTCGACGAAGGTGACCTGCCACTGCCGGGGCAGCAGCAGGATCGACAGCATGGACAGCACGATGAGCCAGACCCACGTGCCGTAGCCGGTGTGCCCCTCCAGGGTGAACAGTTGGGTGAGGTCGGCGTGCGCCGCCTGGGAGAACAGGTCGTCGAACCCGTGGAACATCCAGAAGGTCACGAAGATCCCGACCGTGAGGAGCGCCGCGAGCTTGACCACGGACTCGAACGCGACGGCCGCGACCAGGCCCTCGTGGCGTTCCGCGGTGTCCAGGTGGCGGGTGCCGAAGAGGATGGTGAACGCGGCGAGCAGCAGCGCCGCGTACAGCCCGGTGTCCTGGAGCAGCGGAACCTGGCCCAGCTCCGAGGGAGCGGTGATCTCGGGATACCGGCGAATGATCTCGAAGGTGTTGGAGACCGCTTTGAGCTGGAGCGAGATGTAGGGAACGACCCCCACCACGGCGATGATCGTGACCAGGCCACCCAGCACCGCGCTCTTGCCGTAGCGGGCGGAGACGAAGTCGGCCAGTGAGGTGACCCGGTGCCGGCGGCTGATCCGGATGATCCTGCGGAACACCGGCCAGCCGAGCGCGAGCATGATCACGGGGCCCAGATAGAGGCCCAGGAAGCCGATACCGGTCACGGCGGCCCCGCCCACGTTGCCGTAGAGCGCCCATGCGGTTTCGTACACGGCGAGGGACAGGGCGTAGACGGTGGCGTTGTTGATCAGGCTCCGGCCGGCGTCCGCCCTCCGGTCGGCGTAGAACGCCACACCGAAGAGCAGACCGAGGTACACCACCGAAACGGCGACGATGACCTCGGCTCGCAGCACGGCACTACCTTGATCTGCCGCCGATGACGGCGACGAGGCCGATCACGATCGCCCAGACGAGATACAGGTACGCCCAGAGAACCGGGACACCGAAGACCCGGTCCTTGTGGTCGAACTGCGCCAGCAGCGGTGGCACGACCAGCACGAAGCCCAACGCCCCCACGGCCACCAGGCGCCCGGCCAGCCGCTCGTCGTCCGGTGGCTCCGCCACGGCTGCCTCCACAACCCCATGTCACGCCTCGCCACGCACCCAGGTGTGTCCAGTGCCGAATCACGCCGCCGGCACCGCCATGCCCACATACGCCGCCTCAAGACGCTATCGGCAGCCCGCGGCATCATCGGCGACCAACACACCCGGTCCTGGCCGGACCGTACGGCCGAGGGGCGACACGGGTCCCGGGCCGCGCCGCCTGCGCACCCGCCGGCCGGCCCGGGACCCGCTACGTCACCCCCGCAGCTCCGACCGCACCTCCCGCGCCGCCGCCACCAGGCTCGCCAGCGACGCCCGCGTCTCCTCCCAGCCGCGGGTCTTCAGCCCGCAGTCCGGGTTCACCCACAGCCGCTCCGCCGGGATCGCCCGCAGCCCGGTGCGCAGCAGCGCCACCGTCTCCGCGGCGCTCGGCACCCGCGGCGAGTGGATGTCGTACACGCCGGGGCCCGCCTCCCGCGGATAGCCGTGCCCGGCCAGTTCGTACGCCACCTGCATGTGCGAGCGCGCCGCCTCCAGGCTGATGACGTCCGCGTCGAGGTCGTCGATCGCCGCCACGATGTCGCCGAACTCCGCGTAGCACATGTGCGTGTGGATCTGGGTGTCCGCGCGCGCGACGCCCGTCGTCAGCCGGAACGCCTCCGTCGCCCACGCCAGATACGCCGGCCGGTCCGCGGCCCGCAGCGGCAGCGTCTCGCGCAGCGCCGGCTCGTCGACCTGCACGACCGCCGCGCCCGCCGCCTCCAGGTCGGCGACCTCGTCGCGCAGCGCGAGCGCCACCTGCCGCGCGGTCTCGGCGCGCGGCTGGTCGTCGCGGACGAAGGACCAGGCGAGCATCGTGACCGGTCCGGTGAGCATGCCCTTGACCGGGCGGTCCGTCAGCGACTGCGCGTACGCCGTCCAGCGCACCGTCATCGGCTCGGGACGCGAGATGTCGCCGGCCAGGATCGGCGGGCGGACGTAGCGGGTGCCGTACGACTGCACCCAGCCGTGCCGGGTGGCGTGGTAGCCGGTCAACTGCTCGGCGAAGTACTGCACCATGTCGTTGCGTTCGGCCTCGCCGTGCACGAGCACGTCGAGCCCCGCCCGCTCCTGGTACGCCACCACCTCGCGGATCTCCGCCGCGATCCGCTCCTCGTAGCCGTCCGCGCCGATGCGCCCGGCGCGCAGGTCCGCGCGGGCGGCACGCAGCTCGGCGGTCTGCGGGAAGGAGCCGATGGTCGTCGTCGGCAGCAGCGGCAGCTTCAGCCGCGCCCGTTGGGCCGCGGCGCGCTCGGCGTACGGCGCGGGGCGGCGGGCGTCGGCCGCGCCGGCGGCGGCGGTGCGGGCACGGACGGCGGGGTCGCGGGTGATCGGGGAGGCGGCGCGGGCAGCCAGCCCCGCGCGGCTGGCGGCGAGTTCCGCGGCGACGGCGCCGGTGCCGTGGGACAGGCCGCGGGCGAGCGTGACGACCTCGGCGGTCTTCTGCCGGGCGAACGCCAGCCAGCGCAGCAGGTGCGGGTCGATGTCCCGCTCCGCGGCGGTGTCGAGCGGCACGTGCAGCAGCGAGCAGGACGGGGCGACGTCGACGCGGTCGGCGAGCCCGAGGAGGGTGCCGAGGGTGGCGAGCGCCCGTTCCAGATCGCAGGCCCACACGTTGCGGCCGTCCACGACGCCCGCGACGAGCCGCTTGCCGGGCAGCCCGCCGACGGCGGCCAGCGCGTCGAGCTGGTCGGCGGCGGCGCCGGTGAAGTCCAGCGCCAGGCCCTCGACCGGCGCCTTGGCGAGCACGGGGAGGGCGTCGCCGAGGCGGCCGAAGTACGAGGCGACGAGGAGCGCGGGGCGGTCGGCGCGGGCGCCGAGGTCGCGGTAGGCGCGCTCGGCGGCGGCGAGTTCCGCGGGCGTACGGTCCTGGACGAGCGCCGGCTCGTCGAGCTGCACCCACGCGGCGCCGGCCGCGCGCAGATCGGCCAGCACCTCCGCGTACACCGGCAGCAGCCGGTCCAGCAGCGACAGCGGCTCGAAGTCCGCGGGCGCGCCGGGCGCGGGCTTGGCGAGCAGCAGGTACGTCACGGGCCCGACCAGCACGGGCCGCGCCGCGTCAGGACCGAGCGCCAGCGCCTCGGTCAACTCGGCCGTCTGCTTGGCCGCGTCGGCGGTGAAGACGGTGTCCGGGCCCAGCTCGGGGACGAGGTAGTGGTAGTTGGTGTCGAACCACTTCGTCATCTCCAGCGGCGCCGCGTCCTGCGTGCCGCGGGCCATGGCGAAGTAGCCGGCGAGCGGGTCGGCCGCGACGGCGGCGCGGTGGCGGCCGGGGATCGCGCCGACCATGACGGTGGTGTCGAGCACGTGGTCGTAGTACGAGAAGTCGCCGGTCGGCACCTCGTGGACGCCGGCGCCGGCCAGCTCCCGCCAGGTGGCGCGGCGCAGCTCCGCGGCGGTGGCGCGGAGTTCGCCGGCGGTGACCCGGCCCTTCCAGTAGCCCTCGACCGCCTTCTTCAGCTCCCGGTGGTGGCCCTGCCGGGGGTAGCCGTACACGGTCGCCCGTGCCGCCGCGGCTGCGGACTTCGCTGTCACGGAGATCTCCTTCGCGAGATGGATCCCTGAGATCCCGGGACCGGAAGGAGAGGGGGAGACAAACGCGAAGAAGGCAGCGCGGCGCGTGGCCGCCGGTCCTGCGCGGCGGATTTCCGCATGCCTGCCTGGTACGTCACGTGCGCCGACCCGCCCTCGAGGTCACCGGGATGTCCGCGCACGGAGGACCCGCGCACGGGCAGCGGGCAGGTCTTCGGACTCGCGGGCAGGTCCGTACGCGCACTCGCGCGCACGGGCGCCTAATGGCCGTCGCTTCCCGGATCCGCCGGATCCAGTGCGTATGACGGCGGTCGTTCCCGCTCACCGCTGCGGGGCAGTCCCGGATTCCCACCGGGTTCCCTCTTGCGACGCCACCGCCTGGCGGACGGGGCGAACCGGCTGCACGGGCCAGTGTAGGCCGCCCCTCCGGCAGCGGAACGGGCCGCCGCCCTTGACCCCGACGCAGGGTCAACCTCCGAGCATGGCGCCATGACCACGAGAACCCCCGCCGTCGAGGCCGCGGGACTGCGCAAGGCGTACGGCGGCCGCGAGGTCCTCGCCGGCGTCGGCCTCACCGTGCCCGCAGGCACCGTCTACGCCCTGCTCGGCCCCAACGGCGCCGGCAAGACCACCACCGTCCGCATCCTCACCACCCTCCTCGCCGCCGACGCCGGCACCGCGCGGGTCGCCGGCCACGACATCCGCCGCGCGCCCGCCCGGGTGCGCGCGGCGATCGGCGTCACCGGCCAGTTCTCCGCCGTCGACGGGCTGCTCACCGGCCGCGAGAACCTGCGCCTCATGGCCGACCTCGGTCACCTCGAACGCCACCGCGCCACCGCCGTCACCGCGGGGCTGCTCGCCCGCTTCGGCCTCGCCGACGCCGCCGACCGGCGGGCCGCGACGTACTCCGGCGGCATGAAGCGGCGGCTGGACCTGGCGATGACCCTGGTGCCGGGACCGCGGCTGATCTTCCTCGACGAGCCGACCACGGGACTCGACCCGCGCAGCCGCCGCGAGTTGTGGGACGTCGTCCGCGAACTCGTCGCCGAGGGCACCACCGTGTTCCTCACCACCCAGTACCTGGAGGAGGCGGACCGGCTCGCCGACCGCATCGGGGTGCTCGACGGCGGCCGGCTCGTCGCCGAGGGCACCGCGGCGGAGCTGAAGCGCCGCGTCACCGGCGGCCACGTCGAGCTGCACGCCGCCGACGCCGCGCGGGCGGCGGAGCTGGCGCGCCGGCTGCCCGGTGCGGTGGCCGACCCGGCGGCGCCGGCCGTCACCGTGCCGTACGACGGCAGCCTCGGCGCGCTGCGGCGGCTGCTGGCCGGGCTCGGCGACGACGGGTCGGTCACCGGGCTCGCGGTGCACACGCCGGACCTGGACGACGTGTTCCTCGCCCTGACCGGCCACGCCGCCGCACCCGAGGGGGTACGGGCATGAGCGCCCCCGGCACGTACGTCCTCCGCGACTCCGCGACCATGCTGCGCCGCAACCTGAGGCACATGGCCCGCTACCCGTCCATGACGATCACGCTCGTCGGCCAGCCGCTGCTGTTCCTGCTGCTGTTCACGTACGTCTTCGGCGGCACCATGGGCGCCGGACTGCCCGGCGGCGACCGCGCCGGCTACCTCACGTACATCGCACCGGGGATCCTCACGATGACGGTCGCGAGCGTGTCCATCGGCACCGCCGTGCTCGTCGCCAACGACATGACCGACGGCATCATCGACCGGTTCCGCACCATGCCCATCGCGAAGTCCTCGGTCCTCACGGGACACGTGCTCGCCGCGATGATCCAGACCGCGCTGGCGCTCGCCGCGGTCGGCGCGGTCGCGTTCGCGCTCGGGCTGCGGACGGCCGCGTCGGCGGCGGACTGGGTCTGCCTCGTGGGGCTGCTGGCGCTGCTGTCGTACGCGCTGACGTGGTTCACGGTGGCGCTGGGCCTGGCCAGCCCGGACCCGGAGACGGCGAGCAACCTGCCGATGGTCTTCGTGCTGCTGCCCTTCGTGGGCAGCGGGTTCGTCCCGGTCGACTCGATGCCCGCGGGGCTGCGGTGGTTCGCGGCGCACCAGCCGTTCACGCCCGTCATGGACCTGATCCGGGGGCTGCTCGGCGGCGCGCCCGACGGCACGGACGCGGCGTGGGCGGCCGGCTGGTGCGCGGCGCTCGGGGCGGCCGGCTACCTCTGGTCGCGCCGCCTCTACCGGACCCGCGCGGCGGCCTAGGATGCCCCGATGCTGACCATCGGCGAACTGGCGTCGTACGCGGGCGTGACGGTCCGCGCGGTCCGGCATTACCACGCCAAGGGCCTGCTCCCGGAGCCGGACCGGGACCACTCCGGCTACCGCCGCTACGACGCCGCCGCCGTGGTCGAGCTGATCCGCATCCGCACCCTCGCCGAGGCCGGCGTACCGCTGGCCCGGGTCCGGGAGCTGCTGCGGGCCGGCGAGGCGGAGTTCGCGGCCGCGGTCGCCGACATCGACCGGCGGCTGCGGGCCGAGATCCGCGCCCGCCAGGAGACCCGCCGCCGCATCGCCCGGCTCACGGCGGGCGACAGCCTGGCGCTGCCCGCGGAGGTGGTGGCGTTCCTGGACCGGCTGCGCGAACTGGGCGTCGACGAGCGGATCGTGGCGGTCGAGCGCGAGGGCTGGATCCCGCTCGCCGCGCACGCCCCCGACCGCGTACCGGAGTGGCTGGCCCGTAAGCGAGCCCAGCTCGCCGACCCCCAACTGCTCGACTTCTACCGCACCCTCGGGCACGCCCTCGACTGGGCACCCGACGACCCCCGCCTGACCGCCCTGGCCGACGACCTCGCCGCGTACCTCGCCCGCCTCACGGCGGAACGGGGGCGGGACTACGTCGCCGACGTCGACCTCGCGCAGCCGCTCGCGGAGCTGATGGACACGCTGGCGTTCGAGGCGGCGCCGCCGGCGCGGCGGCTCATCGAGCTGCTGGGGGAGCGGGGCTGGACGGGGTGGACGCGACTGGAGCCGCTGGAGACGCGTCGATCTTCGGAGTGATGGGTACACATCACGTGGGGTCGGCGGGACTCAGGAGGCGGAAGAGATGGCCGTGGAACGTCGATCAGGGCTGCCGGAAAACGGTGGAGCGGGCAGCGGGAGACGGAGCAGCGGGAGACGGAGCAGCGGCGGGCGGGGCGGTGGCGGGCGGGGCGGGCCGGCCGGGGGCCGGGCCGCCGGATGGTTCGACTGGCCGGGACTGAAGGCCGACCTCCGGGCCGCGGGACCGGACGCCGGCATCGCGCTCGTCGTCACCGGGGCGATATTCGCCTGGCTCTACGTCCGCGTCGACAACGGCTCGTCCGCGACCGTCCAGGTCATGCCGACGCTCGACGACGCCGACCGCTACTGGATGTACTGGCTCTGCCAGGCGTTCGGCTGGTCCGGCCTGCTGTGGGCGTGGATCACCATCGTCTTCAGCCTCCTGCGCACGGGCCCGCGCCCGCGGGTCCGCTGGCTGCCGCCCGCCGGCCTGGAGAAGCTGCACCGCACGACGAGCCTGACGACGATCGCGCTGATGTTCATGCATGCCGTGATGTTCTTCCTGGAGGAAGTCCGCGGCAACGAGGGCGGCGCCACCTGGGCCGGCCGGCTGTGGGACGCCTTCGTCAAGGTCTTCGTACCCGGCGGCTACGCCACGGGCACCGGCCGCATAGCCATCCTCGTCGGCCTCCTCGCCTTCTACCTCGCGATCCCGCTGGGCCTCGCGTACTACCTGCGCCAGCGCACTGGCTCGCGCATGTGGCGGGCGCTGCACCGCTTCATCATCGTCGTCTACGTCCTGAGCGTCTGGCACACGCTGCTGTACGGGACGAACGTCTGGTACGACGGCGCCTTCCGCACCCTGGTCTGGGCCCTCCAGATGCCCATAGCCGCCATGCTCCTCCTCCGCCTCCTCTCCCCCGCCCGCCCCAGCGAACACCTCCACCTCCGCGGCCCCCGCCGCGCCCGCCCCCTCCCCCTGACCGCCCGCGCCGCGGGCCGCCTGGCGGTCGTCGCGACGGTGGCGGGCCTGGCGGCGGTGGTCGCCACGGGCGTGGACGGCGGCCGCACCCCGGACGGGGCGTCGCCGGGGCTGTGGCCGGAACAGTGGGTGATCTGGGCGGGGTTGCTGGTACTGACGCTGGCCCTGGTGGCGGTGGCACACCGGCTGCGCCCGTCGGCGGCGGGAGGCCCCGCGAGGGAGCGGCGGGGGGAGGCGGCGGAACAGGGCGTGGGCTGAGGACGGGGGCGGCCGCCGGTCGGGCAGGCGGGCCCGCCGCCGCGAGGCCGCCGCACGGCGGTGGAGCGGGGGTGCCGCACGGCGGTGGCACGGGGGTGCCGCACGGCGGTGGGGCGGGGGCGACGCGGCGGCCGGCCCGGGTCACGTGCCCACCCCGCGCGACCGCCTACCGGAAGCCCGCCTCCCCGGCGGTCAGCCCTCCGGCACGGGGGCCTGCGGCGGGAGGAGGCCCTCGGACTTGGCCGTGGTCCAGAGTTCCGCCGGTATCGGGTGGGCGAACGCGCGGGCCGTGTCGGCCACTTCCGCGGGAGCGCGGGCGCCTATCACCACGCTGGTCACCGCCGGGTGGCCGAAGGGGAACGCGAGCGCCGCCGCGGCCGGGGGGACGGCGTGGCGGCGGCAGAGGGCGTGCCACGCGGTGACGCGGGCGGCGAGGTCCCGGGGGATCGAGGTGTAGCCGTGGGGGGCTTCGGGGCGGGGGTCCGTGAGGAGGCCGGACTGGTAGACGCCCGCCGCCAGCACCGCGACCCCGCGGGCCGCGCACAGCGGCAGCAGTTCGTCGAGGCCCGTGTGGTCGAGCAGGTTGTACCGGCCCGCCAGCATCACGCAGTCCGGCCCCGGCGCCGCCACCTCGCGGAGGTAACGGGCCGCCACCGGCGCGTGGTTCACGCCGATCGACACCGCGCCGACCGTGCCGCGGGCGCGGAGTTCGGCCAGCGCCCGGTAGGCGGCCGTGACCGCGACGGGGAAGTCCTCGTCCGGGTCGTGGACGTGCAGCACGTCGATCCGGTCGAGACCCAGCCGCGCCAGGCTGTCCTCGACCGAGCGCATGACACCGGCGTACGAGTAGTCCCGCCGCGGCCCGACGCCGGGCGGCGGGTCCGCCCAGATCGGCTGCGTGTCGGTGCCGCCGGGCACGATGAGCCGGCCGACCTTCGTGCACAGCGCGTACGCCCCGCGCGGGCGGCCGGCGAGCGCGGCGCCGGCGCGGCGTTCGGAGCGCCCGTACCCGTAGACGGGCGCGGTGTCGAAGAGCCGGACGCCGGCGTCCCAGGCGCGGTCGACGGTGCGGGCGGCGTCCTCGTCGGAGACGGGGGCGAACAGGCCGCCGATGGAGGCGAGTCCCAGCCCGAGGCGGGTGACGGCCACGCCGGTACGTCCCAGGGTCACGACCTCGTCCGCTCGCATACGCGGCTCCTCTCGGGGGCGGTGGGGGCGGTGGGGCGGTACGGGTCGGGCCGGTGGGTGCGCGGGGTGGATTGGTGTGCGGGGAGGGGTGGGGGCTGGGTCTGGGGGTCAGGCGCAGGGAGGGTGGTGGTTCGTGGAGCGGGCTGGGTCTGGTGACGCGGCTGGTTCAGGGGGCGGGCTGGTGCGCGGGGGCCGGTGTGCGGGGGTGGCCGGTGCGAACCGGGGGCCGGTGCGCGGGGTGGCCGGTGCGAACGGGGGGCTGGTGCGTGGGGCGGGCTGGTGGGTGGGGCGGGTCGGGTCCGGGGGATTGGCGCCGGGAGGGTGGTTGTTCGCGGGGCGGGGCGGGCGGGGTTGCGTCCTGGGAAGTGGTGTACGGGTTCGACCTGATCCGGGGGATTGCTCCGGCATCGGGATGAGGCCCGCATAGTCGAGCGGCCACCGGCT